>NZ_AKVH01000057.1:0-27551 GCF_000278565.1 Pseudomonas sp. Ag1
CGAGTGGTGGGGCAAAGACCTTTTGGTTACTTTTGGGGCGTTTGCCAAAAGTGACCCGCTGTAAGAGCGGAACCCTAAGTGGCCGTTACCTAAATAACGGATATGTACTCAACCCTCAGGATTTCAGCGCCTTCTTAGGATAAATGTCATACCGACTGGACTTCCCATCCAACGCATGACTCGGCTTAACCCCCTCAATACAAGGCGCCTTACGCGGCCGCTTGACCACCACCCGATGACTGGCCAAAGCCAACGCCGCCGCCAACAACGCCGGCGCATCCGGATCATCCCCCACCAGCGGCCGAAACAACCTCATCTCCTTCTTCACCAACGCCGTCTTCTCCCGATGCGGAAACATCGGATCCAGATAAATCACCTGAGGCGGCTCCCCCTCCCAATCGCGCATCACCTCAATGGAGTTGCCCTTGAGCAACCTCATCCGCGCCACAATCGGCGCCACCTCAAAATCCTCTGCACCTCGCGCCAAGCCATCTTCCAGCAACGCCCCAATCAACGGCTGGCGTTCAATCAGGCTCATCTCGCAACCCAGGCTGGCCAACACAAATGCATCCTTTCCCAACCCGGCGGTAGCATCCAGCACCCTGGGCCGCACGCCCTGTGCCACACCCACCGCCTTGGCAATCATTTGCCCGCTGCCGCCGCCATACAGACGCCGGTGCGCCGCCCCACCCTCCACAAAATCCACCCGCACCGGCCCCGGCGCCTCAGGCCCCAGCTGTTGCAACTGCAGCCCCTGCTCCCCCACCTGCAAGGCAAAGTCCGCCTCATCCAGTTGCAAAGGCAACCCCAGCTGCTCGGCCCAGTGCTGCGCACGCGCCTGAAAACCTTCGGCCAAGGCCTCGACCCGAATGCGGCTGGCCGCTGGTTGTTCGCTCATCGGTGACTACGCTCAAAAATATTAAGGATCGGCAAAAAGCGGCCGATAAAAAAAGGATCCGGCATTTTGCCAGAGCTGAGCGACGATCGAGAGAAATGTCAGACATTCCTTCGCTATTCACCGGTGTACTGCCGACCCACAACCACTTCGGCCTGCGCAATACCCAAGCGCTGGCCGGCGTCAGTCATGTGTGGCAGGACTTCTTCGCCCAGGCGTTGGCCGAACAGCTCGGCGACACGCCGGGCGCGCTCGCCAAGTCGGTGGCGAAACCTGTGGACCCGGCGGTAGAACCCAGCGAAGGCAGTGACCTGCTGTCGCAGATCGTCACCCAGCGCGCCTGTGATGTGACAGACACCGAGATCGCCCCGCCCGAGCCGCTGTTCCTGCCTATCGCCGAATTCGAACTGGAACTGCTGCCACCGGCCCCGCCACCGTACCCGGCGGAAGAAGTGGTCGCCCAGCAAAAGCAGCAAAACTTCGAAAGCGCCTGGGTGCGCCCGATCGTCCTGACCGCCGGCCAACCGCTGCCCGAACCGGGTCCCGCGCCGCAACCACGCCCGCTGCATTTGCCGATCGCCGAATTCGAACTGGACCTGCTGCCACCACCACCGCCACCGTTCCCGGCAGAAGAGCTGGTTGAGCAACAGAAAGCCCTGGATTTCGACAGCCGCTGGGCGCGTCCGCTGATCCTGCACAACCTGCGCCTGGCCGCCTGACCCTCAGCGACACACCCACCACCGCCCCATGTCCAGATGAAAGTGATTACGGTGGGCAGCGTTGTAATCCGGGCTCAACACCACGTTGAAATTCTTGCAGGCGCCGTCGCGCACTTGCCGCAGGAAGCGCGCACGCTCGCCGTCACCCGGCCAATCCTTGAGCACACTGATGGTGCGCCCGTCCGCCAGGCGAAACCCGGCGATATCCAACGCATTGGCCGACGCATGCTGGCTGAGTCGCCCGTTGGCGCGGTTGTAGATATTGCGACAGGCAAAGCTGCCCAGGTGATCGACCCGCGTCACTGCCTGGCCAAACACCGCCTGGGCCGCTGGTTGCAGGCTATGGCGCTCGAACAGGGCGAACGCCACGGCCAGCGGGCAACTGGCGAGAAAGCTGCTGCTCAAGCCGACATCAGCGCCTTGGACCCGCAATGTATTGCGCAGCGGGCAAGCCGCGTCGGCAGGGCTGTCCGCCTGATGGGCGACCCGCAGCCCGGAGGTCTTCAGCACTTGGTCACATAGGGCAGGATCATCCTGCAAACGCCCAAGCTTGAATCGGGTCAGCAGGTTCGGGCTTGCCCGCACGTCCAGCGGAGCCCACGGGTTCCACTCATCGGGCAGCGGCACCCAGCCCCGCCACACGCCAACCAACACACCACCTGCCAACACCAGCAGCACGCCCAGCACCTTGAAGAAACGCACGCCTCAGCCCTTGAACAGTTGATTGGCCTGGTTGAACGGCATCGAGCGCTCAGTGAAGGTAAACGTGCCCAACTCATGAACCTCCTGGGCCGCCCTGAAGAACTCGCCATAAGCCGCCAGGGCCATGGCCGAGCCGACGCTGATGCGCTTGACGCCCATCTCGCTCAACTGCGCCACGCTGAGTTTCAGGGCGCCTGACATCAAGATATTCACGGGCTTGGGTGCAACCGCCTTCACCACCGCCAATACTTCCTCGGCACTGCGCAGGGCCGGTGCATAGAGCACGTCGGCGCCAGCTTCGGCGTAGGCCTGCAGGCGGCGAATGGTGTCGGGCAAATCCAGCCGGCCATGCAGGAGGTTTTCCGCGCGGGCGGTCAGCGTGAAGGGGAATGGCAAACTGCGGGCAGCGGCGACTGCGGCTTCGACGCGCTCCACGGAAAGGTCAAAGGGATAGATCGGGTCGACGGCAATTCCGGTGGCGTCTTCGATGGAGCCACCGACAATCCCAGTCGCTGCCGCCCGCAGGATAGTCTCGGCGCAGCCTTCAGGGGTGTCACTGAAGCAGTTTTCCAGGTCGGCGGCGACGGGCAGCGAGGTCGCCTGGACGATCGCCCCGGCATTGCCCAAGGTGTCTTCCAGGGACAACGCACCTTCGGCATCCGGGCGGCCGAGGCTGAAGGCAAAGCCGGCGCTGGTGGTGGCCAGGGCTTCAAACCCCAGGCTGGCGAGCATTTTTGCGGAGCCGGCATCCCATGGATTGGGCATCACGAACGCGCGGTCACGCTCGTGCAGGGCCTTGAAGGTTTCGGCGCGAAGGGTTTGGGCATCCATGACTGACTCCTGTCGGGAAAAGGAGCCTTAGAGTAACCCCAGTTGCTCCGCTTCGGGTTCTCGATGAATCTGCGGTAAGGCCGGCAAGCCGGGCAAACGCACCATCAGCTTTTCGTGAAAGCGCAAAGCCAGTTGGGCGGCCAGGCGATTGTCAGAGGTGTGGAGAAAGACATAGGGCGTGCGACCCTCTTCGATCCAGCCGGCAACCTTTTCAATCCAGGGCATCAGGAACGGATCATTGGCTTCCAACTCCGGATGGCCGATAAAGCGCACTTGCGGAAACTGCGTCAGCGCCGCCGGGCGAGGCGGCACCTTGGGCTTTTTCGACTGGGCGTGCAGCACGGCTGCCGAGGTGGAGGTGCAACTGAACAACGCACGCGGGTCCAGGCAGATGCGCTCGACACCGCGGTCGCGCAGCAAGCGGTTGAGACTGCGCTCGGCGTCGCCCTTGGCGAAGAATTCCGAGTGACGCACCTCCACCGCCAACGGTCGCTCCAGCCCGTCGATAAACCCGGCCAACTCACCCAGGCGCTGCGGGGTAAAACTGGCCGGCAGCTGCAGCCACAACGGCGAAATACGTTCGCCCAACGGGCTCATCAACCCCAGGAAACTTTCCGCCGCCGGCAACTGCTCGATCAGATTGCCGCTGTGGCTGATATCCCCCGGAAACTTGGCCGTGAAGCGAAAATGCTCGGGCATGATTTCAGCCCAGCGCTGCACGGTAGCGACGGAAGGACGGGCGTAGAACGTGGTGTTGCCCTCGACGGCGTTGAAGACCTGGGAATACAGGGCAAGGTAATCGCTGGAGCGGGCGTCGGCGGGATACAGGTAGTCGCGCCAGGCGTTTTCACTCCAGGACGGACAACCGAGGTAGTAAGGCAACAGCATCAGATATGGATATCGAGGCCCAGCACTTCCATATCCCATTCGACAAAGCCGGCAGTGGTCAGGTAGCTGGCCAGGGCATTGGCGACGTTTTTGCTCATGGAGCGCGGGAAGATCATGTCTTGCTGGCGGGCAGGAACGCCACTGGTACGTGCACCGCCGGAACCCTGGGAACGGGTTGAAACAGCAGTGTTGTCAGACTGGATTTCAACAAAGTCGGGCGAGTCTTCGACGGAGTCGTCTACCGTCACGTTCGCCTTGCGAGGCTTGCGCTTGAGGGGGTAGGACTGTGATGAAAAGCCGTCTATGCGCATACATGCGAACTCGGTATCGGTGATGGCATTTTAGTGGCGCTTTCCATGGCGCGCAAATGCTCTGGTGATAACTAGAACACATAATTGGTAAAAGGTTTAAAAGCGCGGGCAAATTCTGACGATTGGCTATTTTTGTCTGAAATTGCCCGCACTTTTGACGTCAAATAATCCCGCGTTCAGCCTTGGTCTGCGCCACTTTATCCCGCAGGTACACGGGCGCCGCCTGGTCCGCCGGAATCGCCTCGCCTCGCTCCCAGGCAAAGCGTGCCAGGGCCAGCAGGTCTTCGGCGTGGGGCAGCATTCCGGCATCCTGGCCGGCAAGCGTCACGCCAATGCGCTCGCCGTAGCCCCAGCCGGTGCCGGCACCGAACCAGTCGCCGCTGGCATCAGCCGGCAAGGCCGCCGTTTCAGGCGACAGCACAGCTTCAGCCCCCACCAGGCGCATCTCGCCAGCGGTTTCGCGGTAGCAGCCCCAATACACTTCATCCATGCGCGCATCGATGGCCGCCGCGACCTGGTTGGCGCCGTGTTCGCGAAATGCCCGCTGCGCCAGCACCGCCAGGTTGGACACCGGCAACACCGGACGCTCCAGCGCAAATGCCAGGCCCTGGACCACACCGATAGCAATGCGCACGCCGGTGAACGCGCCCGGGCCACGCCCGAATGCGATGGCGTCCACTGCCGACAAGGTGGTGCCCGCGTCCAGCAGCAATTGCTTGATCATCGGCAACAGCTTCTGCGCGTGCAGGCGCGGGATCACCTCGTAGTGGCTCGTAACCTTGCCATCGTGCAGCAGGGCAACGGAGCAAGCTTCAGTCGCGGTGTCCAGGGCCAGCAAGGTGCTCATCGGTGTATGCATCCACGTTGAAAAAAAGTGCGTCAGTATAAACAACAACGGCCCGCAAGCGGGCCGTTGTCAATCAAGCGGATGAACGATCAGATCAGCGCTTCCAGTACTTTGCCAGTGATGGCTTCAACCGAACCCACACCTTCGATGTGGCTGTACTTCGGCTTGCCCTGGGCGGCCGAGAGTTTCTGGTAGAAGTCCACCAGCGGCTTAGTCTGGGAATGGTAGACCGACAGGCGATGACGCACGGTCTCTTCGGTGTCGTCCTTACGCTGTACCAGGTCTTCGCCGGTAACATCGTCCTTGCCCGCGACTTTCGGCGGGTTGTAGACGATATGGTAGACGCGGCCCGAGGCCTCGTGAACACGACGACCGGCAATACGCTGCACGATCTCTTCGTCTTCAACGGCGATTTCCACCACGTTGTCCAGCTCGACGCCGGCCTTCACCAGGGCTTCAGCCTGGGGAATGGTGCGCGGGAAGCCATCGAACAGGAAACCGTTCTTGCAGTCGTCCTGGCTGATGCGTTCCTTGACCAGGTTGATGATCAGGTCATCGGAGACCAGGCCGCCGCTGTCCATCACGCTCTTGGCGATCAGGCCCAGCTCGGTGCCGGCCTTGACGGCCGCACGCAGCATGTCGCCGGTGGAGATTTGTGGAATGCCGAATTTTTCAGTGATGAACTTTGCCTGAGTACCTTTACCGGCCCCGGGAGCTCCCAGCAGAATGACGCGCATCGATGTGCTCCTCAATTTTTTATAGAGATGACGCTCGGATTCGCCGCGTGGGGCCAATCTCGGAAATTTTGGGTCCAGGCCGCACAAACGGCCAAAGGCTGATCAAGATACACAGCAGGCCCAAACCACACAAGCCGCCGAAAGTAGGAGAAACCCGCGCCGCGCTGGCTTTATAGGCAGGTACAACCCTGACAGCAAAACGCCGGTCGCCAATTTTACGGCGACCGGCGCGGGGTATCTGCAAGCTATTGAGAACACGCCATAAATGTCAGCCGGTGTTGCGCAAACCAGCGGCAATACCGGCCACAGACACCAGCAGCGCCTGTTCCAGAGGGCTGTCTTGTGCCGCTTCCTGTTGCCGCGATCGGGCCAGCAATTCGGCCTGCAGCAGGTGCAACGGGTCCAGGTAGGTGTTGCGCAGGCGGATGAACTCCAGCGTATCGGGGCTGTGGGCCAGCAGCTGAGACTGGCCAGTCAGGCCAAGCACCACACTGCACGCCTGCGACAATAGGTCGCGTAAGTGCGCACCCAATGGCAGCAGATCGGGCTGCACCAATCGCTCGTCATACAGCCGGGCGATATCGGCGTCGGCCTTGGCCAGCACCATTTCCAGCATATCGATGCGGGTACGAAAGAACGGCCACTGCTCGCGCATCTGCCCCAGCAACTCGCCTTCGCCACGCTCCAGGGCATTGTTCAACGCCGCTTCCCAGCCGAGCCAGGCGGGCAGCATCAGGCGGGTCTGGGTCCAGCCGAAGATCCACGGGATCGCCCGCAGGCTTTCAATGCCACCAGCCCGGCGCTTGGCCGGACGACTGCCCAGGGGCAAGCGACCCAGTTCCTGCTCCGGGGTCGACTGGCGGAAATACTCGACGAACTGCGGATTTTCCCGCACCACGGCACGGTAAGCGCTGACACCGTCGGCGGCCAATTCGTCCATCAAGTGGCGCCAGGCCGGTTCCGGTGGTGGCGGTGGCAGCAAGGTTGCCTCCAGCACCGCCGCCAGGTACAGGTTGAGGTTTTGCTCGGCGATGTCCGGCAGGCCGAACTTGAAGCGGATCATCTCGCCCTGCTCAGTGGTGCGGAAACGCCCCGCCACCGACCCAGGAGGCTGCGACAGAATCGCCGCGTGAGCCGGGCCGCCGCCGCGGCCTACAGTGCCGCCACGACCGTGGAACAGCAGCAGTTCGACTTGTTGTTCGCGGCAGATTTCCACCAGCCGTTCCTGGGCCCGGTATTGCGCCCAGGCGGCGGCGGTAGTGCCCGCGTCCTTGGCCGAATCCGAGTAGCCGATCATCACTTCCTGCGGGCCCTGCAGGCGGGCGCGATAACCCGGCAACAGCAGCAGTTTCTCGATCACCGGGCCTGCGTTGTCCAGGTCAGCCAGGGTCTCGAACAACGGCACCACCCGCATCGGCCGTTGTACGCCGGACTCCTTGAGCAGCAGTTGCACGGCCAACACGTCCGACGCGGCGCCGGCCATGGAGATGACGTAGGAACCCAGGGACGCAGCCGGTGCGGCAGCGATTTCCTTACAGGTGTTCAGCACTTCGGCGGTGTCTGCCGAAGGCTTGAAGTAGCCCGGCAACAAGGGTCGACGGTTGGCCAGTTCCTTCATCAGGAAGCTGATGCGCGCCTCTTCGTCCCAATCCTCGTACCGGCCAAGGCCCAGGTAGTCGGTGATTTCGGTCATGGCCGCGCAGTGGCGGGTGGAATCCTGGCGTACGTCGAGGCGCACCAGGAACAGCCCGAACGTGACCGCCCGACGCAAGCAATCCAGCAGCGGGCCGTCGGCAATCACACCCATGCCGCAGGTGTGCAGCGACTCGTAGCACAGTTGCAAAGGCTCGAGCAGGTCGCGGTTGTTTTGCAGCACATCGGCGGGCGCCGGCGTGGTGCTGGTCAACGAGGTGTGGGCCCATTGGCGTGTGGCGCGCAGCCGCTCACGCAATTGCTTGAGCAACGCCCGGTAAGGTTCGACGCTGTCACCCACCTTGGCCTGCAATGCCGGGCTGGCCTGTTGCATCGACAGTTCGGAGGCGAGGTGGTCGATGTCGCGCAAGTACAGGTCAGCCGCCATCCAGCGCGCCAGCAACAGCACTTCGCGGGTGACCGGGGCGGTGACGTTGGGGTTGCCGTCGCGGTCGCCGCCCATCCAGGAAGCGAAGCGAATCGGCGCGGCCTCCAGAGGCAGGCGCAGGCCGGTCGCGGCATGCAAAGCGTGATCGGCCTTGCGCAAATAATTCGGGATGGCGTGCCACAACGAATGCTCGATCACCGCAAAGCCCCACTTGGCTTCGTCTACCGGCGTGGGCCGGGTGCGGCGGATTTCTTCGGTGTGCCAGGCTTCGGCGATCAGGCGTTGCAGGCGATTGCGGATCTGCTCGCGCTCGGCGGTGGTGAGGTCGCGGTGATCCTGCAGGGCCAGTTGTGCGGCGATGGCGTCGTATTTCTGGATCAGGGTGCGGCGGGCGACTTCGGTGGGGTGAGCGGTGAGCACCAGTTCGATTTCCAACCGACCCAACTGGCGCGCCAGGGATTCGCTGCTGTGGCCTTCACTCTGCAGGCGCGCCAGCAGTTCCGGCAGCACCCGCGACTCGAACGGCGCCGGGGTTGATTCATCACGGCGGTGGATCAACTGATACTGTTCGGCGATATTGGCCAGGTTGAGAAACTGGTTGAAGGCCCGCGCCACCGGCAGCAGTTCGTCTTCCTTGAGTTGATTGAGGCTGGCGCTCAGCTCTTCGCCGGCCACCTGCTCCGAGGCTGCGCCACGGCGGTCGGCCTTGGCGCCTTTACGGATCTGCTCGATCTTGTCGAGGAATTCATCGCCGTACTGTTCTCGAATCGTGTTGCCCAACAGTTCACCCAGCAGGTGAACATCCTCACGCAAACGTGCATCGATATCGCTCATCAGCCAATCTCCAGCAGAAAATCCGGGACGCTTTGATCTTCAAGAGTGCCGCCCACGGCGACGTCTTACAAGGAACTTTAAACCTTGTGAGTTGCAGCTAGTCTCAACAGTAAGCCGCAGCGTTATCCGCGCTGGCCGGCTGGTCACTCATCATCGCCCGCGTACCGTGGGCTCCATTGAGGTTGCCATGAAAATCCGAGAACTGGCCCAGCATTGGGAAGAAAACGCCAAGGGTCGCCTGACCAAAACCGAATACGCCATCCATCTGGACGTGGAAGCCGCCGCCAGGCTGGCGGCGATCTCCGAGATGTACCCCAAACGCCATACCGAAGAACTGCTCGGCGAGTTGATTGGCGCAGCCCTCGAAGAGCTGGAAGCGAGCTTTCCCTACATCAAGGGCAAGCAGGTGATTGCCACCGATGAGGAAGGCGATCCGCTGTATGAGGATGTCGGCCCAACCCCACGTTTTCTCAGCCTGTCACGGCGTTACCTGCACGATTTGTCAGCTCAGTCCGACAAGCAGAAACACTAGTAAACCTGCGCCTCAAAACCCTTGACCTCCCGTATTCAGGGCCTCCCAAAGGCCCTGGATACCGCTGCGCCATGCAAAAGTTCCAACTTTTAAACGCTGACCGTTCAGTCAAATATTTTTTTAGGCAAATCGCCATCTTCGCTGAACTATTCAAAAAAGCCTCCGGTCACAGCCAGTAAGCCATCACTTGGAACAGCCGTTTGAATAGGCGTCCTGAGCTAACCGCCGGGCCCCGCAGACACTGCAAGCCGGAGATGGATTTGATGTTTTTCAGGAGTTACCTAATGGAGTTGAAGACGATGAAGACCAGCACTGCCAAAACCTCGTTTAACCACCTGCGCGGGCTTAAATTGGCCGCGCTGGCAATCGGCACCAGCTTCGTACTGGCTGGCTGCGCCGGCAACCCGCCGACCGAGCAATACGCTGTTACCCAATCTGCGGTGAACAGCGCTGTCAGCGCCGGCGGTACCGAGTTCGCAGCCGTGGAGATGAAGTCTGCCCAGGACAAACTGAAGCAAGCTGAAATCGCCATGCACGACAAGAACTACGACGAAGCCCGTCGCCTGGCCGAACAGTCCGAGTGGGACGCTCGCGTAGCAGAGCGTAAAGCCCAGGCTGCCAAGGCCGAACAGGCTGTGAAGGATTCCCAGAAAGCTGTTCAGGAGCTGCGTCAGGAAGGCATGCGCCCGGCTGTGATCCAGCCGCAACAATAAGCCGCCGCCCCTGATTGCATTGCACCCGAAACCGAATTGAAAGGACGACACGACTATGCGTAAACAATTGATGATCCCTGCCCTGCTGGCGATGAGCGTTGCTCTGGCGGCTTGCTCCACCCCGCCGAACCAGAACCTGGAAAACGCTCGGACCAACTTCTCGGCCCTGCAAGCCAACCCGCAAGCTACCAAGGTAGCGGCGCTGGAAACCAAAGACGCCAGCGACTGGCTGGACAAGGCTGACAAGGCCTACCGCGACAAGGAAGACCAGAAGAAGGTCGACCAACTGGCCTACCTGACCAACCAGCGCGTTGAAGTGGCCAAGGACACCATCGTCCTGCGTGAGTCCGAAGCCAAGCTGAAAAACGCCGGTGACGAACGTGCCCGCGCCTTGCTGCAGGCCCGTGACGCGCAGATCAAGCAACTGCAAGACAGCTTGAACGCCAAGCAGACTGATCGCGGCACACTGGTGACCTTTGGTGACGTGCTGTTCGCCACCAACAAGTCGGACCTCAAGTCCAGCGGCCTGGTGAACATCACCAAGCTGGCGCAGTTCCTGCGCGATAACCCGGACCGTAAAGTGATCGTCGAAGGCTACACCGACAGCACCGGTTCCGACTCGTACAACCAGAGCCTGTCCGAGCGCCGCGCCGCTTCGGTACAGCGCGCACTGGCCAACCAGGGTGTGGATATCTCGCGCATCGTGACCCAGGGCTATGGCAAGGAATACCCGGTTGCCGATAACGGCAGCGTTTCGGGCCGCGCCATGAACCGCCGCGTTGAAGTGACCATCTCCAACGACAACCAGCCGGTCAAGCCACGTTCTTCGATGGCCAACTGATCGATTGATGCTGGAAAAAAAACCCACGTTACTGTGGGTTTTTTTTCGGGTCGTCGAACCGGACAGGTCGGTTGGGATCCTCGGCTGGTAGCTCTATCTTCCCGCCGTAGCCATGTTCCGACAGCTTGTCGAGCAAGTGCTTGAGCTTATGATCCTCGGCGTCGAGCATTTCCAGCTTCTCGTGCCCCCTGAGCATGTTCACCATGTTGCTTATTGCAGCAATATCTATCGCCACCTTCTCGCCCCGACTCGTGTAAATCACATCGCTTCTGTGGTGCGTTACGCAATACGGTTCCAGATATTTCCATCATCAACTACGACTGCACCGGAGGGCCCAGCCCGCACACCACGCCGCCCGCTCCGTCGCTGAATGATCGTTTGAGGCCGCATGAAAAATCCCGCCAAATGGCGGGATTCTTTTATTTGCAGGCCAGGAATCAAGAGGTCCCAGTGCGCTTCAAGAGCATCGGGTCAGTAGCTTACTTGCGCCGAGTTATCCTGCTCCTGCCCTTTGAGTTGGGCCAGCTCCGCCTCGAGCCTCTTGAGCCTTTCCTCAAGGCTTTCTTCGCCCTGCGCGCCCTGTGCACCACCGCCTCCTTGGGCGATCTGGTTCTTCAACTTCTGAATATCTTGTTCCAATTGCTGAAGTCGCGAATCACCTCCCCCCGCACCGGCAGTGAATGGGGAAGACGAGTTGTTTACGCGAGGAATGTCCATTCAAGTGACTCCAAATTAAGTATCCGAGATAACCGATCCAGCGCTGCTGGCCAGTACGGAATCTGTGGCAATCCACTTAAAATGGTTCCAGACCTTTCCCACTTGACTCGCGCTACTGCTCCAATTGCGGCGTTTCCTGCCCCATGCAACGCACTGCCTGCTTCTTGCTGTTGACCAGTACGCCGGTCAGCCCTTTCTGTTCGGTATCAAACAGCACCAGTACGCCATCAACGCATTGCGCCACCTGGGCGGCCGGGGTCAGGGAGATTTTGTAATCCTCGCCCGGCACGGTCTTGAGCATGGTGAAGTCGCTGAGCAGCAACGCATCCTCGGGCTTGGCGAAGTGCAAATAGCCGTAGTACCACAGGCAGCCAACAGTACCGATGATGGTGCCGATGCCGGTGAGGATCAGGGGGATCATGTTGCGTTCTTCGCTCATTGCGGGTTCTCTGCGTTGGAATTCGGGGCCGCCGGGTAATTGGGGATTTCCCCCAGGCGGCGCAGCCCGTTGAAATGCTGGGGGTCGTCCAGGTAGCGCAGCATCACGGTTTGCCAGGTCTTGTCGGCAAAGGTTTGCACGTGGCCACCCCGGGTCAGTTGCAGCACCCGCGGTGGCGGCGCAGCCTGATACAGGCGAATGCCGTTGGAGAGCGGCACGATCGGGTCATCCAGGCTATGGAATAACAATTTCGGCACGCCGGTCAGCCGGGGCATGGCGTTGATCGCACTGTCGCCGTCCGGCACCAGCCACGACAACGGCACCTGGAACGGCCATGTTAGCCAGGAGGTGCTGAGGGCGAATTGTCCTACGTCACGATAACTGGCCGGCACACCGTCCAGTACCAGCGCCTTGAGCTGCGGCTGACGTTCGGGATGTTCCGCCAGGTAGTGCACCACTAGCGCGCCGCCCAGGCTTTGGCCGAGCACGATCAGTGGCTGGCCCTGGGTTTCGGGGGCGTTGTCGATCCACTTGAAAGCGGCGTCGATGTCCTGGTAAACCGCCGGCAGCGAAGGTTCGCCTTCGGACAGCCCGTAGCCGCGATAGTCCACCAACAGCACTTGATAGCCCTGCTCCGGCAGCCACCAGCTGCCGCCGAGGTGCCAGGCGAGATTGCCGCCATTGCCGTGCAGGTGCAGCACCGTGCCCTTGAGCGGCACGCCGGCCTTGGCCGGCAGCCACCAGGCGTGGAGCTTCAGGCCATCGGCGGTGGTCAATGTGACGTCACGGTATTGCAGGCGAGCCTTTTCCGGGGTGAACGGCATGCCGCGCTCCGGATAGAACAATAAGGAGCTGCAGCCGTTAAGGGTCAGTAGCAGGCAAAGAATGCCGAGGATTCTCATCCGTTGAAGCCTCGTGAATGGGTTGGGAACGATCCTGAAGACCTATGGAGATCAAAGGTGGGAGCGGGCTTGCTCGCGAATGCGGTGATTCAGTAACCACATCTGTTGCTGATACACCGCATTCGCGAGCAAGCCCGCTCCCACATTTTGACTGAGTTCCTTCAGAGATATCGTTAAAGGATATTGGAGTAATCCGCCTCGATCCGGTCCAGGCTCAAATGGTTGAGGAAGTTGGAGAAGCACATCCACGCCGCCAACGCATTCATGTCGCGAAACTGATCCGGCAGGTATTTGGGTGGCACCACCAGGCCTTCGTCCACCAGTTGGCGCAGGGTACGCATGTCTTCCAGGGTGGTCTTGCCGCAGAACAACAACGGCACTTGCTCCAGCTTGCCTTTGCGCACGGCCAACTGAATGTAGTTGTAAACCATGATAAAGCCCTTGAGGTAGGACAAATCCTTGGTAAACGGCAGACCCGTAGGCGTCGACCCACGGAAAACCCGGCTAGCGTTGCCGTAGCTTTCCGCCATCTCAAAGCCCTGCTCGCGGAAGAATTCGAACACCTGCAGGAAGTCGGCTCCCTGCTCCACCATATGAATGGCGCGAGTGCGGTTGGTCAGCTTGCGCAGGCGGCTGGGGTAGGAGGCGAAGGTGATGATTTCCATCAGGATCGCCAGGCCTTCCTGGGTCACGGTCGACGAGGGCGGGCCCTTGGACAGGAAGGTGCAGATCGGCTGGTTTTGCCCATTGAGGGTGGTGCCCACGTGCACCAGGCCTTCATGGACCTCCAGGGCGCGCACGTCGCGGTCGTTGAACATCGCGTCGGCGCGGATCTTGATGTAGTCGGCACCTGCCGCCGCATCCGCCACGATACCGTCGGACTCGAACACCCGGATGGTTTCCTCGGCCTCGCCGAATACCTTGTTCAGGCGGCTCTGCAGCAGGTTGACGGCGTCCTTGGCGGTCAGGGTCTTGGCTTCGTCCTTGAGGTCGCCACGGCCATCGATATTGTTCAGGTAGTCCGACATCATCAGGCCGAGGTCGGCCAGGGTCGGGTCACCGGCATGGAACGCATCGGAAGCGGCGCCATACAGCTCCTGGGAGATCAGGCCGAAATCCTCGGTGCCCCGCGCTTCGAGCATGCGCACCACCATGCGGTACTCCTTGCACATGCGCCGCATGATCTGCCCGACCGGGTTGAACTGGCCAAGCTGGCGGGTGATGTCACGCTCGATGTTCTGGAACTCCAGCTTCACCGCGCTGGAATCGAACGACAGCGGCCGGGTCAGGTAGTAGTCGCGGTCCACCGCCGGCATTTCCTTGCCCTTGGCCTTGAGGAATCCCTGGCGAATATTCTCGTCCCACTTCACGGCGTCGAGGACGCGAATCGGTGTTTGCGCCAGCACAATGCGATCGGACAAGGCGCGTATCGTCTGCTGGTAATCGTCCACCCGGTACTTCCTCTTTAAACGTTATTTGCCTGCACGCTGGTAGCGCACGGCTTCGACGAACACATCGGCATTGGCCGGATCATCCAGGTACGCAAATACCCGGGCCATGGAACTGTCGATCAACACACCGGCACCCTCGACGGTTTCGACGGTGCTGCCACTCAGGACCTTCTGGCCGACCGCCTGGTGGACCTGATCCAGGTCGAGGTTGTAGACCACCAGCTCGTGCTCATCATTCAATTCGAACCCGGCGAGGATGTAATGCCCGCCGAACCTGGCCGGCAATGGCGCCGACAGATACCAGCGGCTGCCATGCCGGGAAACCGTGAACAGGTATTCATCCCGCTGGCCCGGCTTGGCCTTAGGGTAGCTCACGGCTTTGTAGCGGTGCTCACCGACGCGGCTGATTTGCAGGTTGAGCGGCTCACCCCAGGCGTTTTTGCTGGCCCATTTGCCAAGCAGACCATCAGGCGCCGCCTCGCTGGCGGGCAACGGGTCCTTGAAGGTCACCAGGCAACCGCTGAGCAACAGGAACGACAAGGCGATCACGACGACGCGCCAGGCTTTCATTGGACAATCCCCTGTGTCAGACCGAAGCCAACACCAAATGCATGTAACGCTTGAGGATCTCAAGCATTTCTTCGCTGGTCAGAGGCTCTGCGCCGCCCAGCAGGCCCTGATATTCCATCCGACCGATAATCGCCGTCAACACTTTGGCATCCTGTTGCGGCTCGCGGGAACCCAATACCTGGAAAAACTGGCAAGTGCCCTGCAGCAGGATTTGCTGGTGGGAGCGCACCAGCTCGGCCAGGCGCGGGTTCAGCAGCGCTTCCTGGCGAAACGCCTGCTCGGCCATCAGGTGCTCACGGCGGTTGAGCAATTGGCGTTGCACGTAATCGGCGGTCAGGCGCGCGATGTCATCGGCCAGTTGCGAGCGCGACTGCGGGCTGCCGTCGCCATAAGCCACCATCTCGCGCAGCAGGCCTTCGTTACGCACCCACAACTTGCCCATGAACGCGGCGCTGCGCTCCACATATTGGGCGAAGGTGTCGGTGAGCAGGTCGTCGATGTCCTTGAAGTAATAGGTGGTGGCCGACAACGGCACACCGGCTTCCGCCGCCACCGCACGGTGACGCACGGCACGCACGCCTTCGCGTACCACGATGCGCATCGCTGCATCGAGAATGTCCTGCCTGCGCTGCTCACTGCCCCGGCGACTGGCCTTGCGGCCCTGGTACTGAACACTTTCAGCCACGGCAGCGGCAATGCCGGCGGCACCCTTTTGAGCCATTACGCGGTTCACGACGGATCTTCCTCCACAGTGTGACGCGGAGCGTCACGGGCTGCGTTCCCACGCGGAGCGTGGGAACGATCACCTGGCGCTGTTTACTTGACGCTTATAAACGCCACATAAAAAAGCCGCCTTATAAAAGGCGGCTTCGGATTTCGCTACGGTTACGCTTGTGGCCGCATGTGCGGGAACAAGATCACGTCACGGATCGACGGCGAGTTGGTCAACAACATCACCAACCGGTCGATGCCGATACCTTCACCGGCGGTAGGCGGCATGCCGTATTCCAGGGCGCGTACGAAGTCGGCGTCGTAGTGCATCGCCTCGTCGTCGCCAGCGTCCTTGTCGGCCACCTGGGCCATGAAGCGCTCGGCCTGGTCTTCGGCATCGTTCAGCTCGGAGTAGGCGTTGGCGATTTCACGGCCGCCGATGAACAGCTCGAAACGGTCGGTGACGTTCGGGTTGTCATCGTTGCGACGGGCCAGCGGCGACACTTCGAACGGGTACTGGGTAATGAAGTGCGGCTGCTCCAGCTTGTGCTCCACCAGCTCTTCGAAAATCATCACCTGCAATTTGCCCAGGCCTTCGAAGCCCAGCACCTTGGCGCCGGCTTTCTTGGCGATGGCGCGGGCCTTGTCGATGTCGTTCAGGTCATCGGCGGTCAGCTCAGGGTTGTACTTGAGGATCGAATCGAACACCGACAGGCGCACGAACGGCTCGCCGAAGTGGAACACCTTGTCGCCGTACGGCACGTCGGTGGAACCCAGGACCAGTTGCGCGAGTTCGCGGAACAGTTCCTCGGTCAGGTCCATGTTGTCTTCGTAGTCGGCGTAGGCCTGGTAGAACTCCAACATGGTGAATTCAGGGTTGTGACGGGTCGAAACGCCTTCGTTACGGAAGTTGCGGTTGATCTCGAACACTTTTTCGAAGCCGCCAACAACAAGCCGCTTGAGGTACAGCTCAGGCGCAATACGCAGGAACATTTCCATGTCCAGCGCGTTGTGGTGGGTTTCGAATGGCTTGGCTGCGGCACCACCCGGGATGGTTTGCAGCATCGGCGTTTCAACTTCGAGGAAGTCGCGCTTCATCAGGAAGCTGCGGATGTGCGCAATAACCTGCGAACGCACGCGGAAGGTCTGGCGCACTTCTTCGTTGACGATCAGGTCAACGTAGCGCTGGCGATAGCGCTGCTCGGTGTCGGTCAGGCCGTGGTGCTTGTCCGGCAGCGGGCGCAGGGATTTGGTCAGCAGGCGCACGCTGGTCATTTCAACGTACAGGTCACCCTTGCCGGAACGGGCCAGGGTGCCTTCGGCGGCAATGATGTCGCCCATGTCCCAGGTTTTCACCGAGGCCAGGGTTTCTTCGGACAGGGTTTTACGGTTGACGTAGACCTGGATGCGACCGGTCATGTCCTGGATCACCATGAACGAGCCACGGTTGAGCATGATGCGACCGGCAACCTTGACCGGGATTGCAGCCTCTGCCAGCTCTTCCTTGGTCTTGTCCGCGTACTGTTTCTGCAAGGCATCGCAGTAGTTTTCGCGGCGGAAGTCGTTCGGGAAGGCATTGCCCTTGGCGCGCTCGGCAGCAAGCTTTTCCTTGCGCAGGGCGATCAGGGAGTTTTCTTCCTGTTGCAGGGCTTGCGGGTCGAGTTGTTGGTCGCTCATGTCTTTAAATTTTCCATCAGGTTCGTTGTCCCCGGCCTGCGGCCGGGGATCGCCGGCAAGCCGGCTCCTACAAAGGAGTTACAGGCCAGATTTCAGGCTGGCTTCCAGGTATTCGTCGATATCACCGTCGAGCACCTTGTCGCAGTCGCTGCGTTCGATGTTGGTACGCAGATCCTTGATCCGCGACGCGTCGAGCACATACGAGCGGATCTGGTGACCCCAGCCGATATCCGACTTGGTGTCTTCCAGCGCCTGGGACGCGGCGTTGCGTTTCTGCATTTCCTGCTCGTACAACTTGGCCCGCAGCATTTTCATGGCGGTGTCCTTGTTCGCGTGCTGGGAACGTTCGTTCTGGCAGCTCACCACGGTATTGGTCGGTACGTGGGTAATACGTACGGCCGAGTCGGTGGTGTTTACGTGCTGGCCACCGGCACCGGAGGAACGGTAGGTGTCGATCCGCAGGTCTGCCGGGTTGATCTCGATTTCCACCTTGTCGTCGATCTCTGGCGAGACGAAAACGGCGGAGAACGACGTGTGGCGACGGTTGCCGGAGTCGAACGGGCTCTTGCGCACCAGGCGGTGTACGCCGATCTCGGTCCGCAGCCAGCCAAAGGCGTATTCGCCCTTGATGTGCACGGTCGCGCCCTTTATGCCGGCGACTTCACCGGCCGACAGTTCCATGATGGTCGCGTCGAAACCGCGTTTGTCGGCCCAGCGCAGGTACATGCGCAACAGGATGTTGGCCCAGTCCTGTGCTTCGGTGCCGCCGGAACCGGCCTGGATGTCCAGGTAGGCGTTGTTCGGGTCCATTTCATGGCTGAACATGCGGCGGAATTCGAGTTTGGCGAGGTTTTCCTCGAGACGGGCCAGCTCGGCGACGACATCGCCCACTGCGCCTTCGTCGTTTTCTTCGACGGCCATGTCCAGCAGGTCGCGGCAATCGCCCAGACCGGTGTTCAATTCGTCGAGGGTGTCGACGATCTGCGCCAGCGCAGCGCGCTCGCGGCCCAGTTCCTGGGCATATTCAGGTTTGTTCCAGACAGCCGGATCTTCAAGCTCGCGATTGACTTCGGTCAGACGCTCATGCTTTTGATCGTAGTCAAAGATACCCCCGAATAGTTTCGGAGCGCTCGGACAGGTCCTTGATGGTGTTAAGGATCGGGTTGATTTCCATGGCGGGCAGCACTCGTTGGCGAACTTTTGAAAGCCGACGAGTATAACGACAAACGGCTGATAACGGCAGTCCGCTTGGCCGAAAAGGCGGGGATATGCACCATCCAGACAGCGATGAAGATCAAATGTGGGAGCGGGCTTGCTCGCGAATGCGGTGGTTCAGTCGCCAGATGCATTGACTGACACACCGCATTCGCGAGCAAGCCCGCTCCCACATTAGGTCTGCGACATCCCGCAGACCGTATTCCCTACTCGATCCCCACCTGATTGCGCCCATTGTGCTTGGCCAGGTACAGGCCCTTGTCCGCCGCCGAGATCAATTGCCGGCAATCGGTGCCCTGCACCGGGGTCATGGTCGCCAAGCCAATACTGATGGTCAGGCTCGCCCCTTCTGCCGGGGCAATGTGCGGGATTTTCAGGCTCGCCACCGCCTGGCGCAGCTTCTCGGCCACCAGCCGAGCACCGCCCGGCGAGGTATTGGGCAGCACCAGGGCAAACTCTTCACCGCCATAACGCGCCGGCAAATCCGAAGGACGGCTGCTGGCATCACGAATGGTCGCCGCCACCTTGCGCAACGCCTCGTCGCCTTCCAGGTGGCCGAAACTGTCGTTGTAGGTCTTGAAGAAGTCCACGTCGATCATCAGCAGCGACAGTTGGGTCTGGTCACGCATGGCGCGGCGCCATTCCAGTTCCAGGTATTCGTCGAAATGCCGGCGATTGGACAGCCCGGTCAGGCCGTCGGAGTTCATCAGCCGTTGCAGCACCAGGTTGGTGTCCAGCAACTGCTGTTGGCTGACCCGCAGCGCCCGGTAGGCCGCGTCCCGTTGCAACAGGGTCATGTAGGAGCGCGAGTGATAGCGGATGCGCGCCACCAGTTCGATGTTATCGGGCAGCTTGACCAGGTAATCGTTGGCCCCGGCAGCAAACGCCGCGCTCTTGATCAGCGGGTCTTCCTTGGTGGAAAGCACGATGATCGGGATGTTCTGCGTCGCCGGGTGATTACGGTATTCGCGCACCAGGGTCAGGCCATCGAGACCCGGCATCACCAGGTCCTGCAGGATCACCGTCGGCTTGATACGGATCGCCTGGGCAATGGCCTGGTGCGGGTCGGCGCAAAAGTGGAAGTCGATATTGTCTTCATGGGCCAGGCCCCGGCGTACGGCCTCGCCGATCATCGCCTGGTCGTCGACGAGCAGCACCATGGCGGCGTTTTCGTCGGTCTTGAAGTCGTCGAGCTGCAAATCATTCATTTACGGTCACCTGAATTACTACCTGCAGGCCAGGACAGCGTGTGATATCGGTCATTTTGCGAATACCTCCAGCAATCGTGGCGCAATTCTGTCCAATGGGCGAATTTCAACAGCCGCGTCAATCGCCGCTGCCGCTTTGGGCATGCCGTAAACAGCACAGCTTTGCTGGTCCTGCGCGATGGTCAGGTAGCCTTGCTGACGCATCAACTTAAGTCCCTGGGCGCCATCACGCCCCATCCCCGTCAGCAGCACGCCAACGGCATCGCCATTCCAGTAGCTGGCGACGCTCTCGAAAAACACGTCGATGGACGGCCGGTAAATCTCGTTCACAGGCTCTGCGGTGTAGGCCAGCGTGCCGTTCTTCAGCAGGCGAATGTGATGATTGGTGCCCGCCAGCAACACGACACCGCTTTGGGGCGGCTCGCCTTCCCGGGCCAGGCGCACCGGCAGGCCCGAGGCACTGCTCAGCCATTCGGCCATGCCGGCGGCGAACACCTGGTCCACATGCTGCACCAGCACAATGGCCGGCGAGAAGTCCCGGGGCAAGCCCTTGAGCAGGGATTCCAGGGCAGCCGGGCCGCCTGCGGACGAACCGATGGCCACCAGGCTCTGGCGTTTGCCCGTGGCCCGCTGGGGCGCAGGCTCGGCCCGCACGCGGCTGCCACGCTGGCCAATCAGCCAGCCGATATTGAGGATCTTGCGCAACAGCGGTGCCGCGGCGTCCTTCGGATTGCCCACGCCCAGTGCAGGCGTGTCAACCACGTCCAGGGCGCCATGGCCCATGGCTTCGAATACACGGCTGACGTTGGCCTGGCGGTCGACGGTGACAATCAGGATCGCACAGGGCGTCTCGGCCATGATCTGCCGGGTGGCCTCCACACCGTCCATCACCGGCATGATCAGGTCCATCAGAATCAGGTCGGGCGTGAACTCGGCGCAACGCTGCACTGCTTCCAGGCCGTTGCCTGCAACCCACACCACTTCGTGGGCCGGCTCAAGGCTCAACGCCCGGCGCAAGGCCTCCACGGCCATGGGCATGTCATTGACGATCGCAATCCTCATGCCCGTGCTCCTCCAATCAGCTCCACCACCGCGTCCAACAGCGCGTCGTCATGGAAGCTGGCCTTGGCTAGATAATAGTCGGCGCCGGCGTCCAGTCCACGACGACGGTCTTCTTCCCGATCCTTGTAGGAAACAACCATCACCGGCAGGGATTGCAGGCGAGTATCACGGCGCAAGAGTGTGACCAATTCGATACCGTCCATGCGAGGCATATCAATGTCCGTGA
This sequence comes from Pseudomonas sp. Ag1, assembly GCF_000278565.1. Classification (NCBI taxonomy): domain Bacteria; kingdom Pseudomonadati; phylum Pseudomonadota; class Gammaproteobacteria; order Pseudomonadales; family Pseudomonadaceae; genus Pseudomonas; species Pseudomonas sp. Ag1. The sequence goes on from NZ_AKVH01000057.1 coordinate 21,109, forward strand.
TCAGCAGGTCGAAGTCTTCGGAGCGCAGCGCGTTCCAGCCATCCATGCCATCGACTGCCACGGCCACTTCATAACCGCGATTAAGTAACAATTTGCGTTGCAGCTCACGCACGGTCAGCGAGTCATCCACCACCAGAATACGCTTGCGCGGTGCTTCGAGGGTTTGCTGGGTGCGTCGGGCGATGCGCTCCAGACGACCGGTATTCAGCAGTTTGTCCACCGATCGCAGCATGTCTTCGACGTCGACGATCAGCACCACCGAACCGTCATCGAGCAACGCTCCGGCGGAGATGTCCTGGACCTTGCCCAACCGGTCGTCCAGGGGCAATACCACCAGCGTGCGCTCGCCGATAAAACGCTCCACGGCAATCCCGTAGACCGCATCGCGCTCGCGGATCACCACGACCTTCAGGGTTTCCTGACTGCCCTGCCCCGGCGGGCGCTGCAGCAACTGGCTGGCGGCGACCAGGCCGACATGCCGGCCTTCGTGCCAGAAATGCTGGCGGCCTTCCAGTTGCACGATGTCGTCGGGCGCAAGATCGCACATGCGCTCGATGTGGGCCAGCGGGAAGGCGTAGGCCTCTTCGCCAACTTCCACCACCAGGCTGCGCACTACCGACAGGGTCAACGGCACTTCCAGGTGGAAGCGACTGCCCTGCCCCGCCGTCTGCTCCAGCACCACCGCGCCGCGCAACTGGCGCACCATATGCTGCACCGCATCCAGGCCGACCCCGCGCCCCGAGACCTCGGTGACCTTTTCCCGCAGGCTGAACCCCGGCAGGAACAGGAACGTGAGCAGTTCCTCTTCGCTCAGGCGCAGGGCGGTTTCCACCGGCGACAACTGCCGGTCGACGATGGTGCCGCGCAGGCGCTCCAGGTCGACACCGTTACCGTCGTCGCTCAACTCCAGCACCAGCAAGCCGGCCTGGTGAGACGCCCGCAGGCGGATCAGGCCTTCAGCCGGTTTGCCCGCCAGCAGGCGTTGCTCGGGCATTTCAATGCCGTGGTCCACAGCATTGCGCAGTAAATGGGTCAGCGGCGCTTCGAGCTTTTCCAGCACATCGCGGTCGACCTGGGTTTTCTCGCCTTCGATTTCCAGGCGTACCTGTTTACCAAGGCTGCGGCCCAGGTCACGCACCATGCGCACCTGCCCGGCCAGCACGTCGGCAAACGGCCGCATGCGGCACGCCAGCGCCGTGTCGTACAAGACTTGGGCGCGTTGCCCGGCCTGCCAGCCGAACTCGTCGATTTCGGCGGTTTTTTCCGCGAGCAGCGCCTGGGCTTCGCTCAACAGGCGGCGGGTGTCGGTCAGGGCTTCCTGGGCTTCCAGGCTCAGGTCGACGGTCTTGAGGTGGCCGTCGAGGTTTTCCAGGGCGCGGGCGCTGTTGCTCTGGATGCGCTTGAGGCGTTGCAAGCTGGCGAGGTAAGGCTTGAGCCGCTGGGTTTCCACCAGGGACTTGCTGGACAGGTCCAACAGGCTGTTCAAACGTTCGGCGGTCACCCGCAACACCCGCTCGCCGCCTTCGGTCATGCGCTTATTTTGGCGTGGCAGTTCGGCACTGACCGGCGGCGCGGGCTCGGGCTCCGGCGGCAGGGTCAGCAGCGCTTCCATCGACAATTCAGGTTCTGGCGCGGGTGTGGGCGGCGGCGCAGGCTTTGGCGCAGCGGGCGGCGCGACTTTCTGCGACGGATCGAGCAACCGCTCCATCAATGCCACATAGGACTCGATGTCCGCCAGGCCCACGGTGTTGCCCGGCGTGGCAATGCGCATCAACAAATCGGTGCCTTGCAGCAGTGCGTCGATATGTTCCGGCAGCAGGTACAAGCGGCTTTCCTGGGCGCTGACCAGGCAATCTTCCATCACGTGGGCCACGCTGACCCCCGCGTCTACCCCGACAATCCGCGCCGCGCCCTTCAGGGAATGGGCGGCGCGCATGCAGGCTTCGAGCTGGTCGGCCTGGGTCGGGTTGCGCTCCAGGGCCAGCAGGCCGGCGCTGAGCACCTGGGTCTGGGCGTCGGCTTCCAGGCTGAACAGCTCCAGCAGCGAGGCATCGCGCATCTGGTCGGGGGTCATGTGAGGCTCCGGGTCACGGCAGACAACAATTGCGCCTCGTCCAGCCAGCGCAGGCTGCGGCCTTTCCACTGCAACACCCCTTGGGTATAGCGGGCGCTGGCCTGGGTGCCGGAGGCAGACGCCGCGTTCAAGGTGCGTTCATCAATGGCATGGATACCGTCCACTTCGTCCACCGGCACCACCACCGGGCCGTCCTGCGCCGCGATGATCAGCATGCGCGGCATGATTCGTGCGCCACTGGGGCCGCTGCCGGTGCTGTCCAGCCCCAGCAATTCCACCAGGGACAGGCACGCCACCAGTGCGCCACGCACGTTGGCCACGCCCAGCAAGGCGCGGGAACGCTGATGGGGCAAGGAATGGATCGGCTGCAACGGCGCCACTTCCACCAGGCAGCGAGTGGCGATGCCCAGCCATTCTTCGCCGAGGCGGAACATCAGCAGCGAACGGGTGAGGACATCACCCTCGACTTCCGGCGTCGCGACGGGGCGGTGATCGTCCTGCTGCAAGGCATAACGGTCGAGCAGGCGCGTGGCGGCGGCGGAATACACCGAGCAATTGCGACAGTGAATGTGCTCGGCCAGCAGCGGGCAGGACTTGTCACCGTGGATGCCGATGCGGTTCCAGCAGTCATCGATGGCCTGGGTATCGGCCAGGGTCAGGTTCAGGTCGGGATCCAGGGTCATGATTTACGCTCACTGTCAGCTCGCTCGCTGCGCGCGGCACGAGCCTGCAAACGCCGGGCGCCGGCGACATCGCCCTGGGACTCGAGCAACGCGGCCAGGTGCATCAAGGCCTGCGGGTGCTGGGGTTCCAGGTACAAGGCTTTTCTGTAATAACCCTGGGCTTCCAGGGCGCTGCCGGCCACATCGCTGAGCAGGCCCAGCCAATAAAACACCTGGGCCGCCGGCGGATGGCTCTGCAAATAACGCTCGCAGGCAGCACGGGCTTCCAGGCTCTTGCCTTCATTGGCCAGGGTCGCAATCTGACTGAGCAGATCGGCGGCGTCCGACTGCGGGGGCGGCGGCTTGATCGGTACCACTTGGGCACTGACGGTGCTGAACGGCCGGGGCCTGGTCGGGATAGGCGCGGCACTGCGCTGAGGAATCGGCGCGGGCATCGGCACAAATACCGGTTCAGGCGCGGGCTCCGCATGCCGGCTGAAGGCAAACGACTGCGGCACGCCAATCGAACGCATGCCCAGGCGCCCCAGCAGGCTGCCTTCGGCAGGCCCGATAAACAGCACGCCGTCGACGTGGGTCAGGCCCTTGAGCACTTCAAACACCTGCTTCTGGGTCGGCTGGTCGAAGTAGATCAGCAGGTTGCGGCAGAACACAAAATCGTAGGTGGGCTCGTTGGCCAGCAGCGTGGGGTCCAGCAGGTTGCCCACCTGCAGGCGCACTTGTTCGCGTACCCGGTCGGCAATCCGGTAGCCGTCGGTTTGATCGGTGAAGTGGCGATCGCGGAACTCGAGGTCCTGGCCGCGAAACGAATTCTTGCCGTACACCCCACGGCGGGCGCGCTCCACCGACAGCGGGCTGACGTCCATGCCCTGCACCTTGAACTGATGCGGTGCCAGCCCGGCGTCGAGCAAGGCCATGGCAATCGAATAGGGTTCTTCGCCGGTGGAACACGGCAGGCTGAGGATCCGCAGGGCGCGCATCTGCTTGATTTCGGCCAGGCGGGCGACCGCCAGCCGGCCCAGGGTGGCGAAGGATTCGGGGTAACGGAAAAACCAGGTTTCGGGGACGATCACCGCTTCGATCAGCGCTTGCTGTTCGTCGGTGGAGGCCTGCAATTGCTGCCAGTATTGATCGGCAGTCTGCGCGCTGAGCGCCATGCTGCGCTGGCGTACGGCACGCTCGATGATCGCTTCGCCCACCGAGGCAACGTCCAGGCCAATGCGCTCCTTAAGGAAGTCGAAGAAGCGTTGATCACTGCTCATCAACCCTCCTCGCCCGCGGCAAACAGCAGCGCCTGCACGTCAGCCGTCAGCAGGTCCGCCACGCCGATCCACTGCATCAAGCCACGCTCGTCTTCGCGCACCGGGCCCAGGTAACGTGCCTGGCGGTTGTCCAGGCCGTAGGGCTGGAACTCCGCCGGGTCACAGCGCAGGGTATCGGTGGCCTGTTCGAGGATCAGCCCCAGCCAGCGTGCCGGAGTGAGTGCATCCGGCTGATAATTGACCAACACCAGGCGCGTGCTGGTGCGGGCCTGGGCCGGCGTACCGAAGGTCAAGGCACTGAGATCGATCACCGGCACCATTGCCCCGCGATGGGCAAAGATCCCGGCAACCCACGCAGGCGCATGGGCAATGGGCTTGAGCGGCAGGCGCGGCAGCACCTCGGCCACTTCCGTGGCCTTGAGGGCATACCGTTCATTACCGATGTGAAACACCAGGAACAGTGCTTTCTTCACTGCCGCAACGGCACCGCGTTTAGCCGTGAGGTCGTTCATCAGACTTTAAAACGCGACACGCCGCTGCGCAGGCCGACGGCGACCTGGCTCAGCTCGTCGATGGCAAAGCTGGCCTGACGCAGGGACTCCACGGTCTGGCTGCTGGCATCGCCCAACTGCACCAGCGCATGGTTGATCTGCTCGGCGCCGGTGGCCTGGGCCTGCATGCCTTCGTTGACCATCAACACCCGTGGCGCCAGGGCCTGCACCTGATGGATGATCTGCGACAGCTGCTCGCCCACCTGCTGCACCTCGAACATGCCACGGCGCACTTCTTCAGAGAACTTGTCCATGCCCATCACCCCGGCCGACACCGCCGACTGGATCTCGCGCACCATCTGCTCGATGTCGTAGGTGGCCACGGCGGTCTGGTCGGCCAGGCGCCGCACTTCGGTGGCCACCACGGCAAACCCGCGACCGTACTCACCGGCCTTCTCGGCCTCGATGGCAGCGTTGAGGGACAACAGGTTGGTCTGGTCGGCGACCTTGACGATGGTCACCACCACCTGGTTGATGTTGCCGGCCTTCTCATTGAGGATCGCCAGCTTGGCGTTCACTAGGTCGGCCGCGCCCATCACCGAGTGCATGGTTTCTTCCATGCGCGCCAGGCCTTGCTGGCCGGAGCCGGCGGCCACCGAGGCCTGGTCGGCGGCGGTGGAGACTTCGGTCATGGTACGGACCAAGTCCTTGGAAGTAGCAGCGATCTCCCGCGAAGTAGCGCCGATCTCGGTGGTCGTCGCGGCGGTCTCAGTGGCCGTGGCCTGTTGTTGCTTGGAAGTCGCGGCAATCTCGGTGACCGAGGTAGTGACCTGTACCGAAGAGCGCTGTGCCTGGGACACCAGGGCGGTGAGCTCGGTCATCATGTCGTTGAAGCCGGTCTCTACTGCGCCGAATTCGTCCTTGCGTTCGAGGTTCAGGCGTTTGCTCAAGTCGCCGGTGCGCATGGTTTCGAGGATGTCGACGATGCGTTTCATCGGCGCCATGATCGCGCGCATCAGCAGCAGGCCGCAGAGGCCAGCGGCGAGGATCGCGAGGATCAGCGAGACGCCCATGCTGATTTTTGCAGCGGACACGGCGTCGTCGATAGCGTTGGTGGCGCGGTCCGCGACGTTTTTGTTTTCGGTGATGATGTCGTTGAGCTTCATGCGGCCTGCGGTCCAGGTCGGGGTCAGCTCGGCGTCGAACAGTTTGCGGGCGGCGGCCACGTCGTGGTTCTGCAGGTGGTCGAGAACGCCGGACAGGGCCTTGTTATAGGCCTGGTGCAGGGCTTCGAATTTATCGAATTCGGCCTGGTCCTCGCCGCCGTTGATGGTCGCCTTGTAATTGGCCATCTGGGTGAGGATACGGGTTTCGAAAGACTTGAAGTCGGTCTTGTCGGCGTCGGTGAGGCCCTTGTCTTCGCGCAGGCCAATGATATCGAGGGTTTGCAGGTAACTGTCGACCCAGGCACTGCGGATCATCGAACTCAGGTACACCCCCGGGACTGCGTCGTCACGGACTGATTCTTCGCTGAGTTCGATCTTCAACAGGCGTGAATACGAGACCACTACCATCAGCAGCATGATCGCGATGATGACCGCAAAGCTCGCCAAAATCCGTTGGCGCAAGGTCCAGTTCTTCACAGTAATTCCTCGAGGGCCATTCAAATGGAGAGGAGTATAGCTGAGCGGATGCCATCATTAATCAACGGGTTGTGGGATCTGGGTCACGCTCGGGGGAGGAAAGTTTTCTTGGGGGGGCATATCCGTTGCTGCGGTAACGGCTGCTATTGGTTCCGCTCTTACAGCGGCTCACTTTTGAAMAGCGCAAAAGTAAGCAAAACGCTCTTGCCCCACCAYTCGGCACCTCGCCTAGGCTCGGTGTGCCCTCACTCCGGCTTTGGACCGTGGGCCGCCGTCATGGGCCATCCCTGGCC
>NZ_AKVH01000058.1:0-28269 GCF_000278565.1 Pseudomonas sp. Ag1
CGAGCCTAGGCGAGGCACCGAGTGGTGGGGCAAAGACCTTTTGGTTACTTTTGGGGCGTTTGCCAAAAGTGACCCGCTGTAAGAGCGGAACCATAAGCCGCCGTTACCGCAGCAACGGATATGTACACAAAAAACACAGCACCCACCGGCGAAATGCCTGTCATCTAAGCGTCACCGTAACTTCATGGAGATGACACCGGCCCTACATAGCCTGACATGGCACAAACAAGTCGACCGGCCGTAACCCTGGCCGGCACTCGGAGACTCGCCATGACTCAGATCGCCCGCATCAGCGACACCGGCAATGAACGCCGCCTGCAAGCCGAACGCCTGATCGGCGCCCAGGCTTTGCAGGAAGCCCAGGCCCTGCGGTTCAACGTGTTCAGCGGCGAATTCAACGCCAAGCTGAAAGGCGCTGAACTGGGCCTGGACATGGATGACTATGATGTTCACTGCAGCCACATCGGCGTGCGGGATTTGAACAGCGGTCGACTCGTCGCCACCACCCGTTTGCTCGACCACCAGGCCGCCACCACCCTGGGCCGCTTCTACAGCGAAGAAGAATTCAGCCTCCACGGCCTGCTGCACCTCAAAGGCCCCATCCTGGAAATCGGCCGCACCTGCGTCGACCCCGCCTACCGCAACGGCGGCACCATCGCCGTGTTGTGGGGCGAGCTGGCCGAAGTCCTCAACCAGGGTGGCTACAGCTACCTGATGGGCTGCGCGAGCATCCCGATGCACGACGGCGGCATCCAGGCCCACGCCATCATGCAGCGCCTGCGCGAACGCTACCTGTGCAACGAACACCTGCGGGCCGAGCCGAAAAAGCCGCTGCCGGCATTAGACCTGCCATCCAACGTCATCGCCGAAATGCCCCCCTTGCTCAAGGCCTACATGCGCCTGGGTGCAAAGATTTGCGGCGAACCCTGCTGGGACGAAGACTTCCAGGTCGCCGACGTGTTCATCCTGCTCAAGCGCGACGAGCTGTGCCCGCGGTATGCCCGCCACTTCAAGGCAGCCATGTGATGAGCCGCCTTCGAGTGTACGGGCGAATTGCCCGCGTGCTGGTGGTGGTGGCCCTGGGTTTGACCATGGCCAGTGTGTTTGGCGTGTTTGAACGTCTGGGCGTGGCCAACTCGATGGTGCGCCGGCAGCGCTGGTCGCGTTTTTTCATGGCACGGCTGACCAACGCCCTGCCCTTTCGCGTGACCGTTCACGGTGAGTTGCCGCAACAGTCGATGCTGTGGGTCAGCAACCACGTATCGTGGACCGATATCCCGCTGCTGGGGATGGTGGCGCCGATGTCGTTCCTGTCCAAGGCCGAGGTGCGCACCTGGCCGGTGGCGGGCTGGTTGGCCGCCAAGGCAGGCAGTCTGTTCATCCGCCGAGGTTCGGGGGACAGCCAGTTGATTCGCAAACAGATGACGCGTCATCTGGAACAACAACACCCGCTGTTGATGTTCCCGGAAGGCACCACCACCGACGGCCGCGCCCTGCGTACGTTCCACGGGCGGTTACTGGCCAGTGCGATTGATGCCGATGTGTCGCTGCAACCGGTGGCGATTCGTTATCTGCGCGATGGCCACATCGACCCGCTGGCACCGTTTATTGGCGACGATGATTTGCTCTCGCACTTGATGCGTTTGTTCGGCAATGACCAGGGCGACGTGGAAATCCATCTGCTCAAGCCGATTGCCTGCGCCGGGCAGGAACGTGCGGCGCTGGCGTTCCAGGCGCAGCAGGCGGTGCAGAAGGCGTTGTTTGGCCCCCTTCCAGAAGCTGAGCAAATGCCAGCGCGGCCAGCATTCGCGGCCTGAAGCGAGCACGGTGAAAAATGTGGGAGCGGGCTTGCTCGCGAAGGCGGTGCATCAGTCAGCAGATTCATTAGCTGACCCACCGCTTTCGCGAGCAAGCCCGCTCCCACATCTATAGTTGTATTGCCAACTGGCTATTTGAGAACCGCTGCAATTCTGGGTAAAACACCCGAAAATCCTCGCTCAACGGCTCGTACAGCGCTCGTAATTCCTGCATGGCATGGCCCAGTTCTTCGGGCCGTGTCAGGCGCCGGCCAATTCCTCGAAGTACCTGTTCCATCACCGCAAATTCGCGGTACGAACCCAGCCAGTCATCCGCCGCCATGTACGGCGCAATCTGCGCCAGCCGCCCCGGCAACGCCGGCTCTTCGGCGAGCACCCGGTAAACCTCAGAGGTAAATCGCTCCAGCGGCTGATCGGCATATAACGCCCAGTCCCGCGCCAGGCAGTGGTCGAAAAACACATCGAGGACAATCCCGGCATAGCGGCGCCGGGTCAGGGTGAAGCGCGACAGCGCCTGCCCGATCAGCGGATGACTGTCGGTGTAGCGATCGATTGAGCGATGCAACTGAATCGCCGACTCGATTTGCGGGCTGAACTGGCCTTGCAGGCGACCTTTAACAAAGTCGCCATACAGGCTGCCAAGCAATTGAGCAGGAAGTTGGCCGCCGAGGTGCAGATGTGCGAGATAATTCATGGCGCGCAGTCTAGCACTGCCGTCAACGTATCGTTATAACCCGATATACCGATTCAATCTGGTTTAAGACCAAATTCATATTGGTATATCGGGATACAACGATTTAAAGTTCGCCTCATCGCGATATAACGTTTTACAAAACCGAGCATCACTGCCATGTCCATCGACCTCGACGAAATAATAAAAGCCCTGGCGCACCCAGTACGGCGAGACATCCTCAACTGGCTGAAAGACCCGAAAGTGCAATTCCCCGAGCAGCTGCACAACCACGAATACGGCATTTGTGCCGGGCAGATCGACCAGCGCTGCGGGCTGTCTCAGTCCACCGTGTCGGCGCACCTGGCGAACCTGCAACGGGCGGGGCTGATCAGCAGCCAGAAGGCCGGCCAATGGCACTTTTTCAAACGCAATGAGGACGTGATCCAAGCCTTCCTCAAAGCGCTCACCGAAGAACTCAGCGCACCGCTGTAACAAGGACCCATCAATGCCTCTCTCGCTACTCATCCTGGCCTTAAGCGCCTTCGCCATCGGTACGACCGAGTTCGTCATCATGGGCCTGTTGCCCGATGTGGCGGCCGACCTCGGTGTATCGATTCCCGGCGCCGGCTGGCTGGTGACCGGCTACGCCCTGGGCGTGGCCATCGGTGCCCCCTTCATGGCACTGGCCACCGCCAAGCTGCCGCGCAAGGCCGCCCTGGTAGCGTTGATGGGCATCTTTATCATCGGCAACCTGCTCTGCGCCCTGGCCAGCGACTACAACGTGCTGATGTTTGCCCGTGTGGTCACCGCGCTGTGCCACGGCGCCTTCTTCGGTATCGGATCGGTGGTCGCCGCCAACCTGGTGCCGGCCAACAAGCGTGCTTCGGCCGTGGCGCTGATGTTCACCGGCCTGACCCTGGCCAACGTGCTCGGCGTACCGCTGGGCACCGCGCTGGGTCAGGAAGCCGGCTGGCGCTCGACCTTCTGGGCCGTGACGGTGATTGGAGTGATCGCCCTGATCGGTCTGATCCGCTTCCTGCCGGCCAAGCGTGACGAGGAAAAACTCGACATGCGCGCCGAGCTCAGAGCACTCAAAGGCGCCGGCATCTGGCTGTCGCTGAGCATGACCGCGCTGTTCGCTGCCTCGATGTTCACCCTCTTCACCTACGTCGCGCCGCTGCTGGGGGACGTCACCGGTGTTTCGCCCAAAGGCGTGACCTGGACCCTGCTGCTGATCGGCCTGGGCCTGACCGTCGGCAACATCATCGGCGGCAAGCTGGCAGACAAGCGCCTGGCTGCCACCCTGATCGGCGTGTTCATCAGCATGGCAGTGGTGTCCACCGTCCTGACCTGGACCAGCGTCGCCGTGATCCCGACTGAAATCACCCTGTTCCTCTGGGCAACCGCCTCGTTTGCCGCCGTACCGGCACTGCAAATCAACGTGGTGACCTTCGGCAAGGCCGCACCGAACCTGGTGTCCACCTTGAACATCGGCGCCTTCAACATCGGCAACGCCCTCGGCGCCTGGGTGGGCGGCAGCGTGATTGCCCACGGCTTCGGCCTGACCAGCGTGCCCCTGGCCGCTGCTGCACTGGCCGTGCTCGCGCTGCTGGTGACCCTGATTACTTTCCGTCAGACCGGCGATGCCGACCTGGCCCCCGCGACTAACTGATCAACTAAAGAGAAGGGTGTTATCCCATGACGACTATTTTCGATCCGATCAAACTGGGCGACCTGGAACTGTCGAACCGCATCATCATGGCGCCGCTGACCCGCTGCCGTGCCGACGCCGGTCGCGTGCCCAATGCGCTGATGGCTGAGTACTACGTCCAACGCGCTTCCGCCGGGCTGATCCTCAGCGAAGCCACCTCCGTAACGCCAATGGGCGTGGGTTACCCGGACACCCCGGGCATCTGGTCCAACGACCAGGTTCGCGGCTGGGCCAATGTGACCAAGGCCGTGCACGGTGCAGGCGGCAAGATCTTCCTGCAACTGTGGCACGTGGGCCGGATCTCCCACGAGTCGTACCTGGACGGTGAAACCCCGGTCGCGCCAAGTGCCATCCAGCCTAAAGGCCACGTCAGCCTGGTACGCCCACTGGCCGACTACCCAACGCCGCGCGCCCTGGAAATCGCCGAAATCGCCGACATCGTCGACGCCTACCGCGTAGGCGCCGAGAATGCCAAGGCCGCCGGTTTTGACGGCGTGGAAGTCCACGGCGCGAACGGCTACCTGCTCGACCAGTTCCTGCAAAGCAGCACCAACCAGCGCACCGACAACTACGGCGGCTCCCTGGAAAACCGCGCACGCTTGCTGCTCGAAGTCACTGACGCCGTGATTGAAGTGTGGGGCGCCGGCCGTGTAGGCGTGCACCTGGCACCGCGCGCCGACTCCCACGACATGGGCGACGCCAACCTGTCGGAAACCTTCACCTACGTCGCCAAAGAGCTGGGCAAGCGTGGCATCGCGTTCATCTGCTCCCGTGAAAAGGAAGCGGGCGACAGCCTCGGCCCACAACTGAAAGCCGCCTTCGGTGGCCCGTACATCGCCAACGAACGCTTCACCAAGGACAGCGCCAACGCGTGGCTGGCTTCGGGCAAGGCTGACGCCGTGGCATTCGGCGTGCCGTTCATCGCCAACCCGGACCTGCCGGCTCGCCTGAAGGCCGATGCACCGCTGAACGAAGCACATCCAGAGACTTTCTACGCCAAAGGCCCGGTCGGCTACATCGACTACCCGACCCTGGCACTCTGATCTGCTGAAACGAAAAAGCCCCGGCTTGCGAGAGCCGGGGCTTTTTTATGGGCCGCAGGAAACATTCCTTCACAGCCTTGCAACAATATTGCTACAAAATACTTAGCCAACTACCTATCAACCGCCCGCCAGCCCGTATATAACGTCACCCCACAAAATCAGGGAAAAGCCTGATTGACCAGCCCCGGTGTTTATTGTTGACACAACTGGTCGCAATTACGCATTTTGTCTTAATTGCGCAGGCCAGGGCTCAAGCGCAGCATGTCCAACGCGATATCGACCCAGCGCTCTGCGTCCTGGGCCAACTGGAAACTGTCGGGCACCAGCAGCCACTGGCCGAGAATTCCGTCGATATAGGCGTGCATGCACACCGCGGCACGTACGGTGTCGAGATTCTCCGGAAGCTGCCCGCGATGGACCGCGTTACGCAAGGTCAGCCCGATGCGCAGGTTGCATTCGAGGCTGGCGGTCTGGCGCTGACGGCGCAGATCACACATTTCATCGGTGAATTCGCACTTATGAAACAAAATCTCATTGATGCGCCGGGTCTTCGGGTCCAGGGCCACTTGATGGAACAGATGAATCAGCAGCTTGCGCATGCAACCCAGCGGATCGACCTCGTCCTCGCTCTCACTGGCCCTGGCCAATTCATCCAGCGGCTCGTGCAGCGTATCGAGCATCGCCTGCACCAGGTCGGCCTTGTTGCTGAAATGCCAGTAGATGGCACCACGTGTCACGCCTGCCAGCGCGGCAATATCCGCCAGCGTGGTACGCGCAACCCCGCGCTCGTAGAAGGCCTGCTCGGCCGCTTCAAGAATCTGGCTGCGCGTTTCCTGAGCTTCCTCTTTGGTACGACGAACCATGGCAGTAAAACCTCAATCAGGAGACTTGGGGTGATCGGTAACGCAGACTCAACCGCTGCTAACGACCATCTGAATAATTGTGGGACGACGCCGTCAAGGGCGCCGAACGTACTAGAATCGAGGCTTTGGACGCTGCTTTGTCAACATTCCGCGAAGCCTGTCAAGAGTTTACAAACAACCATGAACGTAAGTATATTGCGTAGCAAGCTACTTATCCACTCAGTGCCTGTTTTTTACCCTTCCACACTTCTTGTGCGCACTCTGCGCGCCTGACCCGAGGATCTTCATGCAACTTAAGCCAGCTGTTACCGCCCTGGTTACTGCCGTCGCCCTGGCATCGCTGCTCAGCGGATGTAAAAAGGAAGAAGCGGCTCCGCCCGCTCAAACCCCTCAGGTCGGCGTGGTCACTATTCAACCTCAAGCCTTTACCCTGACATCCGAGCTGCCAGGTCGCACCACGGCCTACCGCATTGCCGAGGTTCGCCCTCAGGTCAACGGCATCATTCTCAAGCGTCTGTTCAAGGAAGGGGGCGACGTCAAGGAAGGCCAGCAGCTCTATCAGATCGATCCGTCGGTGTATGACGCCTCGCTGAAAAGCGCTCAGGCCAACCTCGCCCAGACCAAATCGATTGCCGATCGCTACAAGCAGTTGGTCGATGAGCAGGCCGTCAGCCGCCAGGAATACGACACCGCCGTGTCCAACCGCATGACCTCTGAAGCCAACGTGCAAACGGCCCAGATCAACGTGCGCTACACCAAGGTGTTTGCCCCGATCTCCGGGCGTATCGGTCGCTCTTCGGTCACCGAAGGCGCGCTGGTCAGCAACGGCCAGACCGACGCCATGGCAGTGATCCAGCAACTGGACCCGATCTACGTCGACGTCACGCAGTCCTCTGCCGAGATGCTGAAACTGCGTCGTGACCTGGAAAGCGGCCAACTGGAAAAAGCCGGCGAAAACGCGGCCAAGGTCAAGCTGACCCTGGAAGACGGCACCGCCTACGGCGTGGAAGGCAAGCTGGAATTCTCCGAAGTCTCGGTCGACGAAACCACCGGTTCCGTGACCCTGCGGGCCGTGTTCCCGAACCCTGACCACACCCTGCTGCCGGGCATGTTCGTCCACGCGCAGTTGCAAGCCGGTGTGAACAGCAAGGCCATCCTGGCACCACAGCAAGGCGTGACCCGCGACCTGAAGGGCATCCCGACCGCGCTGGTGGTGAACAAGGACAACAAGGTCGAGCAACGTGTACTGGTGGCCAACCGCACTACCGGCGCCTACTGGCTGGTGGAAAAAGGCCTGAACGCCGGTGACCGTGTGATCACCGAAGGCCTGCAATTCATCAAGCCGGGCATCGAAGTCAAGGTCAAGGACGCTGATAACGCCAAACCCGCCGGTTCCGGTTCCGCTGCTGCTCCTGCTGCCGCTGCTGGTCAAGGGGAGTAATTCATGTCGAAATTTTTTATCGACCGTCCCATTTTCGCCTGGGTAATTGCCCTGGTGATCATGCTGGTCGGGGCACTGTCGATCCTGAAGTTGCCCATCAACCAGTACCCGGCCATCGCGCCAACCGCCATTGATATCCAGGTGACCTACCCGGGCGCGTCTGCACAAACCGTGCAGGACACCGTGGTGCAGGTGATCGAACAACAGCTCAACGGTATCGACAACCTGCGTTATGTCGCCTCGGACAGTAACTCCGACGGCAGCATGACCATCACCGCGACGTTCAACCAGGGTACCAACCCGGACATCGCCCAGGTTCAGGTACAGAACAAGCTCAACCTGGCGACCCCGCTGCTGCCACAAGAAGTACAGCAGCAGGGTATCCGCGTTACCAAGTCGGTGAAGAACTTCCTGATGGTGATCGGTCTGGTGTCGGAAGACGGCAGCATGACCAAGGATGACCTTTCCAACTACATCGTTTCCAACATCCAGGACCCGATTTCCCGGACCGCCGGTGTGGGCGACTTCCAGGTGTTCGGTTCCCAGTACGCCATGCGTATCTGGCTCGACCCGGCCAAGCTGAACAACTACCAGCTGACGCCAGTGGATGTCAGCAACGCCATCCAGGCGCAGAACGTCCAGGTGGCCACCGGCCAACTCGGCGGCCTGCCTGCCCTGCCCGGCACTCAGTTGAACGCCACCATCATCGGCAAGACGCGTCTGCAAACCACTGAAGCGTTCGGCAATATCCTGATGAAGGTCAATACCGACGGTTCCCAGGTTCGCCTGGGTGACGTTTCGCGTATCGAACTGGGCGGCCAGAACTACAGCATCAGCGCACAGTTCAACGGCAAGCCGGCTTCCGGTATGGCGATCAAGCTGGCAGCCGGTGCCAACGCACTGGACACCGCCAAGGCGATTCGCGAAACGGTTGCGTCCCTCGAACCGTTCTTCCCGCCTGGCATGAAGGCTGTGGTGCCGTATGACACCACGCCGGTTGTGACCGAATCGATCTCCGGTGTGGTTCACACCCTGATCGAAGCGATCGTGCTGGTGTTCCTGGTGATGTTCCTGTTCCTGCAGAACTTCCGCGCCACCATCATCACCACCATGACCGTACCGGTGGTATTGCTGGGTACCTTCGGGATCCTCGCTGCGTTCGGCTTCACCATCAACACCCTGACCATGTTCGGCATGATCCTGGCCATCGGCTTGCTGGTGGACGATGCCATCGTTGTGGTGGAGAACGTCGAGCGGGTAATGGCCGAGGAGCACTTGTCGCCCAAGGAGGCGACGGTCAAGTCCATGGGCCAGATCCAGGGCGCCCTGGTGGGTATCGCCCTGGTGCTGTCGGCGGTATTGCTGCCAATGGCGTTCTTCGGTGGTTCCACCGGTGTGATCTACCGCCAGTTCTCCATCACTATCGTTTCGGCGATGGCGCTGTCGGTACTGGTTGCCCTGGTCTTCACCCCGGCCTTGTGCGCCACCATGCTCAAGCCGATTGACCCGGAAAAACACGGCCAACCCAAGCGCGGCTTCTTCGGCTGGTTCAACCGTACCTTCGACCGTGGCGTACTGAGCTACGAGCGCGGCGTCGGTAACATGATCAAGCACAAGTTCCCGGCGTTCGTGGTCTATGCCCTGATCCTTGCCGGCATGATCTGGATGTTCACCCGCATTCCAAGCGCGTTCCTCCCAGAGGAAGACCAGGGCGTGATCTTTGCCCAGGTACAAACGCCGGTGGGTTCTTCGGCTGAACGTACGCAGAAAGTCATCGACGATATGCGCGCCTACCTGTTGAACGACAAGGAAGGCGAGCCAGGCGAAGGCAAGGCTGTCAAATCGGTGTTTACCGTGAACGGCTTCAACTTCGCCGGTCGTGGCCAGAGCTCGGGCCTCGCGTTCGTGATGCTCAAGCCGTGGGACGAGCGTGACTCGAGCCAGTCGGTATTTGAGGTTGCCAAGCGTGCCCAGGGTTACTTCTTCGGGGCCTTCAAGGACGCCATGGTATTTGCCGTGGTGCCACCTTCGGTACTCGAACTGGGTAACGCCACCGGTTTCGACGTGTTCCTGCAAGACCAGGGCGGCGTCGGCCACCAGAAGCTGATGGATGCGCGTAACCAGTTCCTGGGTGCCGCGGCACAAAGCAAGATCCTGGCGGGCGTGCGCCCCAACGGCGTGAACGATGAGCCGCAGTACGAGCTGACCGTTGACGACGAGAAGGCCAGTGCCCAGGGCATCAGCCTGGCAGACATCCAGCAGACCCTGGCAATCGCCTTGGGTGGCAGCTACATCAACGACTTCATCGACCGTGGTCGTGTGAAGAAGGTGTATGTACAGGGTGACGCCGCCAGCCGGATGTCTCCGGAAGACCTGAGCAAATGGTACGTGCGCAGCACGTCCGGGAAGATGGTGCCGCTGTCGGCCATCTCTTCGGGCAAGTGGATCTTCGGTTCGCCGAAACTCTCGCGCTATAACGGTGTAGCGGCGATGGAAATCCTCGGTACCCCGGCACCTGGCTACAGTACCGGTGATGCGATGGCGGAAGTCGAACGCATTGCCAAGGACCTGCCGGCTGGCGTTGGTTACTCCTGGACCGGTCTGTCGTATGAAGAACGTCTGTCCGGCTCCCAGGCACCTGCGCTGTACGCCCTGTCGCTGCTGGTGGTGTTCCTCTGCCTCGCGGCACTGTACGAAAGCTGGTCGATCCCGATTGCGGTGATTCTGGTTGTACCGCTGGGTGTGATCGGTGCGTTGATCGCCACTAGCCTGCGGGGACTGTCCAACGACGTGTTCTTCCAGGTGGGCCTGTTGGTGACGGTGGGTCTGGCAGCGAAAAACGCCATCCTGATCGTGGAGTTCGCCAAGGAGCTCCACGAACAGGGCAAAGGCATTGTCGAGTCGGCCATCGAGGCATCCCGCATGCGTCTGCGACCGATCATCATGACGTCCATGGCGTTCATGCTCGGCGTACTGCCCCTGGCAATTTCCACCGGTGCCGGCTCAGGTAGCCAGCACGCCATCGGTACGGGCGTAATTGGCGGTATGATCACCGCCACGGTCCTCGCGATCTTCTGGGTACCCCTGTTCTTCGCAACCGTGTCCTCCGCTGGCGAGCGTAAAAAGACTGAACCCAAGCAAACTCCTAAAGAGGCTGGCCAATGAGCAAGTCGCTACTTTCCTTAGCGGTCACAGCATTCGTGCTCAGTGGCTGCTCGCTGATCCCGGACTACCAGCGCCCTGAAGCGCCGGTAGCCGCGCAGTTCCCGCAGGGGCCGGCGTATTCGTCGGCCCAGGCGCCGGGCCAGGCGGCTGCCGAGCAGGGCTGGAAGCAGTTTTTCCATGACCCTGCCCTGCAACAGCTGATCCAGACCGCCCTGGTGAACAACCGCGACCTGCGTGTCGCGGCCCTGAACATCGATGCGTATGCCGCGCAGTACCAGATCCAGCGCGCCGACCTGTTCCCGGCGGTTTCGGCCACGGGCAGCGGCAGCCGCACGCGCACCCCGGCCAAGCTGTCGCAGACCGGCGAAGCGGGCATCACCAGCCAATACTCGGCGGGCCTCGGGATCAGTTCTTATGAGCTGGACCTGTTCGGCCGCGTACGCAGCCTGAGCGAACAAGCGCTGCAACAATACTTCGCGACCGAAGAAGCGCGCCGCACCACCCAGATCAGCCTGGTGGCCAGCGTGGCCAACGCCTACCTGACCTGGCAGGCCGACAAGGAGCTGCTCAAGCTCACCCAGGACACCCTGGGCGCGTACGAGCAGAGCTTCAAACTGACCTCGCGCAGCAATGAAGTCGGCGTGGCTTCGGCCCTGGACCTGAGCCAGGCCCGTACCTCGGTGGAAAACGCCCGGGTTGCACTGGCGCGTTATACCCGCCAGGTGGCCCAGGACGAAAACAACCTGACCCTGCTGCTGGGTACCGGCCTGCCGGCGAACATCGTCAGCCGGCCATTGGCTGATGACCTGTTGAGCGAAGTACCGGCCGGCCTGCCATCGGACCTGCTGCAACGTCGTCCCGACATCCTGCAGGCCGAGTACAACCTCAAGGCGGCCAACGCCAACATCGGTGCGGCACGCGCTGCGTTCTTCCCGAGCATCACCCTGACCGCCAGCGCCGGCACCGCGAGCCCGACCCTGGGCGGCCTGTTCAAGGGCGGTTCGGGTACCTGGTCGTTCGCACCGCAGATCAACATCCCGATCTTCAACGCCGGCAGCCTGCGCGCCAGCCTGGATTACTCGAAAATCCAGAAAGAGATCAACGTCGCCAACTACGAGAAAGCCATCCAGACCGGCTTCCAGGAAGTCTCCGACGGCCTCGCCGCCCGCGAGACCTACAAGCAGCAACTGGACGCCCAACGTGGCTTCGTCGCGGCCAACCAGGATTACTACCGCCTGGCCGAGCGTCGCTACCGTATTGGTGTCGACAGCAACCTGACGTTCCTCGACGCCCAGCGCCAACTGTTCAGTGCCCAGCAATCGCTGATCACCGACCGCCTGGCGCAGCTCAATAGCGAGGTCAACCTGTACAAGGCCCTCGGTGGTGGCTGGAACGAACAGACCGCGAAGAACGAACCGTTGAAAGAAGAAGCACCGCCCTTGAAGTTGTTCTGATAGTGGCGCAGTAAACAAAAACCGCTTCCCGCCCAGGAAGCGGTTTTTTTACGCCCATGACTTTACGTTCGATCATCGCCCACAACCCGCTCTCCCCCACTTTCATCGCCCCCGCACCGCCCCGCACCATGGCCGCCACCTGCATAACCCCAATAACAACAGGTCTGACACCATGAGCACTTTCGACCCGCGCCGGCTTTTGCTGGCAACCGCTGTCGCCAGCATTGCCCTCCCCGTTGTCGCTGAAGAACACGGCTTCCTGGAAGACGCCAGCGCCAACCTCAACCTGCGTAATTTCTTCTTCAACCGCAACTACACCAACCCCAGCAAGACCCAGGGCGGCGCACAGGAGTGGACGCAAAGCTTCATCCTCGACGCCAAATCCGGCTTCACCCAGGGCACCGTCGGTTTCGGCGTGGATGTACTGGGCCTGTACTCATTGAAGCTCGATGGCGGACGCGGCACGGGTGGCACCCAGCTGTTGCCGCTGGACCACGATGGCCGCCCGGCGGATGAATTCGGGCGTCTGGGCGTGGCGTTCAAGGCACGGGTTTCAAAGACAGAAGTGAAAGTCGGCGAATGGATGCCGGTGCTGCCGATCCTGCGTTCGGACGATGGCCGCTCGCTCCCGCAAACCCTGCGCGGCGGGCAAATCACCTCCAAGGAAATCGACGGCCTGACCCTGTACGGCGGCCAGTTCCGCGCCAACAGCCCACGGGACGACAGCAGCATGACCGACATGTCCATGTTCGGGAAAACCGCGTTCACCTCCGACCGCTTCAACTTCCAGGGCGGCGAATACGCCTTCAACGACAAACGCACCCAGATCGGTGTGTGGAACGCCCAACTCAAGGACATCTACAGCCAGCAATACCTCAACCTGATCCACAGCCAACCGGTGGGCGACTGGACCCTGGGCGCCAACCTCGGGTTCTTCTATGGCAAGGACGACGGCAGCGCCCGCGCCGGAGACCTCGATAACAAGACCTGGTCCGGACTGTTCTCGGCCCGATACGGCGGCAACACGTTCTACGTCGGCCTGCAAAAACTCACCGGCAACAGCGCCTGGATGCGCGTCAACGGCACCAGCGGCGGCACCCTGGCCAACGACAGCTACAACGCCAGCTACGACAACGCCCAGGAAAAATCCTGGCAGGTACGCCATGACTATAACTTCGCCGCCCTGGGTATTCCGGGCCTCACGCTGATGAACCGCTACATCAGTGGCAGCAACGTACACAGCGGCACAGTGACCGATGGCAAGGAATGGGGACGGGAAAGTGAAGTGGCCTACGTGGTGCAGAGCGGAGCGCTGAAGAATCTCAATGTGCGCTGGCGTAACTCCAGCATGCGCCGGGACTACAACAACAACGAGTTTGATGAAAACCGGTTGATCGTCAGTTACCCGATAAGCCTGCTGTAAAGCCTCGACAGTCTTGTTGTATGGTGCGCGCGTGTCATGGATGACCCGCCCCAGCAGCCAATGTCATTCGAGTCCGCCATGAAACACTTCGCCACCGTATCGGCCGCACTAGCCCTGGCCCTGAGCCTCAGCGGTTGCATCGGCCCGCCTCTGGCGCTGACACCGCAAACTGAACAACGCCTGAAAACCGAGGCGCCGATCCGTTTTTTGCTGACCTTCGATGACGGCCCCAGCGCCTCGGGCTTCATGAACCCCAGCCGTTCGGTGATGGCGGACCTGGCGAACAACCCGATACAGCCGGGGATCAAGGCGGTGTTCTTCCTGCAGACCGAGGCGCCCCGCTCCGGCGGCAACCCGCGGGGCTACAAGACCATGGAGCGCGAATACGCGGCCGGCCATATCCTGGGCTTCCACACCGCGACCCCGTGGCACAGCAACCATCGCTTGCAGAATCCGGCTGAACTGGAGCACTACCTCAGCCTGGGTTCGTCGACCCTCACCGCCATCACCGGCCAACCGCCCACACTGGTACGCCCGCCGTTCTGGAACTACGACAAGCGCACCTTCGCCGCCTATCAGCAACACGGCATGCATGTGTTGCTGACCGACCTGAGTGCAAACGATGGGGTGATATGGGTGTTCAACGGCAGCCCGCGTCGACGGGAAAACCTGATACGCCAACTCTCGGTGGTGCGCGAGCGCATCGCCAAAGGCGAATTACCGACGGTGGACGGCGTGATCCCGGTGGTGGTGACCTTCCACGATATCAACCGCTACACCGCCTGGCACTTGAAGGAATACCTGCAAATCCTGCTGGACAGCGCCCATATCAATGGCGTGCCCCTCGCCACACAGCCTTTCTACACCGACCGGGCAACCTTGCAGCGAGCCGCCATGGCCCGCACGGTAAAAAGCGCCGACGAAGTCGTGCATCTGCCCGGCGTGTGGAATTGGGTGTGGGACGCTGACTCGCACTAGACGCGCGACTCTACCCCCAACTCATCCCACACCGACTCGGCCAAGTGAAACGTCGCATTCGCCGCCGGAATCCCGCAATAGATCGCGCTCTGCATCAGCACTTCCTTGATCTCGGCGCGGGTCACACCGTTGCTCGCGGCGGCGCGCAGGTGCAGCTTCAGCTCTTCGCTGCGGTTCATGCCGATGAGCATGGCGATGGTGATCAGGCTGCGGGTATGCCGCGGCAGCCCCGGGCGGGTCCAGATATCACCCCAGGCGTGGCGGGTGATCATTTCCTGGAACTCGCTGTTGAACTCGGTCAGGGCGTTGAGGCTGCGGTCGACGTGGGCGTCGCCCAGCACTTCGCGGCGCACTTGCAGGCCTTCGGCATAACGTTGTTTCTCGTCCACAAAACGCTCCTCATGCAACGGTGACGACAGGCACATACCTGTGGCGAGGGAGCTTGCTCCCGTTGGGTCGCGCAGCGACCCCAGTGAGGCCGCTGCAGGGTTTTACAAATAGTTGGGTTGCGGCTGCTCAGGGGCTGCTACGCAGCCCAACGGGAGCAAGCTCCCTCGCCACAGGGTTCAGCGATACTCAGCGCGATAGCAGAAATTCCAGCACACGGTCGCTGAACGCCGCACCGGCTTGCACGTTGGACAAGTGCGCGGCATAGAACTCGGCATACTCGGCGCCCTGCACATGCGCCTGGATAAAGTGCCCACCCGCCGGCGGCGTCACCGCATCTTCGCTGCCTGCGATCACCAGGGTCGGCACCTTGATCGACGCCAGTTGCTCGCGGAAATCCGCGTCGCGCACGGCCGCGCAGTTTGCGGCATAACCCTGGGGATCAGTCGCCGCCAGCATATCGGTGATCAGCTTGGCCTGGTCAGGATGAGCCTCGGCGAAGTCTGCGGTGAACCAGCGGGCAATTGACGCATCACGCAGGGCAACCATCGCGGCCGCACCGTCGCGCAGGACCATCTCGATGCGTGGGTTCCAGATCTCGGGCGTGCCGATCTTCGCGGCGGTGTTGCACACCACCAGCCGGCGCAAACGCTCACCCGCGTTGATCCCCAGCCACTGGCCGATCAGGCCGCCCATGGACAACCCGCAGAAATGCGCGCGCTCGATCTGCAACGCATCCAGCAGCGCCAACACGTCACGGCCCAACTGCTCGATGCTGTAGGGGCCTTCGGTGACCAGCGACTTGCCATGGCCCCGGGTGTCGAAACGCAGCACCCGGAAGTACTGAGTGAACGCCTCGATCTGGATGTCCCACATATGCAGGTCGGTGCCCAGGGAGTTGGACAGCACCAGTACCGGTGCATCTTCGGGGCCATCGAGTTGGTAGTTCAGTTCGCCATCGGCGAGTTGTACAAATCCCACAGCAGCCTCCTCAGGCAGTCAAAGCAAAATGTTCGGCCACGGCCCGGGTGACCCAGGTGTGCGCCTGGCCCAGGTAGTGCGCCGGGTCCAGCAGGCGATCGAGTTCGGCCGCCGAAAGCTCGGCAGTCACTTGCGGTTCATCCCCCAGCACCGCCCGCAGGTGGCGCCCGTCGGCGACGGCGCGTTTGCAGCATTGTTCCAGCAGATGGTGCGCGGTTTCGCGGCCCAGGCGCTGGGCGAGGACGATGCTGACCGCTTCGGCCAGTACCAGGCCCTGGGTCAAATCAAGGTTTTGGACCATGCGCCGGGGATCGACTTCCAGGCCTTCGCTGACCAGCAGCGCCTGATGCAATGCACCGGATACCAGCCGGCAAATCTCCGGCAGGGTTTCCCATTCGGCGTGCCACAGGCCCAGGCTGCGTTCGTGTTCCTGGGGCATCGCGCTGAACATCGTTGCCACCAGGCCGGGCACTCGCGTGGCAGCGCTGATCAGCACGGCAGCGCCCACCGGGTTGCGCTTGTGGGGCATGGTCGAAGAGCCGCCCTTGCCGGGGGCCGACGGCTCAAACACTTCCGCCGCTTCGGTCTGCATCAGCAGGCTGATGTCGCGACCCAGCTTGCCGAGGCTGCCGGCGATCAAACCGAGCACCGAGGCAAACTCCACCAGGCGGTCGCGCTGGGTGTGCCAGGGTTGCTCCGGCAGGCCCAGCTGCAACTCGGCGGCCAGTGCTTGCGCCACCGGCATCGCCTGTTCGCCGAGGGCCGCCAGGGTTCCGGAAGCACCGCCAAATTGCAGCACCAGCAAACGCGGCTTCAGCTCACTGAGACGTTGCCGGTTGCGGGTGACTGCGCCGAGCCAACCGGCGATCTTCATGCCCAGCGTGACCGGCGTTGCATGCTGCAGCCAGGTCCGGCCCGCCAAAGGAGTTGTCCCGTAACGCTGGGCCTGGGCGGCAAGAATGTCCCCCAGCCGCGCCAGATCATGTTCGATCAGCTCGACCGCACTGCGCAGTTGCAGCACCAGGCCGGTGTCCATCACATCCTGGCTGGTAGCGCCCAGATGCACATAACGTTCGGCGCCGGCATCTTCGCTGGCGATCAACTTGCCGAGGGCCTTGACCAACGGAATCGCCGAATTGCCCGCCGTGGCAATCGCGTCGCCGAGGGCATCCACGTCGTAGAGAGAAGCCAGGCACGCCTGGGCAATGGGCGCGACGGCCGCTTGCGGGATCAACCCGACCTGAGCCTCGGCCCGGGCCAGCGCCGCTTCGAAATCCAGCATGCCCTGCAAACGCCCCTGGTCGCAGAACACTTCAGCCATGCCGTTGGCGGTGAAGTAGGCGTCGAACAGTTGGTTGCTCGTGCGCATCGTCATAACACATCCCTAGGTGGCGCATACCCGGCAACGGGCACGCGCCAGCCGGTTACAGATCGTGGTGCAAATACGCCGCCTCTTTGGGCAGGCGCAAGCTGAACAGGAACGCCACCGCCATCATCGCCGTGACGTACCAGTAGAAGGTGTTCTCCATGCCCATGGACTTGAGCCCCAAGGCCACATATTCCGCCGAACCGCCGAAGATCGCGTTCGCCACCGCATACGCCAGGCCCACGCCCAGTGCGCGTACTTGTGGCGGGAACATTTCGGCTTTCACCAGGCCGCTGATGGAGGTGTAGAAGCTCACGATGGCCAGGGCCAGGGTGATCAGCACAAAAGCCAGGAACGGGCTGCTGACGGTTTTCAGGGTCAACAGGATTGGTACAGTGCACAGCGTGCCCAGGGCGCCGAACCACAGCATCGAGTTACGGCGGCCAATCTTGTCCGCCAGCATGCCGAACACCGGCTGCATGCACATGTAGAAGAACAGCGCGCCGGTCATGATGTAGCTGGCGGTCTTGGCGTGCATCCCGGCGGTGTTCACCAGGTACTTCTGCATGTAGGTGGTGAACGTGTAGAAAATCAGCGAGCCGCCGGCGGTGTAGCCGAGCACGGTGATAAACGCCGCCTTGTGATCGCGGAACAGCGCGGCAATGCTGCCGGCGTCCTTGTCTTCACGCATTTCCTTGCTGGTGGTTTCTTTCAGGGTGCGACGCAGCAACAGCGAGATCACCGCCGCAATGGCGCCGATCACAAACGGAATGCGCCAGCCCCAGGCCCGCAGTTCTTCTTCGGTGAGAATCTGTTGCAGGATCACCACCACCAACACCGCCAGCAGTTGCCCGCCGATCAGGGTCACGTACTGGAACGAGGCGAAGAACCCGCGCTGGCCCTTGAGGGCGACTTCACTCATGTAGGTGGCGGTGGTGCCGTATTCGCCGCCGACCGACAGGCCCTGGAACAACCGGGCGACCAACAGCAGGGCCGGGGCCCAGGCGCCGATGTCTTTGTAGGTGGGCAAAAAGGCGATGACCAGGGAACCGGCGCACATCATCAGCACCGAGATCATCATGGAATTCTTGCGACCGTGTTTATCCGCCACCCGGCCGAACAGCCAGCCGCCGATGGGGCGCATCAGGAAGCCGGCGGCGAACACGCCGGCGGTGTTCAGCAGTTGCACGGTGGGGTCGTCCGACGGGAAAAACGCCGGGGCGAAATAGATGGCGCAGAAGGCATAGACGTAGAAGTCGAACCATTCGACGAGGTTGCCGGAAGAGGCACCGACAATCGCAAAAATCCTTTTGCTGCGTTCTTCTCCGGTGTAGTGGCTGGTTTTTGTTGTCATGTTTTTTCACTCAGTGGGAACGGTTATAGCCTAGACATACTTTGCAACAACCATGTTCCGCAAGCAGACTTTTGGATATTTGTTGCCTGGGCCGGCCTCATCGCGGGCAAGCCCGGCTCCCACATTTGGAATGCATTCCCCTGTGGGAGCTGGCTTGCCTGCTATAGATCCGCAGCCCACTCAATAATCGAAGAACACCGTCTCTTCGTCTGTGCCCTGCAAAATCACATTCCACTGATACACACCCGCCGCATCCGCCTTGGCGATCAACGTGCGGCGGCGCTCCTGCGGCACACACGCCAGCAGCGCGTCATCCCCATTCGCCGCTTCACCGTCAAAGTAAATCCGCGTCAGCAGGTGCTTCACCAGCCCACGGGCAAACACCAGCACCACCAGGTGCGGCGCCTGGGTCGTGCCCTTCAACCCCGGCACACTGCCCGGCTTGATGGTGGTAAAGCGAAACCGCCCTTCAGCGTCCACCGGCACCCGGCCAAAGCCTTCGAAGTTCGGGTCCACCGGTTTGTCCTGCTCATCCTCGGGATGGTCGTACTTGCCGGCCGCATTGGCCTGCCAGACTTCCAGCATGGCGTCGTTGACCACATCGCCATTGCCATCCACCACCTGCCCGGTGATCGCCACGCGCTCGCCGAGGGTGGCCGCAACGGTCAGGTCTTCGCGGTTCAGCCAGGTCAGGCCAATGTGGTAATACGGCCCGACGGTGTGGGAAGTAGTCGCGTTGAGGCTCATCTCATTTCTCCATCGGCGTGGCGTCGCGGCCGCGCAGGACGATGTCCCAGCGGTAGCCGAGGGCATAGTGCGGAATGGTTTTTTCCAGATCGAACGAGGCGATCAGGCGCTCCTTGGCGGACGTGTCCGGGACGCAGTTGTAGATCGGGTCATAGGCCAGCAGCGGGTCACCGGGGAAATACATCTGCGTCACCAACCGCGTCAGCACACTCGGGCCGAACAGCGAGAAGTGGATGTGCGCCGGGCGCCACGCGTTGTGGTGGTTGCCCCACGGGTAGGCGCCGGGCTTGATGGTCTGGAACTGGTACCAGCCGTCGGCGTCGGTGACGGTACGCCCGGTGCCGGTGAAGTTCGGGTCCAGCGGTGCGTCGTGCTGGTCGCGCTTGTGGTTGTAGCGGCCGGCAGCGTTGGCCTGCCAGATTTCCACGAGGATGCCGGGAACGGGCAGGCCGTTTTCATCCAGCACGCGCCCGTGAATGATGATGCGTTCGCCCTGGGGTTCGCCTTCGTGCTGGGCGGTCAGGTCGTTGTCCTTCTCGTTGACGCGCTCGGCGCCGATGGTCGGGCCGGTGATTTCCGACAGGGAATGGGGCAGGAACACCAACGGCTTGGACGGCGAACGCAGGTTCGTCGACTGGTAGGCCGGGTGCAGGTAATCAGGCTGAGTACCCGCTTGCGGGCGCCGGTATCCGGGCTTGTCACTCATGGAGCAATCCTCTTTATTCTTGTGGGTCTCAAACGCGTTCGATCGCCAGGGCCAGGCCTTGGCCCACACCGACGCACATGGTCGCCAGGCCTTTGCTGCCACCGGTTTTTTCCAGCTGATGCAGCGCGGTCAGTACCAGGCGCGCACCGCTCATGCCCAGCGGATGGCCAAGGGCAATCGCGCCGCCGTTCGGGTTGACCTGCGGTGCGTCGTCGGCAATCCCCAGTTCACGCAGCACGGCCAGGCCCTGGCTGGCGAAGGCTTCGTTGAGTTCGATCACATCGAAATCAGTTACCGCCAGGCCCAGGCGCTCCACCAGTTTGCGCACCGCCGGCACCGGGCCGATGCCCATCACACGCGGCGCCACACCGGCGCTGGCCATGCCCAGCACCCGGGCGCGGGCGGTCAGGCCGTGTTTTTTGACGGCTTCAGCAGAGGCCAGAATCAGCGCAGCGGCACCATCGTTCACACCAGAGGCGTTGCCTGCGGTGACGGTCTTTTCCGGACCATTGACCGGCTTGAGTTTGGCCAGGGCTTCCAGGGTGGTATCGGCCCGTGGATGCTCGTCGTGCTCGACCACGGTTTCGCCTTTTTTGTGGGCGACGCGCACCGGTACGATTTCTTCGGCGAAGAAACCGGCGGCCTGTGCAGCGGCCGTACGTTGTTGGCTGCGCAGGGCGAAGGCGTCCTGGTCGGCGCGGGAGATTTTATAGTCGTCGGCCACGTTGTCAGCGGTTTGCGGCATCGGGTCGACGCCGTACTGGGCCTTCATCAACGGATTGATAAAGCGCCAGCCGATGGTGGTGTCTTCCAGCTTCATGTTGCGCGAGAACGCCGCATCGGCCTTGCCCATCACGAACGGCGCGCGGGACATCGACTCGACGCCACCGGCAATCGCCAGCTCCATCTCGCCGCTGGCGATGGCGCGGAAGGCCGTGCCGATCGCGTCCATGCCCGAAGCGCACAGGCGGTTCAGGGTGACGCCGGGAATGCTCTCCGGAAGGCCGGCCAGCAATGCCGCCATGCGCGCCACGTTGCGGTTGTCTTCGCCGGCCTGGTTGGCGCAGCCGAGGAACACTTCGTCCACAGCGCTCCACTCCACCGACGGGTTGCGCTCCATCAGCGCCTTGATCGGCAGTGCCGCCAGGTCATCGGCGCGCACGTTGGACAAGCCACCGCCAAAACGGCCGATGGGGGTACGAATGGCGTCACAGATAAATACGTCGCGCATCAGGCTTCTCCGGGGGCTTGGCCGTGGGCGGCAGCGGTGCGTGCCTCAAGGTCGCGCAGGGCAGTCAGTTCAATCTCGGTGGGTTCGGCGCTGGTGGTCACCTGGTCGGCAAAACGAATCGCCCAACCGGTGGCGGCCACTACTTGCTCACGGGTCACGCCGGGGTGCAGGGCGGTGACGACAAATTCGTGGCTGCCCTCCTCCGGCTCCATGATGCACAGGTCGGTAATAATCCCTACAGGACCGGCGCCTGGCAGACCCAGGCGTTTGCGCGAGTCACCGCCTTCGCCGTGGCCGACCGAAGTGATGAAGTCCAGCTTGTCGACAAACGAGCGGGCCGACTGCTTGAGGATGATCAGCACGCTCTTCGCGGAGCCGGCGATCTCCGGCGCGCCACCGGCACCTGGCAGGCGCACTTTGGGCTGGTGGTAGTCACCGACCACGGTGGTGTTGATATTGCCGAAACGGTCGACCTGGGCCGCGCCGAGGAAGCCGACGTCAATGCGCCCGCCCTGCAGCCAGTAGCGAAAAATCTCACCGGTCGGCACCACGGTGTCAGCGGTTTCAGCCAGCTCGCCGTCACCGATGGACAGCGGCAGCACCGAAGGCTTGGCGCCAATCGGGCCGGACTCGTAGATCAGCACCACATCCGGCGACGACGTCAGGCGCGCCAGGTTGGCAGCCTTGGAGGGAAGGCCGATGCCGACGAAGCACACCGAACCGTTCTTCAGGCGGCGCGCGGCGGCGACGGTCATCATTTCGTTGGTCGAGTAAGCCATTATTTGGCCTCCTGCGCGGTGGCCAGCTTGGCCTGGAATTCACTGAAATTGGCGGTGCCGTGGATGTATTCGTTGATCCACGCAGTAAACGTCTCACGGTCCCGGGCGATGGGGTCCCAGGCCTGGTAGAAACGGTTGTCACGTTCGGTGTAACCGTGAGCGTAGGACGGATGCGCGCCACCCGGCACATGGCACACGGCAGTCAGGGCCCAGGTCGGCAGCACGCAGGCGTTCATCGGCGCGTTGAGGTCGTCGACGATTTCTTCAACGGTAACGATGCAGCGCTTGGCCGCCAGGGCCGCTTCCTTCTGCACCCCGAGGATGCCCCACAGCAGCACGTTGCCCTTGCGGTCAGCCTTTTGCGCGTGGATCACGGTGATGTCCGGGCGCACCGACGGCACGGCCGCCAGTACTTCACCGGTGAAGGGGCAGGTCACGGTCTTGATCAGCGGGTTGACCTTGGGCAGGTCGGAGCCGGCGTAGGCGCGCAACACCGCGAATGGCAGGCCGGAGGCACCGGCGACGTAGGCATTGGCCAGGTCGGCGTGGCTGTGCTCTTCGATCTCCAGCGGTTGCGGCCATTGCTTTTCAACGGCGTCCCGCAGGCGATGCAGTGAACCCACGCCCGGGTTGCCGCCCCAGGAGAAAATCAGCTTGCGTGCACAGCCGGCGCCGATCAACTGGTCGTAGATCAGGTCAGGCGTCATGCGCACCAGCGTCAGGTCTTTCTTGCCCTGACGAATGATTTCATGACCTGCCGCCGTAGGGATCAGGTGAGTAAAGCCTTCGAGTGCAACGGTGTCGCCGTCATTCACGAACTGCTTTACCGCATCAGCCAGCGAAAGGATTTCAGCCATGGGGTGGGCTCCCGGTATCGATCGAAAAAGGCGCTGGAGGCAGCGCCGAAGTGCTTGAAGATTAAGCCGGGGGTCGGGGCCAAACAATCCGATAATCGACTGAGTGTTCGATTATCGAACGGATTGTTGTCTTGCTATCGGTCCGTTTCAGGTAGCGTCGGCATGGCTGACCATGCCCTTGATCACCACCGCGGTGGTGGCCAATGCCGCCGGGATCACCAGGGCGGTCAGCACCTGTTCGAAGTTCCAGCCCAGGCCCAGCAAGGTCGCGCCCATCCACGCCCCGAGTATCGCGCCGAAGCGGCCGATGCCGAGCATCCACGACACGCCCGTGGCGCGGCCCTGGGTCGGGTAGAAACGTGCGGCCAGCGACGGCATCGCCGACTGCGCACCGTTGACACACATGCCGGCAATCAACACCAGAGTCGCCAGCAGCGTGATATTGCCCAGGCTCTGCCCCACCGCGTAGGCAAACACCCCGGCCAGCAGGTAGAAGGTACCGATGACCTTGTGGGGATTGAACCGGTCCATCGCCCAGCCCACGCCGACCGCACTCAATACGCCGCCAAACTGGAACAACGCACCGATAAACGCGGCCTGTTCCATGCTGGCGCCGCTGTCGCGCATCAGGGTCGGCAGCCAACTGGTCAGCAGGTAAACAATCACCAGGCCCATGAAATACGTCAGCCACAACAGCAAGGTGCCGGCGCTGTAGGTGCCGGAGAAGATCACCGCGAACACGTTGCGCGCCTTGACGGTTTTCTGTTCGGGCACGCTGAAGCTCGAGGCCTGGGCGACGATGCCCGGCTCGATAGGCGCCAGGGTCTTGCGCACTTTGTCGGTGCCGCGATTGCGCACCACCAGGTAACGCGCCGACTCCGGCAGCCAGAACAGCAGCACCACCGCGAGGATCAGCGGCAACAGGCCGCCGATCATCAGCAGGCTGTGCCAGCCATACGCCGGGATCAGCTTGGCCGAGATAAACCCGCCACCGGCCATGCCCAGGTTGAAGCCGCAGAACATGCTGGTCACCAGCAGCGACTTATGGCGTTCCGGGGTGTATTCGGAGAGCAGTGTCGTGGCGTTCGGCATGCCGGCGCCCAGGCCGAGACCGGTGAGGAAGCGCAGGATCAGCAGTTGATCGACGTTGCTGCTGTAGGCCGAGGCCAGGCTGAAGGCCCCAAACACCAGCACCGCCCCCACCAGCACCACCTTGCGCCCGAAGCGGTCGGCGAGTGGGCCGGAGCCCAGGGCGCCGAAGACCATGCCGATCAACGCGGCACTCATTACCGGGCCGAGGCTGGCGCGGTCGATACCCCAGTCCTGGGACAGCGCCGGGGCGATGAAGCCCATGGCGGCAGTGTCGAGGCCGTCGAGGAAGACGATGAGAAAACACAGGATCACCACTCGCCACTGATACCGCGACAGCGGCTGGGCGTTGATGAAGGACTGAACGTCCAGGCAAGTACCGACAGCAGGTGAAGGCTGATTCATTATTTTTATTTCCACACCGATGGGCGGGCGAACGACCTTGAGTCGTCATTATTATTGGGGCGGCGCCTTGAAGCGCTGCCGCACATTAATAAGCCTTGGGAAACACCGTCAATTCATCCAGCCGGGATCTGTGCGGTCACCGAACAGCTTACGCAAACAGCTGCGCACTCAGCTCCTGGCTGGCACTGAGCATGCTCGGCAGGAAACGCTGCTCCAGCTCGCTGCGGCTGACCCGCCCGGCATGGGTGCTGACGTTCAGTGCCGCCAGGACCTGGCCCGAAGCGTCGTACACCGGCACGGCGATGGAACGCAGCCCTTGCTCCAGTTCCTGGTCGACAATGCACCAGCCCTGCTGCCGCACTTCCTGCAGGCATTCGAGCAAGGCTTGCGGGGTGGTGAGGGTGCGGCTGGTCTTGGTTTGCAGGTCGGCGTGGTCGAGGTAGTCCTGCAGCGAGGCGTCATCCAGCGCCGCCAGCAGGATACGGCCCATGGAGGTGCAGTAGGCCGGGAGACGGCCGCCCACGGAAAGGTCGACGGAAATCAGGCGTTGGGTGGTGGCGGAGCGGGCAATGTAGAGGATGTCATCACCTTCCAGGGTTGCCATGTTGCACGCCTCGTGGAGCTGCTCGCTCATGCGGTCCAGGTAAGGCTGCGCCGAAACGGCCAGGGGCGTGGACGACAGGTAAGCGTGGCCGAGGGTCAGCACCTTGGGCAACAGCGAATAGGTACGCCCGTCGGTGGTGGCGTAGCCGAGTTTGATCAGGGTATGCAGGCAACGGCGTACGGCAGCGCGGGGGATTTCCGTGCGGTGGCTGATCTGGGCGATGGTCAGGTGGCGCTTGCGCTCCTGGAATGCCTGCACCACGGCCAGGCCGCGTGCCAGGGAGGTCATGAAATCCGGATCACCGGTAAACGCCTGGATGCGCTTGGCCGGTGACGCAACGATCGGCGGCGCCACTGATGCGAAGGAGTTGCGCAATTGATCGTTCATTTGGGGTCCTTTCTCTTATTTTTAACCGCTGCGGGAGGGTGACCGCTATTACAAGCCGCCGTGCAATGGCTGCACAAGGCAGGGCAACCAACATTGGGCGATTATCGGACGGTCATTCGATTATCGCAATTTGTCACCGCCGACCGGTGCCGGAACCCCTCTACATCCATTTGAGTGCCTTTCAGAATCGACTGATGTACGAGAGAAGTTAAGGTTGATTAACGCCTGTAGAACATTGCACGATTTATGGCGCCAATAGTTCAGCAAATACCCCACACACCTGCGTAACAAAACCCTCACACAAAGTTGACGATTTTTAACTTGTTGGCGATAGTGTTATTCAAGCGCGTGGCTATAATGCATCCTGTGCAGGAGCCAGCCTCGCCTGACCCCGAGGATAGATTTCACCCAGTCGTGCACCGGCTGCGTGCAGGCTCCGCCGCAAGTACCTGACACACATTTCGAATGCCTGCCAACTGCTTGTGGCTGTGACAAGAAAACTGTTGCTACGACAACTGCTCTTCTCCGGTATCGTGGCCGCGTGCAATAAAGAAGTGGTTTTTCCTGTATACCTTTCCACGCTGATCTTCAGATTGACGGTATACCGGGGGCGACTTCCCGGCATCGCGTTTCGCCGGAATCAAACTCAACTCAATTAGGTAACAATGTGACGAAAGACGAACTGCGCGCGGAACTTGAGCGCCAGGAACAACGTTACAAGGATGTTTACGGCGGGGAAGTCACCACCTACGCCGCCCAGCCAGAACCTGAACGCAAGCCATGGCGCAAACGAGCCAGCCTGCTCGACCAGGCCTTTGCCCAGGAAATCCAAAAGATTGAACAGGACCTCAAAGCCGAAGAGCCATAAGCGTTTCGGGTTGAGCTTCCAAAGGTGCCATCTCTCTGCCAGTACCACGCTGGTGGAGGGAAGCCCGTTATGTGGCCTTAGCGAAATTTCATACGATTGTTTCAGTTATTCCCTTCCGGCGCTTTATCCCGCAAATTTGATGGATCCTCCATATAAATCAATCACTTGCCAAAGCCCCGAAAACACCGGGATGCACGCCTCCCCCCCATTTTTTTTCGTTGAAGAATGTTACCGATGAGCAGCTAGTGCATTGATTACCGATGTTTTCTGGCATAATCGCGCCCCCTTACGACCGGGTCAGAAAACCTTCATGATCGATTTATTCAGCGGACTGGATGCTTGGGTTCTAGTGAGCCTGTTGCTCGCCCTGGCCTTTGTCCTCGCCTTCGAGTTCATCAATGGCTTTCATGACACCGCTAACGCGGTTGCCACAGTCATCTATACCAAAGCCATGCCCCCGCATCTGGCCGTGTTCTTCTCCGGGGTGTTCAACTTCCTCGGCGTGTTGCTCGGTGGGGTCGGTGTTGCGTATGCCATCGTGCACCTGCTGCCGGTGGAGTTGCTGATCAATGTGAACACCGGCCACGGTCTGGCCATGGTCTTCTCATTATTGGCAGCGGCGATCACCTGGAACCTCGGCACCTGGTATTTCGGGATCCCGGCGTCCAGTTCCCACACCCTGATCGGTTCGATCCTCGGTGTCGGCCTGGCCAACGCCCTGATCAACGACATTCCCCTGGCTGACGGCGTCAACTGGCAGAAAGCGATCGATATCGGCGCTTCGCTGGTGTTCTCGCCGATGGCTGGTTTCGTGGTTGCCGCCCTGGTGCTGCTGGGCCTGAAATGGTGGCGCCCGCTGTCGAAGATGCACAAGACACCGGACCAGCGCCGCAAGCTCGACGACAAGAAGCACCCGCCGTTCTGGAACCGCCTGGTCCTGGTGATTTCGGCGATGGCCGTGAGCTTCGTGCACGGCTCCAACGACGGGCAGAAAGGTATTGGCCTGATCATGCTGGTACTGATCGGTATCGTGCCGGCGCAGTTCGTACTGGACCTGGGCAGCACCACTTACCAGATCGAGCGCACCCGCGACGCCACGCTGCACTTGAATCAGTTCTACCAACGCAATCAAGAAACCCTCGGTGAGTTCCTGGCCCTGGGCAAAAGCGTGAAAGACGATTTGCCGGGCAAGTTCCAGTGCAATCCGCAGCAGACTGAACCGACGATCAACGCCCTGCTGGGGACCTTGAAAGGTGTCTCTGACTACCATTCGTTGACCGCCGAGCACCGGATTGAAGTGCGTCGTTATCTGTTGTGCCTGGATGACACCGCGAAGAAGGTGGGCAAGTTGCCAGGCCTGGATGCGCGTGAGAAGTCGGACCTGGACAAGTTGCGCAAGGACCTGACGGCGACCACCGAGTACGCGCCGTTCTGGGTGATCCTGGCGGTGGCACTGGCCTTGGGCCTGGGCACCATGGTGGGCTGGAAGCGTGTGGTACTGACCATTGGTGAGAAGATCGGCAAGCAGGGCATGACGTATGCCCAGGGTATGTCGGCGCAGATCACCACGGCCAGCATGATTGGCTTGGCCAATATCTTCAGCTTGCCGGTTTCCACGACCCATGTGTTGTCTTCGGGTGTGGCGGGGACCATGGTGGCGAACAAGAGCGGGCTGCAAGGTGGCACCGTCAAGACCATTCTGATGGCTTGGGTGTTGACGCTGCCGGCGACTGTGGGCCTTTCGGCCGGGTTGTTCTGGTTGGCTTCCAAGGCTTTGGGTAGCTGACAGCTCTTGGGCTTGTGAAGAGGGTGCGACCTGTGAGGGTCGTGCCTTTTTTTATGGCTGGGGTTTGGGTGTATATCCGTTATTTAGGTAACGGCGACTATTGGTTCCGCTCTTACAGCGGCTCACTTTTGAACAGCGCAAAAGTAAGCAAAAC
>NZ_AKVH01000059.1:0-30363 GCF_000278565.1 Pseudomonas sp. Ag1
AAGCGAGGTGCCGAGTGGTGGGGCAAGAGCGTTTTGCTTACTTTTGCGCTGTTCAAAAGTGAGCCGCTGTAAGAGCGGAACCAATAGCCGCCGTTACCGCAGCAACGGATATGTACTCAAACCTCACGCCCCCCAAGGCCGAGCTGTTGCCTGACCAACACTTCCCACACACATTGTCGTTTTCAGCAATCCCCCAACCCTCCAATCCCCCCTGTTTACAGGCCCAAAAACCCGGCATGCCTTGTGCAATGACCCAGTTCCCGGACTTTAGGCCTGACCCATCATGCAAGAACCCGCCCCTTACCCGCGACGATCCAGCCCGTTGCTCCTTATCGGCACCGCCACACTCTGCGGCCTGCTCCTGGGCTGTGGCCAAGGCAGCTCCACCGTCACACGCAGTGACCAGCCGGTAAAGGGCGGCACCCTCGTGTACGCCACCGACCGCGAACCCACCTGCCTCGACCCCCACGTGGCCGGCGACATGCCCCAGGTGTTCGTCGCCCAGCAGTACCTCGACTCCCTGGTCTCGATGGACGCCGACGGCCGCATCGGCCCCTGGCTCGCCAAGACCTGGGAAGTCTCCCCCGACGGCCTGACCTACACCTTCCACCTGCGCAACGACGTGCACTTCACCGACGGCACCCCGTTCAACGCCGCGGCGGTCAAGGCCAACCTCGACCACATGGCCAACCCCAAGACCCAGTCCAGCACCGCAGGCGGCTACATCCGCCAATACCGCAGCACCGACGTGCTCGACGAATACACCGCAGTGGTGCACCTGGCCACGCCGTACGCGGCCTTTCTTGAAGTCCTCGCCCAAGGCTTCCTCGGCATCGAGTCCCCCACAGCCCTGCTGCGCTCGCGCGATGTGAACTGCGAAAGCCCGGTC
The DNA here is from genome assembly GCF_000278565.1 of Pseudomonas sp. Ag1. Taxonomy (NCBI): domain Bacteria; kingdom Pseudomonadati; phylum Pseudomonadota; class Gammaproteobacteria; order Pseudomonadales; family Pseudomonadaceae; genus Pseudomonas; species Pseudomonas sp. Ag1. Next base: position 890 of record NZ_AKVH01000059.1, read on the forward strand.
GGCAGCGGCCCGTTCAAGGTCGTGCGCTGGGACCGGCAAAGCCAGGTCGAGCTGGTGCGCAACCCCGACTACAACTGGGCGCCACCCACCGCCAAGCACCAGGGCCCGGCCTGGCTCGACCGGATCGTCTGGAAGTTCATCCAGGAACCTTCCGTGCGCTTCGCCTCGTTGCAGGCTGGCGAGGTCGACGTGATCGAAGCGTTGCCGCCCGAATCCCACGAGGCCGCTCGACGCAACCCGGACCTGACCCTGGTGATCGCCCAACGCCCCGGCAACCCCACCAACGGCACGCTGAACATTACCCGTGCGCCGTTCGATGACGTGCGAGTGCGCGAAGCCTTCGTACGCAGTTCCGACATCGAGGGTGCGTTGAAGAGCGTGTACTTCAACGAATTCCCCCGCGCCGGCGGGCCGCTGAGCCCAGCCACGCGCTTTTACAGCCCGGAGTTCCAGCACGCCCAGGATTACGACCCGGCCCGGGCTGCTCAGTTACTCGACCAGTCCGGCTGGACCCAGCGCGACAGCGAGGGCTACCGCACCAAGGACGGCAAGCGCCTGCAAGTTCACGTGGTGATGGGCAACCGCACGCCACCGTCGGAATACACCTTGTGGGAACAGGTGCAGGCCACCACCCGGCAGGTCGGCTTCGAGCTGATCGTCGACCAGATGAGTGACGTACAGGCCACCAAACGCCAGGCCGACTGGGACTACGACATTCGCCTCGGCTACTGGAACACCAACACCGCCGACGTGCTGCGGATCATCTTCGGCAGTGAGTTCATCAGCCCGGCGGGTGTCGGTGGTTACCACCAGAACACCGCAGGCTTCAGTGACCCGGCGTTCGACACGCTGATCCGGCAAGCCCTCACCACCCAGGACAGCGAGCAGCGCCGGGCGCTGTATTACCAGGCGCAGAAAATCGCTTCCAGCCAGTACCTGCAATTGACCACCTACCCGCAAAGCACGCGGCTGGGTATCTACAAGACCACCCAGGGCGTGCGGCTGGAGCCGTCGCTGGCGGTGACTTATCTCTATGACGCATGGGTGAACAAATGAGCGACACATCACTTGCCAACCCACGGCGCGAGCGCCTGGCCCGGCTCGGCATACGTGCGCTGTGGCGCCTTGCCGGCGGCGTGCTGGTGCTCTGGGCGGTGGCCACGCTGACGTTCTTTGCCTTGCGCCTGATGCCCGGCGACCCGGTGCAGGCGATCCTCGGCGGCCCGAGCGGCAACCCCACCCCCGAGACCATCGCCGAAGCCACCCGCGAGTACGGCCTCGACAAACCATTGGCGGTGCAATACGCGTTGTACCTCGGGCGACTGGTGCAGGGTGACCTGGGGGTTTCCTATTCCCAGCACCTGCCGGTGACCCGAGTGCTCGCCGAGCAATCCTGGCCGACCCTGGAGCTGACCCTGACCTCGCTCGCCCTGGCCTGGGTCCTGGTGCTGGCGCTGACGGTGCTGACCGCCGGCCGGCGACGCTGGGTTGCCAGCCTGGCCTCGTTGGCCGAAACCCTGGCCGCCGCGCTGCCGCACTTCTGGCTGGGGATTCTGCTGCTGGCGGTGTTTGCGTTCGGCCTGCGGCTGTTCCCGCCGGCAGGCAGTGATGGCTGGCGCACCCTGGTTTTGCCGTCGTTCGCCCTGGCGATTCCGCTGGCCGGGTTTATCGCCCAGGTCACCCGCGAATCCCTGGATTTGACCCTCGACCAACCCTTCATCCTGACCGCCCGCACCCGTGGCATGAGTGACTTCAACGTGCGCTTCAAACACGCGTTGCGCCACGCCGTGTTGCCGGGCATCTCGCTGTCGGGCTGGGCCATCGGCGCGCTGATCAGCGGCGCCGTGGTGATCGAAGTGATTTTTTCCCGCAAGGGCCTCGGCCGCCAGTTGTACCAGGCGGTGCAGGCCCAGGACCTGCCGCTGACCATCGGCATCAGCCTGGTGGTCGCCGCCGGTTACGTGCTCGCCAATATTCTGGTCGACCTGCTGTACCTGTGGGTCGACCCTCGCCAACAGGAGCTTCCAGCATGAGTGGCCTGACCCTGGAAACACCGCTGCCCGCGCTGCGGATTCAGCGCACCACTCGCACGCTGCGCCTCGGCCCGCTGTTGGCGATTACCTTTCTGTTGCTGGTGATCGTCGCGGCGCTGGTGCCGCAGTTGTTCGCCTACAGCGACCCGCTGGCCATCGTGCCCCGCGATGCGTTTCATTCGCCGAGCCTGGCCCACTGGTTCGGCACCGATCAGTCGGGGCGGGATATTTTTTCGCGGGTGATCCATGGCACCCGCCAGTCGTTGTTCATCGGCCTGGCTGCAACCGCTATCGCCATGAGCATCGCCATCGTTCTCGGCCTGTTGGGCGGGCTGGGCGGTACGCGGGTGGACCGCGGCGTGGGTTGGTTGCTGGAAGTGCTGTTTGCGTTTCCGAGCCTGATCCTGGCGCTATTGTTCGTGGCGATTTTCGGCAGCGGCATCGGCCCGCTGATCGTCGCTACCGGGCTGGGCAGTGCACCGGGTTATGCGCGGATGGTCCGTGGCCAGGTGCTGGCGGTGCGCAACGCGGGCTATATCGAAGCCGCCCGTGCCCTCGGGCATCCGCCGCTGCGCATCATCCTGCGCCAGTTGCTGCCGAACGCCATGCGCCCGTTGATCGTGACCCTGACCATGGGCGTGGGCCAGGCGATTGTCTGGGCCTCGGCCCTGAGTTTTCTCGGCCTGGGCGCCCGTCCGCCGGCACCGGAGTGGGGGACCATGTTGTCCATGGGCCGCGACTTCATCGCCAACGCCTGGTGGCTGACGTTCTTCCCCGGGCTGTTCATCGTATTGACCACGCTGTCGACCACGGTCACTGGCCGTTACCTGCAACAACGCCTGGAGGGCCGTCTTTCATGAGCGACCAGAAACGCTTGATCGTTGAAGGGCTGTCCATCGAGTTTGCCGGGCAGTCGGTGGTGCGCAATCTGTCTTTCACCCTGGAGCCTGGCAAGACCCTGGCGCTGGTGGGCGAATCCGGCTCCGGTAAAAGCGTCACCGCCCGCAGCCTGATCGGCCTGGCGGGTTCGGGCGCGAAGGTTACGGCGCGCACCTTGAGCTATGACGGTGTGGATTTGCTCAGCCTGTCGGAACGCGGCTGGCGTCGTTTGCGTGGCAATGGCATCGGCTTCGTGTTGCAGGACGCACTGGTGTCCCTCGACCCGTTGCGGCCGGTGGGCAAGGAAATTCTCGAAGTGCTGGAGACCCATCGCTGGGGCGACCGTCGCAGCCGTGGCGAACGCGTCATCGAACTGCTGGACCTAGTGGGCGTACCCGAGCCGCAACTGCGTGCCCGCCAGCGCCCTGATCAACTCTCCGGCGGCCTGCGCCAGCGTGCGCTGATTGCCAGCGCACTCGCATTGAACCCCGGCCTGGTGATCGCCGATGAACCGACCACGGCGCTGGATGCCACGGTGCAGGCGCAGATCCTGCAGGTATTGCAGCAGATCAAGGCCCGTGGCGATTCTCTGCTGATCATCAGCCATGACCTGGCAGTGGTCGCGCAATTGGCGGATGAGGTGCTGGTGCTGCGCCACGGCGAAGTGGTGGAGCAGGGGCCGATGGATCAGGTGCTGCTCAACCCGCGCCACGCCTACACCCGCTCGTTGCTGGATGCGGTGCCCGCCGAGCATGCCCGGGGCACACGCCTGTCGCCGGAGCGCAGCAACGCTGTGGCGCAACCACGGCCCGGCGCGGATTCGCCGGTGCTGCTCAAGGCCTCCGGCCTGGGCAAGCGGTATGTCGGCCCCGATCAACAGTCGCGCCAGGTGGTGGATAACGTCAGCTTCGAGCTGCGCGCCGGTCGCACCCTGGGCATCGTCGGTGAATCCGGCTCCGGCAAAACCACCGTGGCACGCATCGCCCTCGGCTTGCTGCAACCGGATGCCGGTGAGGTGCGTTTTCTCGACCAGCCATGGGCCGCGGCAGGTACCGAGCGGGTCGAGGAAAAGACCCGCCGTGTGCATCGCCGGGATATCAGCGTGATTTATCAGGACCCGCTGAGTTCGTTCGACCCGCGCTGGACGGTGGGGCAGATCCTCAGTGATGCGCTGGACGTTGCCGGTATCGACGCCGAGCAACAGGCGGCCCGCGTGACACAGTTGCTCGACCAGGTACGCCTGGCGCCGCAATTGGCCGAGCGCCGACCGTTGCAACTGTCGGGCGGGCAGCGCCAGCGCGTGGCGATTGCCCGGGCGATTGCCAGCAACCCCAAAGTGATTATCTGCGACGAGCCGGTGTCGGCGCTGGACGTGTCGGTGCAGGCCCAGGTCCTGGATCTGCTGGCCGACCTGCAAGCCTCGCTGGGCCTGGCCTACCTGTTTATCTCCCACGACCTGGGGGTGATTCGCCACGTCAGCGACGAAGTGTTGGTGATGCGCCACGGCCAGGTGGTGGAAAGCGCCAGCGTCGAGACGTTGTTTGAATCGCCCCAGCACGAATACACCCGGCGCCTGCTGGGCGCGGTGCCACGCCTGCCAGGCAGCGGCAAGCAGTTGGTGGTACCGGCCCTGGAGCCGGAAAACCCCGGTTGGCTGTTTGATGAATCGCGCCTGTGGAAAATCGCCATCTAGACCTGAATCAAGGAAGTGCCATGAGCAAGTTGTCTGCTGTACCCACGCCGCCGGTTGTAACGGTGGCCGAACTGAACGCCCGTGCCGACCGCATCCTGCCGCAGATTGCCGCCGGCGCTGCGCAACGTGAGCGTGACCGCCAACTGCCGTATGAGGCCGTGGCGCAGATCGCCCAGGCCGGGTTGTTTACCGTGCGGATTCCCAAGCGGTTTGGCGGCGCCGGTGGTTCGGTCAAGGACGTGATTGCCTTGCTGATTCGCATCGCCTCGGCCGACTCCAACGTGGCCCAGGCGCTGCGCCCCGGTTTCGGGTTTGTCGAAGGCCTGCTGGCGTCCCGCGCCGAGGGGGCGGAGGAGGAGCGCGAGCGCTGGTTCGGGCGCTACCTGCAAGGCGCCGTGATCGGCAATGCCGGCTGGGAAGTCGGCGGTGCCAACGGTTCGATCAGTGCGCGCATCGTGCGTGACGGCGAGCACTTTCGCGCTTGCGGCAGCAAGTACTACAGCACCGGTTCGTTGTATGCCGATTGGGTCAGCGCCGTCGCCCTGGACGAGAATGACCAGCCCGTGTCGTTCATCCTGCCCCGCGACCGCCAGGGCCTGGAGTTGCTGGATGATTTCGACGCCATGGGCCAGCGCCTGACCGCCAGTGGCACCACCCATCTGCATGATGTGCAGGTGTTGGCCAGCGAGATCCGCACCCGCACCGTCGAGGAAGGCAAGCGCACGATTGTCACGCCGTTCCTGCAAGTGTTCCTCGCGGCGGTGCAGGCCGGTATTGCGCGTAATGCGCTGAATGATGCGGTGACCTTTGCCAAGGAGCATGCGCGGCCGATCAAGCACAGCAGCGCCACGCGCTCGGTGGATGACCCGTACGTGGAACTGAGCGTGGGCGACGTCTCGGCCCGGGCCTTTACCGCCGAAGCGGTGGTGTTGCACGCGGCGGACTCCATTGACCGCGCCTGGGCTGCGGATCTTGATGCGGTGGCCGTCGACCAGGCGGCAGTGGACGTGGCCCAGGCGCAATACATCGCGGCGGAGTCGGCGCTCAAGGCCGCCGAGCTGGTGTTCGACGTGGGTGGCGCTTCCACCACCGGCCGCGCGCATAACCTGGACCGGCACTGGCGCAACGCGCGCACCGTGGCCAACCACAATCCCCGGCACTGGAAAGCCGCAGCCGTGGGCGCCTGGCAACTCAAGGGCACGCCGCCTCCGACATCGGGGCTGTTTTGAACAAAGCCCTCAACCTTTCACACCCCTTGGGCGAGGTGGGCACCGGGCATGCGCGCCGGGTGCCGATGATCATCGGCTGTGCGCTGTTCATGGAACTGATCGACGCCACGGCAGTGCTCACCGCGCTGCCGCAGATGGCCCAGGATTTCGGCGAGCCCAGCGTGCGCATGAACCTGGTGGTGTCGCTGTACCTGCTGGCGGTGGCGCTGTTCGTGCCGGTCAGCGGCTGGGCGGCCGACCGGTTCGGGCCGCGTCGGGTGTTTATCAGCGCCATCGTGCTGTTCACCCTCGCGTCGGTGGCCTGTGCCTGCTCGGGCTCGCTGTTGCAACTGTCCCTGGCGCGTTTGGCCCAGGGTGCCTCGGGGGCGATGATGGTGCCGGTGGGGCAGGTGATCCTGCTGCGCTGGTCGGCGCGGGAAAACCTGCTGCGTGCCATGTCGTACCTGACGGTGGCGGCGCTGGTTGGGCCGCTGCTGGGCCCACCGTTGGGCGGGCTGTTGGTGACGGTGCTGTCGTGGCATTGGATCTTCCTGATCAACCTGCCGATCGGCGTGCTTGGGGTGATCCTGGTGCTGCGCTATATCCCGGACTATTCCGGGACGCCCGGCCAGCCATTGGACGTTCCCGGCTTGTTGCTCAGCGGTGTGGCATTGGGCGGGCTGGTGTTCGGTTTCGAGGTGCTGGGCCACGGCCTGTTGCCGCGCCAGTGGGCGTTGCTGCTGATTGGCGGCGGGCTGTTGAGTGCCTGGCTGTATGTCCTGCATGCACGGCGGACGGCGCACCCGTTGATCGATTTTTCATTGTTGAAAATCCCGACCTTCGCGCTGAGCTTCTGGGGCGGCAACCTGATGCGCATCGGCAGCGCGTCACAGCCGTTTTTGCTGGTGTTGCTGTTCCAGCTGTGTTTCGGGCTTAACCCGTTGCAGGCGGGGCTGCTGAGCGTGGCCGGTGGCGTGGGTGCGTTGCTGATGAAAATGCTGGCAGTGCGGATTGTCAGCCGCTTCGGTTTCCGGCGCACCTTGATCGGCAATGCGGTGCTCACCGGTGCAACCATCCTGGCGTGCAGCCTGTTCGAGGTATCAACGCCTTACTGGATTGTAATACTGGTGTTATTTGGCAGCGGGATCATTCGCTCGCTGCAATTCAGCACCCTGGGGGCGTTGACCTATGCCGACGTGCCACCGGAGCAATCCAGCCGCGCCAGCAGCCTGTCGGCGATGACCATTCAGTTGACGTTGAGTTTATCGGTGGGCATCGCGGCGGGGCTGCTCGGCTTGATCATGGCCGTACGCGGGCATGCCACGGTCGAGCAGAGTGATATCGCCTGGATCATGGCGGGTGCCGGATTGCTGTGTGCCTTGTCGGGGCTGGTTTATCGCAGGCTGTCGCCCCAGGCGGGCTCGGCGATTTATGCAAAACGCGCAGAGGGAATTGGATGATTCGTGCAGCACGTATCGAGGACGCAGGTGACATTGCCTGGGTGCATATTCGCAGTTGGCAGCAGGCTTATCGTGAACTGATGCCGGCGGATTACCTGGCTTCCCTGGAGGCGACACAGCCCAGGCGCGAAGCCTTTTGGCGGCAGTCGATTGAGCAGGGGAGCGAAGCTGTGTTTGTCGCGCAGGTCGAGGGGCGTGTGGTGGGCTGGATTGTTGTCAGCTCGAGTCGTGATGAGGATGCTGATCCAGGCGTAACCGGTGAAGTGCAGGCGGTGTATGTGCTGGCCGAGCATTGGGGAACGGGGGTGGGCAGGGCGCTGTGGCTCAGGGGGCTGGAGCATCTCGCGAGCCTGGGCCTGGAGACGGCGACGTTGTGGGTGCTGGCTGAAAACCGGCGGGCAGTGCGCTTTTACCAAAATGCAGGATGGATAGCGCAGCCCGAATCAAGCCGCACCCTTGCTCGGGGCGGTCGTGAATTGGAGGAAATCCGCTACCAATCCCAAAAGTGACGCTGAACCTGTGGCGAGGGAGCTTGCTCCCGCTGGGCTGCGCAGCGGCCCCAAAATCCTGGGAGCGCTTCGCACTCCAGCGGGAGCAAGCTCCCTCGCCACAGGGGAATGCCGCTCTGGACGCTCTGCGTCCGCTCTTAAAATCGTGACGCAGAGCGTCACCGGATGCATTCCCACGCAGAGCGTGGGAACGATCACACTCACCATTTTTGCCTGAAAGCTGCGCGGCCACAGGCGTCATTCAGGAATGTCATTGGCCATGAGTTCGTCTTTTTCATTGTTTCGCACCTGGAATGTCCAGCACTTGCCATCGACGCCGGCGGCGTTTGTGCGGCATTTCATCGGACATTTCAAAGGTTGGTACCTGGCTATCCTGCTGCTGCAGATCGCCGCGGTGGTGTGTTCGATTCTGACGCCCTGGGGGCTGGGGCAGATCACCCGCACCGTGAGCAACGGGCTGGAAGCGGAGCGTGCCTTTGAAGTGCTGCAATGGCCACTGACACTGCTAAGCGCGCTACTGGTGTGCCAGGTACTGTTTACCCGTGCATCGGCAGGCTGCCATATCCACGTCTTGCCGTTGCAGCGGCGCACGGTGACGCATGTGGTGTTCGCCTATCTGCAGCAGCACTCCCATCGTTTCATCAGCAATGAGTTCGCCGGGGCACTGGCGCATCGGGTGGCGGAAATTACCCTGGGCGTGAATCAGACCCTGAGCATCTTGTTGTTCGACCTGATCCCTCTGCTGGTGACGCTGAGCCTGGCCACGGCCTTGCTATGGACCGCATCGCCGTTGTTGGCGTTGTTCATGGCGGGTTGGTCGGTGGCGTTTATCGCTATCTGCTACGTCCTCGCACGCCGCAGTCATCCTCTGGCGCAACAGTATTCGGCAGCGCGCAGCACCAGCACCGGCAAAGTGGTGGATGCGGTCTCCAATCTGGCCAATATCCGCCTGTTTGCGCGCCATGCGTTCGAGCACAGTTACCTCGGCACTTTCCTCGACAAGGAGGTGGCGGCTGCCTACCGATCCCTGGGGTATATGGAGAAAATTCGCTGGTTCCAGGCTTCCTGTGGCGTAGTGCTTAAGCTCGGTTTGTTATTGCTGGCGCTCTACCTGTGGCGCAGCCACCGTATCGACATTGCTGCGTTTGTCATGTCCACCAGCCTTTCGTTGTTGATCATCAGCGATGTGGAAAACCTGTCGCGACGCTTTCTCGAATTCTTCGAAGCCACCGGCAATATCGCCAACGGTGTGCGCACCCTGATCCGCCCCCATGAAGTCATCGACCAACCCGGCGCCAAGGCGCTGATGGTCAAGCGCGGCGATATCGAGTTTCGCGATGTCGGCTTCAGCTATGGCGGTGATCGTTCGATTTTCGAACACCTGAATATCGTCATCCCCGCCGGCCAGAAAGTCGGCCTGGTGGGCGCTTCGGGCTCCGGCAAGTCGACCCTGCTGAGCTTGCTCCTGCGTCTCTACGACGTGCAGCAAGGCCAGGTGCTGGTGGACGGCAAGGACGTGCGCGAGGTGACCCAGCATTCGCTGCACCAGCAGATCGGCCTGATTCCCCAGGAGCCCGGCCTGTTCCACCGCAGCATTCGCGAAAACATCCATTACGGCCGCCTGGATGCCTCGATGGACGAGGTCGCCGAGGCGATCCACCGCGCCGGCGCCAGTGAATTTATCGACAGCATGGAACACGGCTACGAATCGCTGGTGGGCGAGCGTGGGGTCAAATTGTCCGGCGGCCAGCGCCAGCGCATTGCGATTGCCCGGGTGTTGCTGAAAAACGCGCCGATCCTGGTGATGGACGAAGCCACTTCCAGCCTGGACTCGATCACCGAGCGCTTTATCCAGGACAAGCTCGACGAAATCATGGAAGACAAGACCGTGCTGGTGGTCGCGCATCGGCTGTCCACCGTGGCCCACCTGGACCGGATCCTGGTGTTCGACAATGGCCGGGTGATCGAGGACGGCAGCCACGAACAGTTGCTGCGCCAGGGCGGGCAATATGCGCGGTTGTGGAGTCGCCAGTTCAGCGATGCGCTGGATGAAGCGGTGGTGTGACCAGGCGGCGTACCGGGTACGCCGCGCAGTCAGGTCAGATCGAGAGGTGCAGCACCCGGTCATCCTTGGCACCGGCCAGCGGGCGGCGCTTGTTGACCTTCAGCTCACCGAGGTTGATCAGCAACGTGCGGGTCACGTTGCGGCTCAGCCCCAGCAACTCGGCGGTGTGCACCTGGTTGTGCTGGCACAGCCGGTAGGCGGCGGTGAGCAGGCTGCGTTCCACCTGTTCGTGGAGGTTTTCTATCTGCTCCTCGAACAGCCGCTGGAAGGCCTGGTCGAGCAGGTCATGGGCGGTGGTGCTGTCTTCCTGGCGTTCGATACGCAGGTTGGACATGCGCAGGTCATCGGCCTGGATCACGCCGTCGCGGCAGATCAGCAGGGTGTGGTGGATGACGTTTTCCAGCTCGCGGATATTCCCCGGCCAACTGTAGGTGGCCAGGCGTTGCTCGGCTTCCTTGCTCAAGATGATCTCGCCATAGCCGAGGCGGCGGGTGTAGGTGTCGATGAAGTACTGCACCAGCGGCAGGATATCGCCGGGGCGATCCCGCAGCGGGCTGAGTTCCAGGTTGACCACGTTCAGGCGGTAGAACAGGTCCTCGCGGAAATGCCCGGCGTTGATGGCTTTTTCCAGCTGCACGTTGGTCGCCGCCAGCACCCGCACATTGATCGGAATGCTTTTGCGCGAACCCAGGCGCACTACTTCACGCTCCTGCAATACCCGCAGCAGCTTGACCTGGATCGACATGGGCAGGTCGCCGATTTCATCGAGGAACAGCGTGCCGCCGTTGGCTTCTTCAAACCAGCCGGCCTTGGCACCGAGGGCACCGGTGAACGCGCCTTTCTCGTGGCCGAACAGCTCGGCTTCCACCAGTGATTCGGAGAACGCACCGCAATTTACCGCCACGAATGGCTGCTCCTTGCGGCCACTGAGGTTGTGGATATGCCGTGCGACCAACTCTTTGCCGGTGCCGGTTTCACCGATGATCAGCACGCTGGCTTCGCTCGGCGCGACTTGTTGCACATGCTTGAGCAAGGCCTTGGACCTGGGGTCTTCAAACACCTGCGCGGTGGCGCGGATGGAGGTGGCAAGGGCGGGCGAGGGCGGTAGGGTCAGCAGTTGCATGGTTATCCCTTTGAATAAAAGATCAGGAATAAAACGTCGGGATGGGCGCGGTACCGTTCAGTGCCCACTCGCCCAGTTCATGAAGTTTGTAGTCCAGCGGGTCATGCAGGCTCTGGGTGCGCAAGTTGCGCCAGTGCCTGTCGAGGGCCACCGAGGCGTTGGTCGCCCGTGCGCCGGTGACCTCGAAGACCTTGCTACACAACTCCAGGCCATTGCGGCTGGCGGCGACTTTGGCGGTGGCGATGGCAATCGCCGTTTCGCCGCGTTCCTCGCTGGTCAGGGCCGAGCCCTTGGCCCATGCCGCGTCCAGCACCTGGCCTGCGCGCTCCACCAGCAGGCGGGTGCTTTGCAGCGCCACCCAGAAATCGCCGTAGTGGCTGAGGATGTAAGGGTCCTGGGTGCTGTGGCTGGCGCTGGAGCGGAACCACGGGCGGGCTTCTTCCAGGGTGTATTGGCGCGCCTCTTCGAATGCGCCCTCGGCGATGCCGAGGAAGATATTCGCGAAGTGCAGTTGCGCAATCAGCGGGCGCAGGCAGGCGAACGGAGTACTCAGGGGGCCCGGGTCCAGTAACAGGTCGGACTCTTCCACACGCACGCGCTTGAAGGTCACGCTGCCGCTGTCGGTCTGGCGCTGGCCCATGTTGTTCCAGTCGTTGTGCAGGATGATCCCGCTGCGGGCGCTGGGAATCGCCGCGATCAGCAACTTGCCGCCGGCGCTTTCATCGATGGCCGAGGCGATCAGCATTTCCGAGTCGTTGGCCCCGGAGCAGAAGTTCTTCTGTCCCGAGAATTCCCGCCAGCCCGTGTGGCGCTTGACCACCGTGCGGGTGTCCAGGGGGTTCAGGGTGTTGCCCCAGAACCAGTTGTTGCTGGCCGTCAGGCTGAACCAGGTTTGCCATTGTGCGGGCGTGGCGAATAACCGGACGGTGGCAAGCATCAGGTGATGAAAGCCGAATACGTGGGCGATGGAGCTGTCGACCCGGGCGAATTCGCGCACCACCTCGAAGGTTTCCGACCAGTTGGCGTCCAGCCCGCCGAATTGCCCGGGGATGCTCAGGGACAGCAGGCCGCTGCTGCGCAGTTTGTCGCGTTCGGCCTTGGGCGTACCGCCGCTGGCGTCGCGGTCGACGGCGGTGCGCGCGAACTCGGTCGCCAGGTCACGGGCAATCTCCAGTGGCGTCCTGCGGGTGCAGAGTAAGTTGACCGTCACGCGTGAATACCTCGTTGCTTAAGTCGAGAATGCTCGAGCTGATTTGTTTCAACAGGCAATGGATAGAGCAAGACCCATACCAAGTAACAATAAGCCGATAACTTGCGACTTCTTACGGGGATGCAGGCGCGGACAGTGTCGAATACGCAACTTTTGTTGGAGGGCTGTTGGGATTTGCACAGTTGCGTCCTGTGCCCGCAGGGCGGGGCTTTCGTTATGCTTTTATTGCTTGAGCATATAAGTGTTTGTGGGTGGTTTTTGTATTGTCCGGAATCGAACATTTCACCAGCAAAGTGTTGCACTTGTGGCGATTAATAAGAGTGGCCGGCCAGTGTTTATTGAGGCTTTGACGTGGCATGAACCCTGCAAAGTTGGAAACAGAGCGCGACTATACGAATAGATGCTCCAACTAATTCGAGACCCCAGGAGTATTTAATTCATGCGGCAACTGTTTGAACCTCGCGCTCGTCGTTTTGAGTCACTGGCCACCGCGTCCAGCCTTGGCGTGCTGTTGATGTTGATACACGGCGCGGCCTTTGCCGCCCAGGCGGACCCGACCCTGGCCACGGTAGTGGTCACCGGTGCCGAAGCCACCGAAGCGCAAAAGGCCGAGAAGCAACTGTCCAAGGTGCCCGGCAAAACCGCAGTGATCGACAACCGCAAGATCGAACAGGGCCGCGCGGCGAACGCCGAGGACGTGCTGGCGTTGCAGCCGGGCGTATTCGCCCAAGCCACCAGCGGCTCGGGCGCGAACAAGATTTCGATCCGCGGTTCGGGCCTCAATACCTTCTATCAAGGCTATGTGCTGGGGATCAAATTCCTTTATGACGGCCTGCCGTTGACCGGCCCGGGCGGCACCCAGGAAGACATGCTGGACATGGCTTCCGTGGACCACACCGAGGTGCTCTACGGCGCCAACGCCTTCCGTTATTCGGCCTTGTCCCTGGGCGGCGCGATCAACTTCGTGAGCAAGACCGGCCGCACCGATCCGGGCAACTACGCGCGTTTCGAAGCCGGCAGCTTCGGCTATCGCAAGGAGCAACTGAGCACCGGCGGCGTGGACGGCGACAATGACTATTACGTCAGCATCCAGCACAACGAGCGTGACGGTTACCAGGACAACACACCGAACAAGGGGCAGGGGATCGTTGCCAACTTCGGCCACGTGTTCAGCCCGCAACTGGAGACGCGCTTCTACATTCGCTACAAGGAAGAAACCCTCAGCCAGGGCAATACCCTGACCAAATACCAGCTCAAGCACGACCCCACGAGCAACCTCGTGCCCATCGGGCGCAAGAAGGACGGCTCGACGTTGCTGGGCAGCACCACCACCTACACCTTCGACGACAATGCCAAGCTCGAAGTCGGCCTGGGCTACAACGATTACCCGCTGGACAACGGCTGGCGCTATTCGCCAACACCACAGGAATGGCGCTCCCAGGACGTCAACCTGACCTTGCGCTACCTGCGCACCGCCGACACCTTCTTCGGCCTGCGCAGCGACAGCAGCGTGACCTTCAGCAATACGCTGGCGTACCTGGCCGATGTGAAATCCCACAGCAAGGCCACCGGCATCACCCAGCAGAAGACCAACTACACTGGCTCGCGGGACACGGTGTTTTCCCTCGGCAACGAACTGCAACTGAATGACCGCACGTGGCTGTCCACCGGGTTGTCATTGATTGATATCAAGCGCAAGGCGCAGATCGAATACAGCACCGCCACCAACACCAGCGCGTTCCCCAGTGGCGTTGAATACGACGAGACCGACGTCGCCCCGCGCATTGGCCTGCGCTATCAGTTGACTCCGGAATTCGAAGTGTTCGGCAACGTCAGCCGCTCGGTGGATCCACCGGTCACCTGGCAGCTGGGCAGCACCGGCACGCCGTACATCCGTGATGTGCGGCCGCAAAAAGCCAACACCGTGGAGTTCGGTATCCGCGGCGGCCACGGTATTTTTGACGGCAGCCTGACGGTCTACCGCTCGTGGGTGCAGAAAGAACTGCTGTCGGTGGTGGTACGCCAGGCGACGGCCACCCAGGACCAACTGGTGGCCACCTCCAACGGCAGCGCGACCATTCACCAGGGCATCGAAGCCGGCTTGAATGCGCAACTGTGGGACGGCGGCAATGGCGACACCGTGACCCTGCGCCAGGCCTACACCTTCAACGACTTCCACTACCGCAACGATGCGGTGTTCGGCGACAACCAGCTGCCGGGCCTGCCGCGCCAGGTCTACCAGGCCGAGCTGGAATATCGCCAAGGCAGTGGTTTCTATGCGCAGCTCAACGCCCGGGCGGCGTCCAGTTATTACGTCGACTTTGCCAACTCCCTGAGTGCGCCGTCCTATACGTTGTGGGGGGCCAAGGTGGGCTACGAGGCCCCTAGCAAGAAGTGGGAAGTGTTCGTCGATGCACGCAATCTGACCAACAAGCGCTATGCCACGGCCACCAACACCGCGTACGACGCCAAGGGCCAGGACTCGGCCAACTTCTATGTGGGGGATGCGTTCAACGTGACCACGGGGGTGGCGTTTCACTTCTGACCGTGACAGATCGTTCCCACGCTCCGCGTGGGAATGCCGCCTTGGACGCTCTGCGTCCGGCCGTCGATGCGAGAGGTGATGGTGACGCAGAGCGTCACGGTATGCATTCCCACGCGGAGCGTGGGAACGATCATTTCGAGGAACCTAGTTCTGCGGCCGCTGTTTGGTCGAGTCCAGCTCGGCCTTTTTGCCGGTGCTGATCTCGGTGATCTGCGCCGACTTGGCGATCGCGAAATCAAAGGTGTCCTGCATCTTGGCGATGGCATCGGTCGCCGTGCCATTGAGCCCACCGTTGGCTGCCCAGTCGAAGTTCCACACCCCGGAAAAGTTATCGGCACCGGCCACATCATGGGTTTCGATCGCGGTGAACACGTCGGGATGGCGCTCCATGTACTGGGCCGCAGCGCTCACATCGGCCGGCACCTTGCCCGAGGCATTGCTGGCCAGTTGCGAAAGCTCTTGCTTGGTGATGGCCGACTTGCCCGACTGGCGCATGTAATCGGCGATCACCTTGCTCGACTTGGAAATATTCAACTTGTCGTCGAATACCGACGTCGAGGCTTTTTGAGTGGTCGGTCCGCCACCGGCGGGTGTTACGGTAGTAGACATCGGCGCTGCTCCCTCAATGAATTGGATGACATCGAAGCCGACGTTAGCATGGGCAATTGGCCATTTATCACCGGCTTCACAACAATTCGCAGCGGCCGGAAAATTTCACAGCGTTTCGCACAGGGAAGGGATGGTGTTCAGGACGAATCAAGGGCAAAGCCGGTTTGCCGGTTTTTTCATCAGCCGCAATTTTTCACTTTTATGGCTGGGCCAGGCGCTCTCGTCCTTCGGCGAGTATGTGCTGGAGAGCACGATCATCGTCTGGCTGGTGACCGATCTGTTCCGTGACAGCGCCTTTCTACCCAGTGCCGTGGGCCTGGCGGTGGCGGCCTCGGCGATCCCGCGGGTGCTGGTGGCGCCATTGGCGGGTGCCTGCGTCGACCGCCTGACCCCGCTCTACGTGATGATCAGCGCAGACGCTATCCGGGTGATCAACTTCCTGATCTTTATCCTGATCTATTCGCTGTCCGGCCTCGATCAGATGCAAGTGTTCGCCGGCGTGCTGCTGTTGCTGGTGATGAACAGCAGCGCCGCGCAGTTCTTCAACCCGTCCCGGCAGGCGGTCATGCAAGTGATCATTCCCGCTGAGCGGCGGGTGGAAGCGTCGGCCAAGACGATGTTTTCCCTCACGGGCATTTCGGTGCTTTCCGCCTCCGTGGGCCCGGCGCTGTTTGTGTGGGTGGGGCCGATCTGGGCGTTGCTGATCAATGTGCTGGCGTTCAGCTGTTCAGCGCTATGTATCCTGGCCACCCGAGATTTGGGGGCGGCATTGCCCGCAGAGCGCGCCTCATTCTGGCGTGGACTCTTGGCCGGCCTGCGGTTTTCCTGGGGGCACCCGTCGATTCGAACCCTGCTGACCGGCGTGGCGTTATATGGCTTTTCCCTCGGTATCAACAACGTCGTCCTGTCGTTGTATGCCTTCAAAACGTTGGGCCTGAGCCCGCGTGAATATGGCCTGGTACTCGCCGCATTCCCCGTCGGCGGGCTGGTGGCGGCCTTTCTCGTTCGGCCGCTGTTGAAGGTCTTGAGCATTCGACGCGCGTTCACCGTGGCGCTGTTGTGCCTGGGGCTGAGCTACCTGGGCTATGCGTTGCATCCGCCGTTTTACCTGGCCTGGGGGCTGATGTTCTGCTGCGGGCTGTGCTTTTCGGTGTTTGCCATGGTGCAGGGGCCTATGCTGCAAGAGGCCGTGCCGGCAGGCTATATGGGCCGAGTCTCCGCGACCGTGACGCCGGTGCTGGCCATTGCCTCGCTGACCGGCACCCTGGTGTGTTCCCAGACGCTCAACCTCGTGCAAGGTGTGGATGTGTACGGCGGCTATATCGTTATCGCGGCGGGCTTGCTGCTGACGGGAGGTGGATTGATGCTGCTCGGTCAGCGTGCCGGCAAACACCAAGTCGCCCGCTCAAAGTGACTCGCCCGCATCCAGCTTCGCCAGCAGCCTCTGGCCCCGTTCCCACAGCGCGTCCTGCTTGGATTCAGGCATCCGGTCGAGGTTCTTGTAAAGCATGGCCATGCGCTGATTGCCCCGCAGCAGGTCGCCGTGGCGCATCAGAAAGTGCCAGTAAAGCGCATTGAACGGGCAGGCATTGTCAGCGGTACTTTCAGTGACTTTGTACGCACAGTCGCGGCAGTAGTCCGACATGCGCTTTATGTATTGGCCGCTCGCGCAATAAGGTTTGGAACCCAGGTAGCCGCCATCCGCATGCATGACCATGCCCAGGGTGTTGGGCAGCTCGACCCAGTCGAACGCGTCCATGTAGATCGCCAAGTACCACTCGCATATCTGGCTGGGCACGATGCCGGCCAGCAGGGCGAAATTGCCGGTGACCATCAGCCGCTGGATGTGATGGGCATAGGCATGTTTCAGGCTTTGGCCGATCGCCTGGCGCATGCAGTTCATTTGCGTCTCGCCCGTCCAGTAGAACTCCGGCAGCGGGCGGCTGTTGCCGAATGCATTGCCTGCGGCATAGTCGGGCATCTTCAGCCAGTACACGCCGCGTACATATTCACGCCAGCCAATCAGTTGGCGGATAAACCCTTCGGCAGCGTTCAGCCCGATGCTGCCCGACCAATAAGCCGCCTCCACATCGCTGCACAGCTGGCGCAGGTCCAGCAGGCCGATGTTCAGGGCTGCGCTGATACGGGCGTGAAACAGGAACGGCTCGTCGCTGGCCATGGCGTCCTGGTAATCACCGAATCCAGCCAGGCCATAATCCAGAAAGTAGTCCCAGAGGGCCTGCGCGTCGGCGTGGGTCACGGGGTAATCGAAGGTGTCGAGGGAACCGTAGTGGCTGCTGAAGTGTTTACCTACCAGCGCCAGCACGTCCTGGGTGATCGAGTCCGAGCTGAAGCGCGCCGGGTAGGGCGCCTTGGTGCCCTTGGGCAATGCCTTGCGGTTGTCCGCATCAAAGTTCCAGGCGCCGCCCACCGGCGTACCGTCACCGTTGAGCAAGAGCCCACTCTTGCGGCGCATCTCCCGGTAGAAGAACTCCATGCGCAGCTGTTTTTTACCGCTGGCCCAAGCGGCGAACGCGTCACGGCTGCACAGGAATCGGTGGTCGGCATGCCACTGGACCGGCAAACCGCAGTCCTTCAGGGATTGCTCCAGGCGCCAGTCACCGCATTCGGTCAGGTGTATTTCCCGGGGTTGCATCAGCGATTGCCAGCGCCTTAACTCGCCGGGCACCGAGCCGGTGTTTTGCGGATCGTCCAGGGTGACGTACTGCACCCGCACGCCACGCTGCTGCAACGCCTGGGCAAAATGGCGCATGGCGCTGAAGACCAGGACGATTTTTTGCGGATGGTGGGGCACATGGCTGGCTTCCTCCATGACCTCGACCATCAAGACCGCATCGCGCTGGCTGTCCAGCCCATCCAGTGAGGCCAGGTCAAACGACAACTGGTCGCCCAGCACCAGGCACAGGTTTCGAACTGCCTTGGTCACCACGGCGCTTCCAGGGAAAATGGCGTTCGCAGTGGCTCGATAGCGCCTTCTCGCCGGCCGCACATTTCGTCATGCACGCACTGATGCACCAGGGTGCAGGGAAACGCAGGGACCGCCTGCAACACGTCACGCAAGTGATTGACGGAGCGAAAGTGCAGGGGCTTCGCCGACTCGTCCAGCAGCGTGAACTGGCCGTGGTCCAGCGTTACGCGCGCCAGATAGAAACCACCTTCCAGCGACAGCAGTTCCATTTCGCGTACAGCGCCTTGGGTGGCCAGTCTGGTCAGGGCTTGCAGGTTCATGGTTCACTCCTTACCGGTCAGGGTTGTGAAGACTGGCGACGGAAGAACAACGTCACCTGGCCGACTTCCACACCCAACTTGGACATGCTGGAGCGGTTGATCAACGTGTCTTCGTCCATCAGGTACATCCAATCGTCGAGGCTCACTTCGTAGACGGATCCATCAACCGGCAGGTTCAGGACGTAGCGCCAGCGCAGTGCGTTGCCCGCCACTTCGCCCCTGGCCTCGCCTACCACATCACCGGCCCGTCCGCGCCAGTGGTTGGGGCCGTCCGGGGTGAGGGTCCAGACACGTTGCTGGCGAGTACCATCGCTGTATAGAAAGCGCTCATCGAGAATCAGGTTTTCACCCTCGCGACGGCTGGCGATATTCACCTCGAAACGCTTGGCCACTTCACCCGAGCGTTTCTCGAAGATGCCCCAGGCCTTGACGGGCTTGCTGAAGAAGCTCACCAGGTCCAGTTGCGGTTGCTGGTCGGCATAGTGTTTTACATCCACGCTGCCACAACTGCTCAGGCCCAACACCAGGGCCAGCGAAACCAATAGACGGGTCATTGCGGTTCTCCCCGAGAGGGCTTGATACTGCTGATACTTGTACAAAATAATAAAATTGTACAGGTATTTAGCGCATTACCAGGATGTTACCGGCTACCGGCCTGCCCATTTATGGCGGGTATATGCAGCCTCAGGGGACCAGGTGCAGATGATCGTTCCCACGCTCTGCGTGGGAATGCCGCCTCGGACGCTCCGCGTCCCGCTGGCACCGCCGCATTGACGCCTCGCGCAAGGGTGACGCGGAGCGTCACGGTATGCATTCCCACGCAGAGCGTGGGAACGATCAACAATGGGCATACGCCGGCAGCGGTATCGCCCGTTCCTACGCAGACCGTTCCCACATAGATTTCAGGTTGCTTCCAGACCTTCTCGCCGCTAACCTTCGCGGGTCGCTGCCAATTCAGCGAACGGGTGTGGTAGCCCGGCTATTTCATAGATCCCAAAACGCTCAAGGGCGTTTTTTTGTGCGGGCTGCTTTGTGGCGGCTGTGCATGGGAGGCTTCGGCCTGCCGGGTTTCTATGACCGGTCTACCACCCCGTGTACAGTCGCCTCCTTAATCGTGTGGTAGCGAGCGTGGAGGTGCTTACTCATAGAGGAGCTTCACCATGAAAAAGGTCTCGCCCAACCCGCCGCATTACTTGAACGACCAGAAATTCCACGATGCTGCCCAGCGCGCATTCAAGCACTACGACCTCAATTCAGAACCTGCCGCTTCGCCTCCGTCCTCCAACAAACTATTCTCCGTACGTGCCGGCCTCAGCACCGAAGTCGCCTTGTGTAATGCCAGCGAGATTCTTGAATCGGCGGCTGTCAGCGCCTATGACTGTGCCGAGCATCTTGATGGGGCCAGCCGCAAGCAAGTGTTGGCAGTGGTGCAATTGGTGGAGATGGCGCAGTTGTTGGTGGATGAGGCGCTGAACCGGGAGTGT
Source organism: Pseudomonas sp. Ag1 (assembly GCF_000278565.1). Taxonomy (NCBI): domain Bacteria; kingdom Pseudomonadati; phylum Pseudomonadota; class Gammaproteobacteria; order Pseudomonadales; family Pseudomonadaceae; genus Pseudomonas; species Pseudomonas sp. Ag1. Next base: position 20,957 of record NZ_AKVH01000059.1, read on the forward strand.
CCGGTGGCCTGATCACATCCGAAATCCAACTGGCAACATAAATCCAGTGTGGGAGCGGTTGGTCAGGAGAGCGGGTTTGTCAGCAGGCTCGCGATCACTCCCACGCTGATCGTTCCCACGCTCTGCGTGGGAATGCCGCCTCGGACGCTCCGCGTCCCGCTGGCAATGCACAATGGAAGCCTTGCGCAGTGGTGACGCGGAGCGTCACGGTATGCATTCCCACGCGGAGCGTGGGAACGATCGGTCGCCCGGTTTATCAGTAGCGAATCATCACCGACTTGAGCTCGGTGTAATCCTCGATGAACGCCCCGCCAAACTCCCGTCCCACCCCCGAAGACTTGTTGCCGCCAAACGGCACCGCCGGGTCGAGCATCGTGTGCATGTTCACCCACACCGTCCCCGCGTTGATCGCCGGCACCATGCGCAGGGCCTTGCTCAGATCATTGGTCCAGAGACTGGCGCTCAGGCCGTAAGGCGTGTTGTTCATCAGTTCCAGCAGCTCATCCTCGGTGTCGTAGGGGAAAAACGTGGCGATCGGGCCGAAGGTCTCTTCGTTGAGCAGGGTGTCGTGGATCGTGTTGGCGAGAATCACGGTGGGCTCCACATAGCACCCCGGTCCGTCGATCAGCTTGCCGCCGTGGACAATCGTATTGTTCTCGGCCCGGGCCTTGGCGAAAAACCATTCGAGTTTCTGTTGGTGCTGGCGGTTGGTCACCGGGCCGAATTCGGTGCGCTCGTCCAGCGGCGAGCCGATGTTCAACCGGCCCAGGCGTTGCGCCAGTTTGTCCATGATCGGCTCGATCTGCGAGCGGTGGGCGAAGAAGCGTTCGGCGGCCGCGCAGATTTGCCCGGAGTGCAGGAAGCCGGCTTCGATGATGCCGTTGACCGCTTTGTCGAGGTCCACATCCCGCAGGAACCCGGCGGAGTTTTTGCCGCCCAGTTCCAGGGTCGCCCGGGTCAACCCGGCGCCCATGGCACTGCGGCCCACGGCGATGCCGGTGGGCACCGAGCCGGTAAACGAGACCTTGTCGGTGCCCGGGTGCTCCACCAGGCCTTTGCCCACGTGGCCGCCACCGGTCAACACGTTCAGCACGCCCGCCGGCAGGCCGGCGTCGATGGCCAGTTCGGCGATGCGCAGGATGGTCAGCGGGGTGAACTCGCTGGGCTTGATGATGATACTGCAGCCGGTCACCAGCGCCGAGGCGAGTTTCCAGATGGCGATCATGGTCGAGAAATTCCACGGCACGATGCCCACCACCACGCCCACCGGTTCGCGCAGGGTAAACGCGGTGTAGCGTTCGCCGGCGAAGGAGGGCAGTGACGGGGTAAGGGTCTGGCCGCTGATCTTGGTGGCCCAGCCGGCGTAGTAACGCAGGAAGTGCGCCGCCTGATCGACCTCGAAGGCCCGGGAAATCTGGATGATCTTGCCCGACTGGCAGGTTTCGATCTGCGCCAGTGCTTCGCGATGTTGCTCCAGCAGGTCGGCGAGTTTCAGCAGCACATTGCCGCGAATGGCTGGGGCGACCTGGGACCATTGCCGGAAGCCACGCCGGGACGATTCCACCGCTGTGTCGATATCGGCCAGGTCCGCATCGGCAACCTGGGCGATCACCTCGCCGGTGGCCGGGTTGATCACTTCCAGAGCCTGGCCGGAATGGCTTTGGACGTACCCGCCGTCGATAAACAAGGCATGGCTTCGACGGAGGAAGGCCTGGACTTCAGGCAGCAGCGCAATATCGCTCATGGGATTTTCCTGCTCGCAAAAGCCCGAGGGTAACCAGCGCCGCCGGGCCAGGCTTGTCTGTGCCTGCCGGGCGATATGTCTGTGGCTGCCAGGCCTGTGGAAAGTGCAATCTTGGCTGTGGAAGGTGCATTTTCCGGGGGTGTCGCCCGCTCCATACTGGCCCCACATCCAGCGCCGTTCGTTGAGTTTGAACGCCAGCCGGACATCCAATAATAAGCAGGGCCGTCCATGAAAAAGCCAAACCCGCTCCTCGAAGATCTCAAGGCGATTCTGCCGACCATCGCTGCCAACGCCTTCCAGGCCGAGCAGGACCGCAAGGTTCCTGACGAGAACATTGCGCTGCTCAAGAGCATCGGCATGCACCGTGCCTTTCAACCCAAACCCTTTGGCGGCATGGAAATCTCCCTGCCGCAGTTTGCCGACTGCATCGCGTTGCTGGCCGGCGCCTGTGCCAGCACCGCCTGGGCCATGAGCCTGTTGTGCACCCACAGCCATCAACTGGCGTTGTTTCCCGCCAAGTTGCAGCAGGAAGTCTGGGGCGATAACCCGAATGCCACCGCCAGCAGCAGCATCGCGCCGTTTGGCCGCACTGAAGAAGTTGAGGGCGGTGTGCTGTTCAGCGGTGAAATGGGCTGGAGCAGCGGTTGCGATCATGCCGAGTGGGCGATTGTCGGCTTCCGCCGTAAAAACGCCGAGGGCACCCAGGACTATTGCTTCGCGGTACTGCCGCGCAGCGACTATCAGATTCGCGATGACTGGTTCGCCGCCGGCATGAAAGGCAGCGGCACCAAGACCCTGATCATCGACAAGGTTCTGGTGCCAGAACACCGCATCCAGAAAGCCAAGGACATGATGGAAGGCAAGTCCGCCGGCTTCGGTCTGTACCCCGACAGCAAGATTTTCTACTCGCCGTACCGGCCGTATTTCGCCAGCGGTTTCTCCACCGTGAGCCTGGGCGTGGCCGAGCGCATGCTCGAAGTATTCCGCGAAAAAACCAGGACCCGCGTACGTGCCTACACCGGCGCGGCAGTGGGGGCGGCGACTCCGGCGTTGATGCGCCTGGCCGAGTCGACCCACCAGGTGGCCGCCGCCCGGGCGTTCCTGGAAAAGACCTGGCAGGAACACGCCGAACACAGCGAACAGCACCGTTACCCGAGCCGCGAGACCCTGGCGTTCTGGCGTACCAACCAGGCGTACGCCACCAAGATGTGCATCCAGGCGGTGGACCGCTTGTTCGAGGCCGCCGGTGGCAATGCGTGGTTCGAGCACAACGAGATGCAGCGTCTGTTCCGCGATTCCCATATGACCGGCGCCCATGCGTACACCGATTACGACGTGTGCGCGCAGATCCTGGGGCGTGAGCTGATGGGGCTCGAGCCTGATCCGAGCATGATTTGACGCCGACCCGGCCATCACAACCATCAGGACTGCGCGTTGATGCAGTCCGGGAGTCTTGCATGTCTGATAACAGTTTCGACCCACGGGCCTTTCGCCGGGCCCTGGGTAACTTTGCCACCGGTGTCACGGTGGTCACCGCCGCTGATGCCAGCGGGCGCAAAGTGGGTGTCACCGCCAACAGCTTCAACTCAGTGTCCCTGGACCCGCCGCTGGTGCTGTGGAGCATCGACAAACGCTCCAACAGCCACGAGGTGTTCGAGCAGGCCAGCCATTTTGCGGTCAACGTGCTGGCGGCCGACCAGATCCACCTGTCGAACAACTTCGCCCGGCCCAGGGACGATCGCTTTGCCGAAATCGAATTCGAGCCCGGAGAGGGCGGTTCGCCGGTCTTCGCTGATTGCTCGGCGCGGTTTCACTGCGAGAAGTACCAGCAGGTGGATGGTGGCGATCACTGGATCATGATTGGCAAGGTGGTGGCTTTCGATGATTTTGGTCGTGCGCCGTTGCTCTATCACCAGGGGGCGTATGCGCGGATCGAGGAGCGGCAACCGTAGGGCGAACACCTCTATCGAAGGCTGAAGCAGGTTCAATGTGGGAGCGGGCTTGCTCGCGAATGCGGAGTGCCAGCCAATACATCTGGCGACTGACACACCGCTTTCGCGAGCAAGCCCGCTCCCACATGTGATCTCGGTAGCTCATTGCATCTGTGTTAGAACGGCACGGCCACGGTGACCTGGCTATAGAGATTGGTGCCATTGCCACCCACCTGGTTGCCGCCGTTGCTCTCATCCTTGTTGGGCTTGTACAAACCCAGCAGTGGCGTGACGATCAGGTGTTCGTTCACCGCCCACTCCGCGTACAGGTCCAGTTCGCGCCCATCGAGGTTGAGCATGCCGCCCTTGCTCAAGGTCTTGTAGTCGAAGAACAGCGCGCCCAGGGTGACGCTGTCCAGCGGCTTGACCTTCAACGCCACATGCTGCACCTCAGTATTGGTATTGAACGGCCCCGAATAATTGCCGGCCACCTCGCCCTGCACCCAGGTGCCGTAGCCACGGTTGAAGCCCGAAAACATCGCATCCCAGTTTTTCGAATAGCGGCTGTAGCGGTAGGTCAGGTCCGGCGACCACGGCAGCGCGGCGAAGGTATAACCGCCTTCGGTGTACCAGGCCTTTTCCGGGCCGGCGTCCTTGTCCTGCCAGGCGTATTCAAAGGAAAAGTGCGCGTTCTCGATCCCGGCATTACCGGCGCCCCGCAGGCTGTAGATGTTCATCCCGGCGCGCTGTTTTTGCAGGTCATTGGCATAACGGTCGTCGACGCTGATGCCGTGGATATAGGTCAACCCCAGGGTGCCGGGCGCGGCGGTGTAGTCCAGGGTGCCGGCAGCCATTTCAGTGTTGGCCTGGGCGCGGTTGTCGGACTTGATCCACATTACGCTGCCATGCACGCCGTCCTTGCCACCCAGGCGTAGCACTGCGGTTTGATCGAAGGCATGCCGGGCGGCGATGTAGTAGGCGCCGCCCCGGTTGAACTTGCCGTCATCCACGCCCTTGCCGAAGTTCGGGCCGTCATCGTTGATGATGAAACCGTCGCCGAGCATGATGACCTGGCGGCCGAACGACAGGTCCACACCCTCCTTGCCCAGTGCCGGAAACAGTTCCCCCGAGCGCCAGCCGGCGAAGGCTTCGTCGAACTTGGTGGTGCGCTCGCTGCCGGTGGTCACGCCCGACGCATCGCCATCACCCCAGGTGCCCGAGCTGACCAGGTTGGCCGTGCCATACACGCTGCCCAGGGCGCCGAAGCGCTGGTCGACGCTCAAGCCATACTTGATAAAACCTTCACGCCAGGTGGAACCGCCGGTGGTGCCGTCGTAGTTCTTGCGGCTGTTGAACATCCCGTACACCGCCAGGAAGTTGCCGGTGACCTGAGTGTCGTCATCGGCATACAGCTCGAACGCCTGGGCCGATGAGTCGATGATCATCAGCGCGATGCCCAGGCTGATGGCCCTGTACAGGTGACGGGTTTGTTGTGTGTGCTGCATTGTTATAGTCCCCAACAAGGTGAATTGAGGGAGCATTAGGGCGAGCGCCACCGGGCCAAGTCTTTCCCCTGCGTGCCAGGAAATTGTCCCAGGCCGCCAGTGGCGCAGCAGTGGCAGGCAGCAACAAAACCGGCGGCAGCCAGGAGCAAGACGATCAGCCAGGGCGGGCGCAGAGTGCCAATACTTCTAAAAATCCGCTTCTTGAGGATCTGCACCATGTCGATCAACGACCGGCTCACCGAACATTTGAAACGCGGCACGGTGGGCTTTCCAACCGCGCTGGCGAGCACCATTGGCTTGATCATGGCCAGCCCGGTGATCCTCACCGCGACCATGGGGTTTGGCATCGGCGGCAGCGCCTTTGCGGTGGCGATGTTGATCGCGGTGGTGATGATGCTGGCCCAGGCGACCACCTTCGCCGAAGCCGCCTCGATCCTGCCCACCACCGGCTCGGTCTACGACTACATCAATTGCGGCATGGGCCGGTTCTTTGCGATCACCGGCACCTTGTCGGCGTACCTGATCGTGCATGTGTTTGCCGGCACCGCCGAAACCATCCTCTCCGGCGTGATGGCGCTGGTGAATTTCGAGCACCTCAACACCCTGGCGGAATCCGCCGGCGGTTCGTGGTTGCTGGGAGTGGGCTTCGTGATTGTGTTCGGGGTGCTCAATGCGTTTGGCGTCAGCGCGTTTGGCCGGGCCGAGATCATCCTCACTTTCGGCATGTGGACCACCTTGATGGTGTTTGGCGTGCTGGGCCTGATCGCAGCCCCGGCGGTGCAGCTGGACGGCTGGTTCGGTGAATCCCTGGTCGGTACCGACCTGATTACCATCCTGTCGCTGGTGGGCATGGCGATGTTCATGTTCGTCGGCTGCGAATTCGTCACGCCGCTGGCGCCGGACCTGCGCAACTCGGCCAAGGTGATGCCCAAGGCGATGGTGCTGGGGCTGCTGGGGGTGGCCACGTGCATGTTCATCTATGGCGCGGCCATGAAACGCCAGGTGGAAAACGTATTGATCGACGCGGCGGGCGGCGTGCACCTGCTGGATACGCCGATGGCCATCCCGAAATTCGCCGAGCAGGTGATGGGCAGCATCGGCCCGATGTGGCTGGGCATCGGCTTCCTGTTTGCCGGTGCTGCGACCATCAACACCTTGATGGCCGGTGTGCCACGGATCCTGTACGGCATGGCGGTCGACGGCGCGTTGCCCAAGGTCTTCACCTACCTGCACCCGCGCTTCAAGACACCGCTGCTGTGCATCCTGGTGGCGATGCTGATTCCGTGCCTGCACGCGCTGTACCTGGGCGGCAACACCGACAACATCATGCACCTGGTGCTGGCGGCCGTGTGTGCCTGGAGCTTTGCTTATCTGCTGGTGACGCTGTCGGTGGTGATCCTGCGGATTCGCCGTCCGGATCTGCCTCGCGCCTACCGTTCGCCGTTCTTTCCGCTGCCGCAGATTCTGTCGAGCATCGGCATCCTGCTGGGCATGTGGTTTATCACCCCGCCGGGCATGAACCCCGCCGACATCTACATTCCCTTTGGCGTAATGCTCGGGTGCACGGCGGCGTACGCGCTGTTCTGGACGCTGGTTGTGCAGAAGGTCAATCCATTCAAGCCCGCCTCGGTGGAAGAGGTGTTGGCCAAGGAGTTCGCCCATGAGCCGGGCCAGCCGCACAACGGGTATATCAGCCATGCTGCAAAAACTGTCTGAGCTGTTCAGCGCCCGGCGCGCGCCTGCCGGGTATCGACCCGGCGTCACGCTGGAACACCTGCGGCGTAACCTCGGCCTGGCCGGTTATGAGGTGTGTGGACCGACGACGGCCCGGGTTTCCCTGGACAATCTCGGGCTGCAACTGGAGATCGTCGAACGCACCGAGTCGCAGCTGTTGATGCACCTGGTGATGACCGAATTCGTACTGCGCATCCCTGCCTCGCAGCAGGGCACGGCGAGCTTCGAACTGCACCACACCGGGGCCGTTCGACGCACCGGAATCCGCTGTCGACAGCGGTCGGGCGACAAGGAGGTTTCAGGCATTTTGCACACACAATTGCAGGAGGGCAGCGCCTTGCATCGCGCCTTGATGCCGCTGGACTTCAAGCGCCTGCGCATCGACCTGGTGGATCACCAGTGGTGTGTGCGGCTTGAGCATATGGGCGGCAGCGAGGTGGTCAACCGCATGCCGGCGTTCCGTCGCTACATCGCCTTGAGCAGTGTTCAACGCGCCTGGCTGCTGGACGCCTTGAACGGTTTCCAGCGCGCCTTGCAGGCCCACTGACCGCAGTATTTGGCATCAATAGTGCAACCACCTTGGCAGACACGTACTTGTTGCGCGCATATAGATAACATGTTAACTATTGCCCGACAAAAACAAAAAGCCAAGGTGGAAACAACCATGAGCATGCAACAGATTGGGCAAGACGGGCTGGACCTCTGGACCCGGGATCTGCGCGCGGTTTGCGGTCACTTCGACACAGAACTGGCCTTCAACCGCTCGCTGTTCATCGGCAGCATCAACACCTTTTCCCGCGGCGGTTTGCCCCTGGCCAGCCTGCGCACCAACGCCGGCCTGATCAAGCGCCCCAAGGCCCGCGCCGACCACGATGACGACCAACACTGCTTCCTCGTCAGCCAGCGCAGCGGCTACTGCCAGATCACCCAAAACGGCCAGAGCTTCCAGCTTGCCCCCGGCGAACTGTTATTGATGGACTCGGTGGGCTCCATCGACATCACCCCGTTCGGGCTCATCGAACACGCGTCCCTGTCCTTGTCCCGCGCAGAGGTGTGCAAACAGTTCGGCAACCAGCCCAAGACCTTCGGCAAAATCTCCTCGAGCAAAGCCTGCGGGCGTATGTTGCATGTGTTGATGGATCAACTGTGCAAAGACGCACTGAACGGCGAAGGCGCGGTCGGGGAGGGGCAGGCATTGCAGTCGGCGTTTGTCTCGCTGCTGGGGTCGGCGTTTGAGCAGGAAGACGATGAGCGCGATGATTGTGGCGGGTTGCAGGGTAGCAATCTGCGCAGCTATGTGCAGAAGGTGATTGATGAGTCATTGACCCAGCCAGGGCTTAGCCCGGTGGGGTTGGCGAGTCGGTTGAATATCTCGGTGCGGCATTTGTACCGGTTGTTTGAGGAACAGGATGACAGCGTGTGCCGGTATATCCAGCGGGCGCGGTTGAAGCGCAGTGCGGATGATCTGACCAACCCGTTTTTGCGCAGTGAGTCGATTACGTCGATTGCGTATAAGTGGGGGTTTACGGATTCGGCGCACTTTAGTCGCTCGTTCAAGAAGCAGTTTGAAGTGTCGCCGAAGGATTTTCGGGCTGGGCGGTTGCAGCAGGTGGGGTGATAGCGCTATAGGGCCACTCATTTGTTTGCTCAGTCTATCCCCCTTCACGCATCCCTCCGCTTAGTGCTTTGTCGAGCTTTTCTATGACATGTTCAAGCCACAATCGTCCTGATGGCCACTCGTGGGGATAGTGGTAGTAACAGTACTGTTCATAAAGAAGGTTTTTTTGGAGGTCTATCTCTGTATTTTGATTGGCTAAGAGCTCAATGATTTCCTGCCTTACTTTGCATATTGCCTCGGGGTCTGACTCTTTTATAAACGAGTCAATGACCTCGTCTGCAGAGTCGTGGTCGTAGACCCAGTCCTGGTTGAAGTAGCCACCAAAAAACTGTTGCAACGCTGTTAGTGCAGTGCTCATGGTATTGGGTAGCCTGTCAGTATCAGATAGCCATCGGCCATTGTTCGATCTCTTTTTAAAACCAGTAATAACTTGTAGACCGGGATGGTCTGGCTTGAACCTCTTATGAGGCTTAATCCTACGGGTTTTTGATGTCTGTCTCGAATAATAAGTTTGTCAGTACTCCCGCTTAGGAATGTATGTATTTGTTGATTATGAGATGCCAAGCTCCTAGATACGACTGACTCGGCAGTCGTTAGATTCTGAAACGTGGATGCAGCTGGAATATTTGGCTCTGCTACAAGCCTTGAAGCTAGCTGCGCCGTTGTCTGACCGACGTGCCTTTCAATTAGATGACCCCCAGCTGCTTCATGCGCGGCTAATCCCCCTCCAGGGACTTTGCTAACTGCTGTGTTATTTGTTGAGCCCGGGCACTGCCCAGGTGTACAAACTAATCCCAACGGATCCACCCACCCCGTAGGGTTGGGCACGTACTGGTATCCGTTCAGCCCGCCCGCCAGCTTCACGGGATCGGGCG
>NZ_AKVH01000060.1:0-31783 GCF_000278565.1 Pseudomonas sp. Ag1
CTTACTTTTGCGCTTTTCAAAAGTGAGCCGCTGTAAGAGCGGAACCCATATCAGCCGTTACCCAAATAACGGATATACACCCAAAACCCACCTCAGCCCCGCCGACTCCCCAGCCATTCCTCCCGGGTAATCTCCCAGATATCCTTGGGCAAACTCCCCGCGACAAACTGCCCTTCATCCGTCCTGACCAACCGCATCCCCGTCCGCTCGGAAATCCTGCGAGACGCCACGTTCGGCGCCGCCTTGGGCACGCGCATCACAGGCCGCTCCAGCACCTCAAACCAATACTCAGTCACCGCCGCACTGGCCTCGGCCATCAACCCCTGGCCCTGCCACTGCGGCGCGAGCCAAAAACCGCGGTTGTTGTCCACCTCATCCATCAGGCTGACATTACCAATCAACACCCCAGGCGCGCTTTTCAGGCGGATCGACCAATGCCACTCCTCACCCCGGGCCATCGCCGGCAATGCAACATGCTCCAGATAGCTGCGCGCACCGTCCGCCGGGTACGGCCAGGGCACCAGGGCATTCAGGTAACGCACCACTTCCCAGTGCGGAAATTGCTGCTGGACACCCTCGGCATCCTCCAGCGTCAACGGCCGCAGGATCAGCCGTTCGGTATACAGCGTAGGTTGCGCATCCATGTCGTTACCAAGTGGCAGTGTTGGGAAAGTCCAGGGTCCCGCGATCCACAAAGCGCATGGTGCCGAACAGGCCACCTGCGAGTTTCCCGCGCAACACGTACGGCAGGTTATTCAAACTCTGGGTCTGGCTCAAGCCAAGGGTCTGGCGCAACACGGAAAACGCCGAAACGCTCACCGGCACCGTCAGCACCGTCTCCGAAAAGCGTGGGATCGAGCCACCCTGGTCACTCACCCCGGACGCCAGCGGCCGGCCATTGACCTCCAGGTCCAGGGCCACGCCGCTGTAGTCGATCGCGGTTTCATTCGGATTTTGTATCCGCAGCTTCACCGCGAAACGCACTTCCAGGTCCTGGCTCTGCAGCGGCTCGATGCCCACCACGTTGATGTTCACCGGGTCGCGGTTGGGGAACAGCGCGCACGCGCTCAGGGTGAGTAGCAGCAGTGACAAAACCATGAGCTTGCGCATAAAACGGGTTCTCCTATTTCGTGACGTCCGGGTCCTGCATCACTTTGAGGGTGGAGGCTTCCGGATCAAATTCATCTTCTTCCAGTTCTATGAACTCCTCAGGCAGGAAGATGTTCAGCACGATAGCGCAGAACGCCCCCACGGTGATTGGCGACTCGAAGATGTTGTGCAGTGCCTTGGGCAGCTCGCGCAGTACTTCCGGCACTGCTGCCACACCCAGGCCCATGCCCAGGGAGATCGCCACGATCAGCACATTGCGCCGGTGCAGCCCGGCTTCGGCGAGGATCTTGATCCCGGCCACGGCCACGGTGCCGAACATGATCAGCGTGGCGCCACCGAGTACCGGCTTGGGCATCAGTTGCAACACCGCGCCGATCATCGGGAACAGCCCCAGCAGCACCAGCAGCCCGGCAATGAAGTACGCCACATAACGGCTGGCCACGCCGGTCAACTGGATCACCCCGTTGTTCTGGGCGAAGGTCACCATCGGCAAGCTGTTGAAGGTGGCCGCCATCACCGAGTTGAGGCCGTCGGCCAGCAGGCCGGACTTGATGCGCTTGATGTACAGCGGGCCCTTGACCGGCTGTTGCGAGATCATCGAGTTGGCGGTCAGGTCACCGGCGGCTTCCAGGGGCGAAATCAGGAAGATCACCGCCACCGGGATAAACGCCACCCAGTCGAACGAAAAACCGTACTTGAACGGCACCGGTACGCTGATCAGTGGCAGCTGGGGCAGGGCGCCCAGGTCGACGCGGCCCATCCACCAGGCCACCACAAAACCCAGGGTCAGGCCGATCACGATCGAACCCAGGCGCAGGAACGGGTTGTTGAAGCGGTTGAGCACCACGATGGTCAGCAGCACCAGGGCCGCCAGGCCCATGTTGCCGGCGGCGCCCAGGTCGCTGGCGCCATAACCGCCGGCCATGTCGGTGACGGCCACCTTGATCAGCGACAAACCCATCAAGGTAATGATGGTGCCGGTGACCACCGGGGTGATCAGCTTGCGCAGCTTGCCGATGAACTGGCTGAGCACCACTTCGATAAACGCCGCGAAAAAGCAGATGCCGAAGATCGTCGACAGGATCTCATCGGTGCCGCCGCCCCGGGCCTTGACCATGAAGCCGGCACTGAGGATCACGCTGATAAACGAAAAACTGGTGCCTTGCAGGCACAGCAGGCCCGAACCCACCGGGCCGAACTTGCGGGCCTGCACAAAGGTGCCGAGCCCGGACACAAACAACGCCATGCTGACCAGGTACGGCACTTCGCTTTCCAGGCCCAGCACGCCGCCGACGATCAGCGTCGGGGTGATGATCCCGACAAAGCTGGCCAGCACGTGCTGCAGGGCGGCAAATATCGCCGCGCTGAAGTGCGGACGGTCGTCGAGGCCGTAGATCAGGTCGGATTTATAACGGGGGCGAGGGGTTTGAGTGTCAGACAAAATACGGGCCCGGGTAGGAAAAAGGAGGCGCAGGATGCCAGAAAGTGCCAGTTGTCAGAAGTGTGAAAAAATATTTCGAAACATCCCCCATTAAATCCTCAAGCCGGCCGATAACGTTGTAGGCACCACATACCTATTAAAACAGTGGCGCCGTAAGGTCAGAGCAGCGCGTTGACGCTGACTGACCGTGTCGCGGCAGGGACGCGCGCAGCCACTACTTCTGAGAGCGCACCTATGTCCCTCCGTAACCTGAATATTGCCCCCCGAGCTTTCCTTGGTTTTGCGTTCATTGCGTTGCTTGTGGTTATCCTGGGGGTGTTTGCGGTCAATCGCATGACGCTGATCCGCCAGGCCTCGGTCGACATGGGAACCAACCAGTTACCCAGCGTGAAGTACCTTGGCAACATTACCGAAAACGTGTTGCGCCTGCGCATCCTGTCCTTCCGCATTCTGATCAACCGCGAGCCGGCCGCCGTGCAGGACGCCAAGGAGCGCTCGGCCATTCTGGTGGACAAGGTCAAGGTGGCCCAGGCCGCCTATTCGGCCTTGCCTGCCGAGGGCGAAGAGGCCAGCGTCTACAAAGCCTTTTCCGCGACCCTCGACAGCTACCTGACCGCCCAGGCCGAGATGATGTCGCTGTCGCAGCAAAACAAGGTCGAGGAGATGCGTACCCTGATCAATACCCGGATCAAGGACGGCACCGACCTGATGGGCGAGCAGTTGAATAAACTGATCGCCATCAACAGCGCCGGGGCCGATCAGGCCAACGTCGCCGCCGAAGGCAGTTATTCCCAGGCTGTGACCGGGATCATCATCGTCGCCGTGGTGGCAGCCTTGATGACGGTGTTGCTGGCCTGGCTGCTGACCCGCAGCATTGTCGCTCCGCTGCAAAAGGCGGTCAGTGCTGCCGAATCCATCGCCGGCGGCAACCTGAGCAAACCCATCGAAGTCGACGGCAAGGACGAACCGGCCCGCCTGCTCGGCGCCCTGGCCGCGATGCAGAACAACCTGCGCCAGACCATCCAGCACATCGCCGGCTCAGCCACGCAGTTGGCCTCCGCCGCTGAAGAGCTCAGCGCCGTCACCGAAGAAGCCTCCAAAGGCCTGCAACAGCAAAACAACGAAATCGACCAGGCCGCCACCGCGGTCAACGAAATGACGGCCGCCGTGGAAGAAGTGGCGCGCAACGCGGTGTCCACCTCCGAGGCGTCCAGCCAGTCCAACCAGGCTGCGCGGGAAGGGCGCGACCGAGTGGTGGAAACCGTCGGCGCGATCCAGACCATGACCCAGGACGTGCAAAACACCTCGGTGCTGATCGAAGGCCTGGCCACCCAGGGCCGTGACATTGGCAAGGTGCTGGACGTGATTCGCGCGATTGCCGAGCAGACCAACCTGCTGGCCCTCAACGCGGCGATTGAAGCGGCGCGTGCCGGTGAAGCCGGGCGTGGTTTTGCGGTGGTGGCGGACGAAGTGCGGGCCCTGGCCCATCGCACGGCGCAGTCGACCCAGGAAATCGAGAAAATGGTCGCCGGCATCCAGAGCGGTACGGGTGAAGCGGTGCAGTCCATGCAGCAGAGCAACCAGCGCACCCAAAGCACCCTGGAAATGGCGCGGGCTGCCGGTGTGGCCTTGGAGCAGATCACCCAGTCCATCAGCCTGATCAACGAGCGCAACCTGGTGATCGCCAGTGCCTCGGAAGAACAGGCTCAGGTGTCCCGCGAAGTGGATCGCAACCTGGTGAACATCCGCGACCTGGCGACGCAGTCGGCGGCGGGCGCCAATCAGACCTCAGCCGCCAGTCACGAACTGTCGCGCCTGGCAGTGGATTTGAACGGGATGGTGGCGCGCTTCGTCATCTGACCTGAAATACGATCAAAAATGTGGGAGCGGGCTTGCTCGCGAAAGCGGTGTGTCAGTTGATGCATTCGGTGGCTGACACACCGCCTTCGCGAGCAAGTCGAATCGTCGCACCGCCGCTCCCACATTGGCTTCTGTGGTGCTTCAGGAATCAGTGTTTCCAGGCGGCTGGGTTCACCAGGTTCTTCGGCTTCTCACCCGCCAGCGCCGCCAGCAGATTGTCCACCGCACACTTGGCCATCGCCTCCCGCGTCTCATGAGTCGCTGAACCAATGTGCGGCGTCGCCACCACATTGTTCAAACGCAACAACGGCGAATCATGCTGCAGTGGCTCCCGCACAAACACATCCAGCCCCGCCGCACGAATCGTGCGCTGTTGCAACGCCTCAATCAGCGCCGGCTCGTCCACCACCTTGCCCCGGGAGATGTTGATAAAGATCGTCTCCGGGCCCATCAGCGCGAACTCTTCAGCGCCAATCAAACCTTCGGTTTCAGCCGTCAGCGGCAAGGTCAGGCACACAAAGTCGGCTTCCCGGAGCAGGTCCGGCAGGCTGCGGTATTGCGCGTCAAACCGCGCCTCCACCGCAGGTTTTGGCGAGTGGCTGTGGTAGATCACCGGCATGCCGAACCCGAAGTGCCCACGCTGGGCCAATGCTTCACCTATCCGGCCCATGCCGATAATGCCCAGGGTCTTGCCATGCACGTCGCTGCCGAAATGCAGCGGGCCGATGTTCTGGTTCCAGTTGCCGGCGCGCACCATATTGGACAGCTCCACCACTCGCCGGGCGGTCGCCAGTATCAGGGCGAAGCCGGTATCGGCGGTGGTTTCGGTCAGTACGTCGGGGGTATTGCTGAGCAGGATGCCGCGCTCGGTCAGGTAGTCGATATCGTAGTTGTCGACACCGACCGACACGCTGGCCACCGCCTCAAGGTTTGGCGCCAGATCCAGCAGTTTGGCATCCAGGCGCAGGCTGGCACCGAGCAAGCCCTGAGCGGTCGGCAAGGCTTCACGCAGTTTGGCCAGGCCGCTTTCATCCAGCGATTCAATAAGCGTGACCTCGGCCTGTTCATGCAGACGGGCCATCAGCGGTGCAGAGAGTTTCTTGTAGAGCACGACAGACTTTTTCATCAGGTCTTTACCTTCAATTCAAGGGATTGCAGCGGGGCGCGTTCGCGGTCGCTGGCGCCGGGCTTGAGAAAGATCGTCAACACCACCGACACCAGCAGCGCACCACTCATCAGCAAGTACGAGGCGCCGGGCGATCCGGTGCTGCTGTTGAGGTAGCCCACCAGGTACGAACCGCCGAACGAACCGAGGGCGCCCATGCTGTTGATCAGCGCCATGGCGCCGCCGGCGACGTTGGCCGGGAGGATTTCCGGGACGATTGCGAAAAACGGCCCGTAAGGCGCGTACATACAGGCCCCGGCGATCACCAGCAGGGTGTACGACCACCAGAAGTGTTCGGCGCCGAGCACGTAGGACGCATAAAACGCGATGGAGGCGATCAGCAACGGTGGCCACACAAAACGTTTACGTTTTTGCAGTTTGTCCGAGCCCCAGGACACCGCCAGCATGCCGATCACCGCCGCCAGGTACGGCAGCGCCGACAGCCAGCCAGCCTCGACCATGTCCATTTTCAGGCCGGCCTTGAGGATCGACGGCAGCCACAGCACGAAGCCATACACGCCAATGCTCCAGCAGAAAAACTGCAGCGCCAGGATGATCACCTTGGGTGAGCGAAAGGCCTCGGCGTAGTTCTTTACCGCCTTGATGCCCACTTGTTCTTCGGCGAGGGCGGTTTCCAGGTCTTTTTTATGCTGGGCGCTCAGCCATTTGGCGTCTGCGGGTTTTTCATCCGCCAGCTTCCACCAGATAAACGCCCACAGCACCGCCGGCAAACCTTCGATGATAAACATCCAGCGCCAGCTGAAATGCTGTACCAGGTAGCCCGAGACCACCGACATCCACATCATGGTCACCGGGTTGCCGAGGATCAGGAAGGTGTTGGCCCGCGAGCGTTCCGCGCGGGTGAACCAGTGGCACAGGTACACCAGCATCGCCGGCATCACGGCGGCTTCGACCACCCCGAGCATGAAGCGGATCACGATCAGCATGTAGGCGTTGGACACCATGCCGGTCAGGGTGGCCAGGCCGCCCCACAGGATCAGGCTGACGAAAATCAGCTTCTTCACGCTGCGTTTCTGCGCGTAGATCGCACCGGGCACCTGGAAGAAAAAGTAGCCGAGGAAGAACAGCGCGCCGAGCAATGACGACATGCCCGGGGTGATCATCAGGTCTTCGGCCATCCCGGAGGCGGCGGCAAAGCCGTAGTTGGCGCGGTCCAGGTACGCCAGGCTGTAGGTGATAAACACGATGGGCATGATGTACCACCAACGGCGGGTGGCGAGTTTCAACGGTTCCATAAGGTTGCTCCTGAGCTTGTTGTAGTTGTGGCAACAGGTAACTCGGTGATGCTGATTAACCGGCTTTCTGGGTGTGGGGCAGATCGGTCCTGAACGGCAAGCCTTCCATGTCGCCACGGCTCTGCACCGCGCGGCTGCCGATCCAGTTGCCGCGCTGCACGGCTTCGCTGAAGCTCAGGTTTTCCAGGAGCGCGCTGATCATGCCCACGGCAAACCCATCGCCGGCGCCGACCGTGTCGACCACCTTGGCCACTGGCACGGCGGCGACAAACCCCTGGTCCAGTTGGGTGCGGTAATACGCGCCGTGGGGCCCGAGCTTGATGGCCACGGCTTCCACGCCCTGGTCCAGGTAAAACGCGGCGATGTCGGCCGGGTCTTCAAAACCGGTGAGCAAGCGGCCTTCGCCCAAGCCCGGCAACACCCAGTCAGCCAGGCAGGCGAGGGCGTTGATTTCGCTGATCATGCGTTGCTCGTTCGCCCACAGGGACGGGCGCAGGTTCGGGTCGAAGGACACGCTGCGCCCGGCCTCGCGCATTTGCGTCATCAACTGGCGCGACAGGTCGCGGGTGGCGTCCGACAGCGCCGGCGGAATGCCGGTGGCGTGCAGGTGCCGGGCTTGCAACAGCTCAGGCTTGATCGCCTCGACCGACAGATGGCTGGCGGCCGAGCCACGGCGGAAGTACTCCACCTGCGGATCATCGCCGGCTTCCTCGCGGGACTTGAGTTGAAAGCCCGTGGGGTGCAGCGGGTCCACCGCCACATGGGTGCAGTCCAGGCCTTCGTTCTGCAAGGTGTCCACCACGAAGCGCCCGAGGGAATCGGCACCCACGCGGCTCAGCCATGCGACGTTGAAGCCCAGGCGTGACAGGCCGATGGCGACGTTGCTGTCGGCGCCGGCAATACGCTTGTGAAACTGGGCAACCTGGGCCAGGTCGCCGGTCTGTTCGGCGACAAACATCGCCATGGTTTCACCAAACGACAGGATATCGATCTCAGACATGTGCGTTCTCCACGCGGGGCTGGCCGAGGACGGCGAGGGTGGCGACCTGCTGGGCGGTGACCGGCACCAGGTCATTGCCTTGCAGCGGAAATTCCACGGCCCGGGTAATACCTTGAGTCATGTGCTTGAGCAGTTGTTCCCACAGATGCAGGTCGGCGGCGCCCGGCGGCAAAGCCACCAGCTTGCCGTCGGCGCGGCGGGCCACGGCCTTGCAGTGCAGGTAATCCACGTGGCGGCCCAGCAGGCGTGCAGCGGTGGTCGCCGACTGGTCCTGCCATTGCCAGTTACCGATATCGAAGGTCATTTTCACCGGCACCGCCAACCGCTCGATTTCGTTGAAAAAGCGCTGCATCGGCTCGATGCGCCCGCCGTGCAGGGTCTGGTCGTTTTCCACCAGCAGCTTGACCGGATGCCGGTTGAGCATGGCGCTCAAGCTGTCGAGGTCGTTGGTGTCGGTGAAATAGCCCAGGGAGACTTTCAGCCAGCGGGCGCCGAATGCCTGGGCGCGGTCGAGGGTGACGGCCAGTTCGGCATTGGGCTGTGAGCGACCGGCCACCCAGAGTTCCAGGGGCGATGAGAACACGCACTCCAGGCCTTGATCGGCTGCAGCTTGCGCCAGCTCATGGGGTTGTTCGGTGGTCAGCAGCTCTTCGCGCCATTCGATGCGTTGCGCGCCGGCGGCAGCCAGCACCTCGACGAAACTCAACTGGCCTTGCTGGCGGACCAGGTCGGCGCCGTAACTGGAAAGGCTGATGGAGACGGGGTATTTATGCATTGTTGTGGACCTCTGAAACCGGTTTCATTTTTATTCGCAAAATAAACGTGTGGGAGCTGGCTTGCCTGCGATGGCGGCGGTCAGCCGCCTACTGCTTCGCCGGAGAAACCGTTATCGCAGGCAAGCCAGCTCCCACAAGGGATTGGGTCGAGCCCCGGATAATCAGTTGTGGCAAGAAATCCAGGGTGCGTGGGGGCTGGCTATCGCCGCGCAAACGCTTGAGTAAACAGTCAAACGCACTGGCGCCAATGGCCTCGGTGGGCTGGGCGAGGGCGGTGATGCCGTTGCCCACCAGCGGGTACCAGTCGAGGTCATCCAGGGCGATCAGGCCCACGTCATCAAACAGGTCGCAGCCTAGATTTTTCAACGCGCGGGTACACGCCAGTGCCGCGATTCCGTTGGCGCAGAACAACGCCTTGGGGCCGGATTTGCCTAGAAACTTTTGCAGACGCTGTTCCAGTTCGCCATCCAACTCCAGTACGGCGCCGGTCAACGTCGGACGGTTGGTCATCTCCGCCTTGAAACTGTCCAGGCGCTCAAGCCGCGAGCTGGTGCCGTCGGTGGCTTCAGTCACCAACAGCAGGTCGCGATAGCCTTGCTGTTCCAGATGCTCCACGGCCATGCGCACCGCCACCGGGTTGTCCAGCCCTACCAGGTCGCTGTGCAGCGGTTCGACCTTGCGGTCCACCAGCACCAGGGGCATTTCCCGTTGCAGTTCCAGCAATTGGTCCAGGTGATGGCCGAGGGTATTCACGATCAGCCCTTCGATATTGTAGGCACGCAGGGCCGCCAGGTGCTGGCGCTCCTGCTCGTCATCGCGGTCGGTGTTGCACACCACCAGGCTGTAGCCGTGCTGGCGGCAGGCGGTTTCCACGCCATGCATCACGGCAATCGAATAGGGGTTGCGGATATCGGCTACCAGCATGCCGATCAGGCGGGTGCGCCCGCGTTTCAGGCCGCGGGCCATCTGGTTGGGGCGATAGCCCAGCTCATCGATGGCCTGCTCGATGCGCAGGGCGATGGCATCGGAGAGCAGGGCACGGTCGTCGCCGATAAAGCGCGACACGCTGGCCTTGGACACACCGGCGCGCTCGGCGACGTCCAGCATGGTCACGCGGCTGCGTTGGGCGGCGGAAAAAGTAGTCACGGCGGCGGGCCTTTCTTATTGGATTTATCTGGGTTCCAAGGCGAAACCAATTGCTGAAACCGGTTTCAGGAAACACCAAGTAGGAAATTTCGTCAAGCGCTGCTCAGTAACCGCCCTGGCAGCAAGGCCGAGCAAAAGCGACGAATGGAGGGGTCTACCTGTTAATTCTGACAGTATCCGGACGAAGGAATCGGGCGCTTAATTCTCTCAACGCCACTTGGTATACACACGCCGCCTGCCGGCAGGCCACTGTCCACCGTGTTGAGGATTAAACCCATGTCTGACGTCTCTGAATCCACTTACCTGATCAAACCCTTGGGCGCGGACGATGGGGGCACTGTGTTGCTGGACCCGATGGACATACCCGGCGTCGACAGTGGTGACCCCCGGGGCGTGATCCCGCGCTCGCGCCTGCAGGGCCCGCTGCAGGTCAACATTCCGATGTGGAACCCGCGACCCGAGCCGCTGCTGGATGAGCCGCACATCGTGCGCCTCCGCTGGGTGTGGGCGGGTGTCGATGAGGTGGTTGATTCGCGGCAGGTGTTTGGCCCGCCACCCCCTTTGCCAGCGGTGATCTCACTGGAGGTGCCCCTGTCACGATTGACTGACGAGGGCTCCGGCACCGCGCAACTCTACTACACGGTTCAGGACTCCTTTGGCGGCGTCAGTGTGCTGAATCCCAGGAGAACACTCACCATCGATCTGGATTCGCCTGAGTTACTGAACCCTCTGGATACTGTGGATTTTGTAGTTGCCCCGACCCCGAACGTCGATGAGCAATACCTGCTCGATAACGTGCCGATGGCGTTCAATATTCCGTTCTACACCGTGCGCTCGGACAGGGACCGGATTGAATTCTACCTGTCCAACCGGGATAACCCGCCGCTAAGCGCGGCGGACGCCGAGTACGTGATCGCGTTAGCCTCAGACCCGCTGGTTGCTTACGTGGACCCCGATATTTTTCGCAGGTTGAACAACGGTGACGCCTATATTTTCTACCGCATTTTTGACGAGGCAGGCAATTTCAGCAGCCAGAGTGCCGGACTGCTGTTTCAGCTGGCACTGACGCCGTTGCCGAGCAACTTGCCGCGTCCGCAAATTCGGCCACCGGCATACGACGACGGCCTGATCAAGCGCGATGATGCACGTCGTGGCGTGTTCATGCGCATTGACCCCGCCTACGACGATTGGGCGCCGGGGGACCAGGTAATCGCCTATTGGAATGCCCGTCCGACAGTCCCGCAGCCGGTACTGGGCTTCCCTTGTGATGTGGAAATTCCATGGCTGACCCTCAGGGGGCCTGCGCCTGTACCGGTTCCCGAAGCGGCGGTGGTGCGCTACGAAATCATTCGCGGAGCCCTGCCTCCATTTCGTTCCTTATCGGAACGGTTCAATGTCGACCTGACGATTGCCGGCCAGGACCATCCCAATGCGCCCGCATTGCTTAACCCGACCCTGGCCAGCGTCACGGTGATAGGGCGCGGCTCCAAGACTCCCAATCAGCTCAATCATCTGGATCGTGGGCTGGCTGCCCAGGCATATGTTCCTTTGTTTGCAGATCCGGTTGCGGGTCAATTGCTCAGTCTGTTCTGGAACGGTGTTGGCCCGGTGGCCAGCCATCCCGTGCAGTTGGGGGAGGTAGGAGGGCAGTTGGTGTGGTTTACCGATATTCCCTGGAATCTGATCGAGGGGACGGTCAATCCACGTCTGCCGGTCCATTACCTCACCAGTAATGGGGTCAACGAACAACAGTCGCCGCCAACTTTTGTGAATGTCGATGTGACGGCGCTGATTGATTTTACTCCTCCGCAAGTTCAGCACACCCTGACTAGCGAGTATGTGACCTGTTGTTCTTCGCCTTCGCCTTTATATGGCGTGCATTGGTTGATTCCGGGCAATATCGGCCTGCAACTTAACGACGAGGTGCGTTTTCACTGGCAAGGCTATGCGCGTAATAACTGGGTTGATCCTATTGCTGGCACTGAATACGAAGAAACCATCCAGGTGCTGCAACCCCATATTGATAACGGTATTAAAGTTGTGGTGGAACCGTTCGACCGGACCTTGGAGCCTATGCGCGAATACGGTTCAGCTGTCGCCAGTTTCGAAGTGTGGCGCAACCTGGGCAAGGTGGGTGACTCCCGGCCAGACGTCAAGGGGAGCGGACATATCCGTGTCGACCTGACCTTTCCAACGGGTGGGTTTTGTAAACCCGGGGATGTCATTAGTTGCACTAGTGATGGAAAGGCAACGTTGGTCAAAGATTAAAGGACTGGGTGTATTTGTTGTTGTGCAGGGAATAGTCGGCGTGTGATAGGCGTGCAAGCGCTTTGTCTCGCGACGCGAACGGCTACGTCAATGGTAGGGAAGTGTGGGTGAGATGTAATTCGTCTTAATATCTGGAGACACGTAATGAAAAAGGACACGCTCGACTTTATCCGTAACTATGCAAAGAATCGAAGTGCCAATACGGCTGACTACTTGCCTGATGGTCGTCTTGAAGGTGAGGTGCCTGGGTACCCTGGATTGCTTTCACGGGAGTACAACCTGCGTGAGAATTTGAATTTCTCTATTCCACTATGGCCTGACGCCGATACCCATCCGACGCTTGACGATATTGTCACTGTTTGGTGGAAAAATTTCGATGACACCGAGTGGGGCACGCCCATTTATAATTTCACCGTTGTTGCCCAGGGCCTGAGACACCGGTGAACATTGCTCAAGGTCGGCGGCCCGCGGGGCGGTACCAAATCAAGTACGGAATTAACGTACGTGGCGTTGACAACTATTCCGAATCAGATCCGCAGACCGTTGTCGTTGACCTGACACCACCGTATGCCATTTCCCCCGATGCACCGCCGGCGCCGATTCCGCCTGCCGACCTGCCGACACCTGCCGACCGCGACTACTTTGAAAGCAAGCCCAATGAGTCTGCAGTGTTTACGATCCCGGATTATGTGGCGCATGGTTGGGCAGACGGCGATTGGGCGTATCTTTACTATAATGGCTCCGATACGCCCTATGCACCCAACCCGCCCGATCCTTCGCCACGCTGGAATCTGCCTGCGGACCTGAGCTTTCCATTGCCATTATCCGTGGTTGACGCCAATCCGGATGGCCTGCGCAATTTGCGGTATGAGTTGTTCGACGCGGCAGGGAATTGGGCGCGGCTTTCGACTGCCTACGAGATGGACGTGGGCCTGTTTCCTGCGCCCGAGAACCTGCTGGCCCCCCTGGTTGGCCGAACCTCACCCCCCGGCGATGTATTGATTGATCGGGCGGACGTTGCGCTGGACGGCGGCATGATCGTGCGTATTCCTGAATATACGAACTTTCTGCGCGGCGTCGATGGAGATGAATTCCTCGTCACATTGAGGACAAGCATCACCACCGTTAACTTGGAGGCCCAGCCACTGGGCAACAGCCGTTTCCCGGCGGAGGTTTACGTTCCGTACAGGGTGCTGGAAATCCTGTATGGCGCCACTCGAGGGCTATTGCCGTTGACCGTTTCCTATGTGGTGCGGCGGCGGTCTGTCAACAACCCGGCGACACCGACCACCACCGTCAACCTGGACCTGTTTGTTGTCGGCCCCACTCCCATTGGCCCGGACCCGATCAACGATGACCTGCTGCCCGTAGTCGTGAACGGGGTGGACGCAACCGGTACCGAGGGCCCCGACGACGAACTGGAGCGCGACCACGCCAACCGGCCTGCAATTGCTCGGGTAACGTTATGGAGTACGGCACCCACACCGGATGCCAGCGACTTTACGATCCGCCTTTATTATTCGGGCGAACTCGTTGCTACCCAACCGGTGACTGGCGCCTCGGCTGGCCAGGTGATTCCGCTCTCAATCCCGTGGAGCTTCATTGAGCGTCATGGCAATGGCCGCAAGACGGTGTTCTACACCATTGCCCAAGGGGCCAGCACCAACCGCCAGTTTTCCCCTGACACCACGGTGACGGTGAATGCCAACTTCAAAGAGCTTGCCCCGCCGGTGGTACGACATCTGTCGGACGCAGGGGCGATCAACTGCACTACGTTCAGGCCTGAAAATCCTCCCGGAAACGTTGTGGTGTTTATCCCGTCTTCGGAGCACTTTGAACTGAGGATGGTGGTTACGCTGCACTGGCAGGGCTACAGCGACAATGCAGGAATGGTAGCGGTCCCGGCAGCAGTGGGTCGTGTGGACTCCATACCGCTCACGCAAGCCATGATCAATTCTGGGTTCGAGTTGCTCCTGGGGCCCTATGAGACCATCTACAAACCCATCCAGCCCCACTCGGGTGCAAGGCTGGCCGGCTCCGCGCGGATCTGGTACACCATCAACCTGCCCGAAGGACCATTACCTTCCGATGAAGCGCATCCTCTTGTTCGCGGGGTTCGGATAGGTGGAACGAATGGCTTTTTCTGCGACGGTACTGCCGTCCCGCTTCCTTGATACTTGTTTGAGCCCTAATGCCAAAGAGGAGCCTTGCTCCTCTTTGGCATTTTTGCCGTTGGGTCGACTACAAACTGCATTCACTTTCAGCACAGCACCTTGGGATTAGTCCTACAGATGTTGGGAACAGCTCTGGGTACCTTGGGCGCCGCTTGATTGGCAGGGTCCACACGCTTTTCGGAACCGGCCAGTTTTTTTCCGTAAAGGAACGCCAACCCAGAGGTCCGTAAAGATGTCAGCTCCATTCAATTTCAAACCAACTCCCTTAAGCCTTGCCTTCAAGGCCAAGGCCGTCACGCTGCTGATGCTCATGGCGCAGCTGTCCGAAGCGCGTGTCGTGACCGGCCCGGATGAAATGGCGGGGCCTGGCCCGCGCCCTGACACTTTTGAATTGCGTGCAGGTTCCCGCCTGACGGTTCTGGGAGTGCCCACCCTGCAAATCACTGCCAATTCCGCAACCCTGATTGTCAATGCCGGCAGCAGCACCCGGGACATTGCCGCAATCAACTCCGACATCCGCATCGATGGTTCGGACGTCGTTGCGCGGGATTCGGCAAGGGCCGGGGTTCATGTCACGGGCAGCAACGTGCTGATCACCAACAGCAACATTACCCACAACAACGGAACCGGGCTGGCAGCGGCCCGTTCCCTGGGCGCCACCAATGGTTCCAGCGTCACGGTCGTCAACAGTCACATCACCGGCAGCACCCGCGGTGCCTCGGCCAGTGCCCACAGTGTGCTGGACCTGACCGATTCGCGTGTCGAGGCGACCGCAGATGATGGCGTGGGTATCGAACTGTTCAATGGCCAGGCCCGTGCGTTCAATACCAGCATCGTTGGTGGAGACATTGGCGTGAAGATGGGCGTGGATAACGACCCGACTTTGGCCAGCAGCCTGATCCTCGACCGCTCGAGCGTCGAGGGCAAGACCGGTTCGGCGATTCAGGTCGGCTCGTTCCGGCCCGGGGAATCCACCCTTGCTGATATTCATGTACTCAATGGCTCCACGCTGACCGGCGCAAACGGTGTGCTGCTGGAAGTCATGAACGGCGCCACCGCCAACATGAACGTCGACCGCAGCTTCCTGGTCGGCGATGTCGTGGCCGAAGACGGCAGCACCGCCAGGTTGCAGCTCAACAATGGCTCCTGGCTCACCGGCAAACTGCAGAACGTCGCCGAGTTGAGCGTCAATTCAGCGTCCCACTGGATGCTGGTGGATGACAGTTCAGTGGGCGACCTGATCATGGGCGGCGGCACCGTGCACTTTGGCGGCGCCGATGAGTTCTTCCAGTTGGACGTCAACAGCCTGTCGGGTGACGGCAGCTATGTGATGCACACCGACTTCAGCACCGGCCAGACTGACTTGCTCAACGTCAACGGGGTTGCCACGGGCAACCACAGCCTGCTGTTGGCGGCGACCGGCTCCGAGTTGGCGAGTGCCTTGCCGATTCGTGTGGTGCACACCGAAGGTGGCGATGCGCACTTCTCGCTGGACGGCGACACCGTGGATGTGGGCGCCTATTCCTACGGGCTGAAGAAGGAAGACACCGACTGGTACCTCGACCCTAACCGTCGTGGCACCAGCAACAGCACCAAAACCGTAATGGCGTTGTTCAACACGGCCCCCACCGTGCTGTACGGCGAGATGTCCCTGCTGCGTACCCGCATGGGTGAACTGCGTTTCAGCGACGGCCAGAGCAACGGGTTCTGGATGCGTGGCTACGGCAACAAATACGAGGTAGCCGGGAACAAGGACGGTGGTGGCTACACGCAAAACCAGCGTGGCCTGAGCCTGGGTGCCGATGCGCCATTGTCGGGCGGAGATGGCCAGTGGATGGCCGGTGTCATGGCGGGTCACAGCACGTCCGACATCAGCGCCAACACTTCCGGCAGCGGCAAGGTCAACAGCTACTACCTGGGGGGGTATGCCACCTGGATCGACGACGAGAGCGGGCTGTACTTCGACGGCGTGGTCAAGCTCAACCGCTTGCACAACGAGGTCAACGTGACCATGAGCGACGGCAAGCGTGCCAAGGGCAACTACACGCAGAATGCCGTGAGCGCATCGGCGGAAGTCGGCCGGCATATCAAGCTCGACGATGGTTACTTTGTAGAACCGTACTCGCAACTGAGCACAGCGATTATCCAGGCGCAAAGTTACGAGCTGGACAATGGCCTGCAGGCCAAGGGTGATCGCAGCGCCTCCGTGGTGGGCAAGCTCGGCGTGACAGGTGGCAAGAATATCCAGCTGGAGAGCGGCGGGGTGCTGCAGCCCTACCTGCGTACAGCGTTGGCCCATGAGTTCAACCACAGCAACAAGGTCAAGGTGAACGACCAGCGCTTCAACAACGATGTGTTCGGTTCGCGTATTGAAGTGGCAGCGGGCGTGGCGATGTCGGTGTCGAAGAACGTCAAGCTGCACGCTGATATTGAACATGCCCAAGGCAAGAAGGTGGATCAGCCGTGGGGGGTTAATGTGGGAGTGCGTTACGATTTCTAGGAAACAGGGGTAAGAAAAAGGAAGCCGAGGCTTCCTTTTTTTGTGGGTGGGTTTTTGGGAGTTGAATAAAGCTGTCCCGGTTATTTGCTAAAACGGAGTGATGCACCATGCCGGCCAATTCGGCAGTCCGTTAATGGAGTAAATTGGTGTTCCGCTGTTTGACGCCTGAACAAAGTAATACCACCTGCCGCTAGCATCGAAATAACACAATCCGTACGGAATTGAGCGAGCCGGAGGGGTGTAGCGTGTTTGCAGTAGCGTCCAACTGGAAACTATGCTGCCTCCAATTGATCTCATCCAATTTATTTGAGCTTGTGGAGATTGCTGTGTTTCGTTAATGCGTAGTTGAAAAATATTGGAAACAACCACTGCGTACGCTCGCGAGACGTTGTTCCTATCTCTCACAGTAATAGTCGCTTGACCGTTACGGAGGCCGGTTACTTTGCCTGTGTTGGCGTCCACAAAAGCAACATTAGGGTTGCTGGAAGCGTAGCTATAGTTACTCACGCCGCCGCTTGCTGTGCGGGTTGCTGTATTGCCTGGCCAGTCCAGCCCGGTTGCTGGCCAGTTAGTGATCACCTTAATACCATTCAAATTAAGCTGGCTTTGATCGATTCTCAGTGAAGAGATAATGCTGTAACTTGCAATGGGGAAGGTAATGGCGGCTGACTCAACACTACTGCCATCAAAAGCCACTTTGCAGGTTACGGTAATGGTGCTGTTGTTGGGTAGCCCATCCAGCCATGAGCGCAGCACAGGCTTATTCACCAAGCCGGTAGATACTTCTCCCGCCTGCAGGCTGTAGTTTGTCAGCACGTTCAAAGGCGCGCTACCGGACCTGGAGAGTTGTACCCAAACCTTCTGCCCTGCAACAGCCAACGGCCATGGTGCAACGCTGAGCGTGGCATTACCGCTGAAATTGTTCAGGTTCAGAACGCCGCCATTGGCAATCCCGTTAATAGACGGCCGAGGCAGGGCCGACGACGGAACGCGGTTAACGCTCAGCTTCTGGGGCTCTGACGGGACAATATTCGTCCCTATCGTCGCCATATAACGGAGCTCGATCAATTTGCCCGCGCTGTTGGCGAGGATGTCCCGGCTGATCTGAAAGTCGACGCGCTTATTGGTGTTACCGTTCTGTGCCGGGATGGTCGCCATGGTGCCGTTCGGGTAAATCCACTCGAGGGCGATGCGGTGGGCCGCGGTCATTTCGTTATAGGCCACCGCCACATAGGCGTTGTTCTGCCAGTCCTGTGGGTCGATGGTCAAGGTGGCGCCCTGCAGATTGGCAAAGGCCGGGCGCGGCAATGTGGCGGGGATCGACTGGATAATATGCTCGCGTACACCAAACAATACTGCGGTGTTTTTATCAGTGCTTTCGGCCAGGCTGACCCAGAAGCGAATGGTCAGGTGCGACTCGTTCCTGAGACCTTGCAGCTCCGCCAACGGTATGGGTTGCGAGACACCCAGGGTGGCGCTTTCTCCAACGGGGGCGGCGATAAAAGTGTCCAGGTTGAACGCACTGCCGTCGGTGTTGGTACCCGTGTATTGCAGCCACATGAACTGCTCTTCAAAGGCCAAAGGCCAGGCCGCCACACGGGTGCGGGCTTGAGCGACGAGCTCGTTCGTCGGCAGGATCACGCTGTTGCCGACCCCGTCGATGGTTGGTGTGGGTAAGCCACTCAACGGCAGCAAGTCCAGGTTCAGAGTATCCGACTCATGGAGAAACCCGCTGCGGGTAAAACTGTATTGCACACTGATGCGGTTACGCTCGTTGCGAATGCCCTTGGCAATGGTACGGGCCTCTATCGGCACACCCACTTCATTGGTGTCGGGGTTGCCCCAACCCGTTTCGACGGTGCTGCCCAGCAGATCGGCCGTCACCCATTTCACTGAAAACGATTCGCTCTCGCGCATGCGCCGGTATTTCACCAGCACCGTTGCACCCGATTGAGCCACCAGCGGGTCAAGCCGGTCAGGGTACTGCTCGGCTTCCACGACTTCAGGCGCATCCAGTTCCACGCCACGGCCCACGGTCAGGAGGGTTGTAAACGAGCGCAAGGTGAGTTTGGGCAGCGGGGTTTCGCGTTCCAGGCTGTAGGTGATGCGCAGTTGGCCATCGAAGTTGTTATCCAGCACCGCACGGCTGACCGGCAGTACCAGTGGCTGGCCCTGTGTCGCACCGTTGATCGTCACCGAACCGCTGGCGGAACCGCCTGTGCCCGTGCCCACAATGTTCCATTGGATATGGTCGCGGCTCCTGGTTGCCGTATAGGGTAGCGTCAGCAGCACGCTGTCGCCCACTACGTCAACCGGGTCAACGTTGTCGTCAATCGCCCCCTGCAGGGTGGGAGCAGGCATGGTTTCGAGGCGTTCGTCGATGCGTACTGTCAGCACCCGGGATTTGCGTTCAATCAGCGCACCGTAGGCATGCAACTGGCTGTCTGCGCCGTCATCGACCAGGTAATACACCGCGACATCACCGAGCCCCTTGAACTGTTGCAGTATTTCGCTTGGAACCCGGCGCGTGCCACCCTGGTCCCCGGCCAGTTGCGGGTCGGAATAGCGCATTCCACCGCCCCCTGGAACAATCTGCTCGATGACCAGGGTTTCCATCGAATCGTAGGCGTGTGGCTGGTAGGACGGGATGCTGATAAACGCATCATCGTCGGGGTTGATCAGGCCCAGCTCGCTCGGGGTCACGGTCACTGCCGGCATCGAGGTCGGTGTACCCACCACCGTCACGGTGACACTGCCAGACTGCCCGAGGTGCCCACCGGTGGCGGTGTGCCAGACGAATGAAGCCCTGAACGAGCCGCCGATGACGCGCTCGATCAAATCGCGGTCCACCGGGAAGATCTCTTCCCGACCGTTCCTGACTTCGACAGGATCAAGCACCAGTTCTTCGATCGTGCCGTCCGCCAGCGTGGCCGTCAGGGTAATCGTGACCTGGTTTGGGGGCAGCGGGGCCGGTGTCACCCGTGGGGTCTGCAACAGGATTTCGAACAGTGAATTACTTTGCGTGTCGTAATCGATTTGCCGGCTTTCCGCGTCATCCACCAGGAAAAACGGCGCGCTCATCAAGCTGGGGTCCAGTTCGGCGACCAGTCCATACGGCTTGGAGTACTGGTATTTTTCCCCTGAGTAATTCTGAACCACATCGAACACCCTGAAGCGCAGGGTGAGTGCGCCGTTGAGGCCGCCCTTGAGAATATTTTCCTGGCTGATAAATACCCTGATCGGCTGGATACCGGCGGCCTCGGCGGCCGTGACCAGGTGCCTGATCTCAACTCCGTCCCAATAGAACTCAATGGTGTCGTTCTTGCGCACGTTCGGATAGGGCGCAATCACGGCGTATAACCCGCGACTGATCGTCTCCATGTTGATCGTGCTGCTTTCGGGCAAGCCGTCGACACTCAGGCTCAGTTTACTGTGCCATTTGTCGTCACCATTGTTCTCTATCCCGCCGGGACGGGTGGTCTTGATCAATATGCTTTGCGGCGGCGAGGTGCTTTCCTGGCCACTGCCTGCGCGCAGTACCCGCGCGCGCACTTGCACTTCACCTTCAGGCATGCGTTCGGCGATGACGTACATGCCATAACGATCCTGGTCCAACTCGACGACACCAGACGCCAGAAGATCGTTATTGAGGTACAACTCAAAGGCGTCGAAGATGGCCCAGGTGTGCCATTTTTCCAGGACGAAATACGCATAGGGCTGAACATGCCGAATGCCCAGGCCATAGGCGTAAGGTTCATCGGGATACTGGTCAAGCGAGACCGGCGGGAACGCCGAATAGGGCGGGGCCAGGTCTTCAGCCGTGATCACCGGCAGGGGCGCGGGCTCAAGGAGGGTCAGGGGGCTGTCGGAAACAGGTACACCTGGGGCTTCAATGACCGAGGCATTGTCATCGGGGTCGATCGGTTGGTTGGGCATGCTGACCACTCCTTGCTGGAAGTCACGCACAGCGCTGGCTGTGCATATAGGCAAGGGAAATCAAACACCCGCAGCCCCGATAGCGGATAGCTGTG
Organism: Pseudomonas sp. Ag1; assembly: GCF_000278565.1. Lineage (NCBI taxonomy): Bacteria > Pseudomonadati > Pseudomonadota > Gammaproteobacteria > Pseudomonadales > Pseudomonadaceae > Pseudomonas > Pseudomonas sp. Ag1. The sequence goes on from NZ_AKVH01000060.1 coordinate 20,728, forward strand.
AAAACTGACAGTGCCGACGAACGGTTGTGTCTACACCCAGACGCTCAGCCAGCTTGAGACCAGCAACAACACCGCCATGCAGCGGTTGAACCGTTGCATCGCCTTGGGCGAGCGAAACACCCGGCTGCTTCCAACCCCCAGCAATGCCCACGCGCCGAGGCACGGCAAGGCGATCACAAAGAACGCCAGCGACAGGTACAGCACATGGCTCTGGCGTTCATCGCCATTGCCGGCAAACACGCTCACCACCGCCAGGGCCATCATCCAGGTCTTGGGGTTGACCAGTTGCAGGCTGGCGGCGCCGGCCAGGCCCAGGGGTTTTTGCACGGCAGCCGGGTCGATTGACTCGGCGGGGGCGCTGAAGATCTGCCAGGAAAGGTAGCTGAGCCAGGCGACCCCCAGCCATTGCATCGCTGCCTGCACCCGGGGCCAGTGCGCCAGCGACTGGCCAACGCCGCAGCCTACCAGCAGCACAATCCCCGCCGCCCCCGCGCATGCCCCCAGCACGATAGGCAGTGCGGCTTTGAAGCCATACCGTGCGCTGTTACTCAGCACCAGGATATTGGTGGGGCCAGGAGTGATGGAGGCTACAAAAGCGAATAACAGGAAGGGCAACAGGGTAGGGAACATGGTGGGGCGACTCCGTAGGTGGGGCGATGGAGTCGATGGTTGCAGGGGCGTGGTGGCGTGTCTGGAAGGTTTGAGCAGGGGCGTGCGGACACGGGCAGGGGATAGTGGCGGGAGAGCTATAGGGGACAAAAAAAGGGACAAGTCCATGGTTTAGATGGACCTGTCCCGGTTATACCTCGGTTAGTTAATCAATAACGCATGACATAGAGTCCTTGCGAGTCACTGTCGGTGAAATAAGCTTTTGAACCGTTTGGAAGTACTGCAATATTGCCAGATCCAAACCCAATGTCCACGGGTACAGTCGCTATAAGCCTGTCCGTATTTGTGTCAAATATGTTGAAGACCCTGTACCCTGCCGTATAGACATGAGGAAGTACCGGGTTGACTGCAACCGACCTTCCCCATCCCACCCCAATCACGGTCACCAAACTGTTGGTGTTGGTGTTTATTATCGCCAAGCCATCAGCTCTCGCCAAATAGAGGCGAGGGGTGTTGGTACTTAAAGCCATGGGCCCAATCACTCCCTGAATGACAGTTACAACACTATTGTTTGCAGTATTGATAACAGTCGTATCAACCGCGTTGAAACCGCCGCCATAGGTCGTAAGATAGGCACGCGTATTATTAGGTGAGCGGGCGATGAAGCGAGACTGACCCGCTATTTGAGCTATCCGATTGCCGGTGGCGGCGTCGTAAGTATAAGCACCGCTCCTCGCAGTAACATATAGCCGAGTGCCTGCAGTATTGATCGCCAAGTCCACTATAATTTCATTTACGGTGGCATAGGTCGCAACTCTGGCGAAGGAGGTTGTACTGATTACCGCTATGCTGGTGCGGACCAGGTCCAGGTAGAGTCTTGATCCGTCCGGGTGAATTGCAAGGTGCCCACTGGACTGAATGTCATACGAAGCCGAGTGAATAATGGCGTCCGTTGCTGTGTCGATAACGTAAATCGCAGTTCTACCACCCGCGCCAACAGCGACATAAACGCGGCGCCCGTCAGGGCTGACGACGACCCCGTTTGATGAGTGGAGGAGGGTAGGAATAAATTTGACCTCCGCTAGCCATGTCACGGTATAGGTACTTTGCAGGAGCGGGATGGCTTTTGACTCATCGTCACTGCCGTCATACGTCACTTTGCAGGTCACCGTGAACGTAGTGTTTTTCCCCAGGCTTGCCAGCCAGCTGCGGGAGACAGCTTGGTTGGTGATGCCGTTGGCCGCTTGAGCAGCAGTAATGGCGTGTGCCCTCAGCACCGACAAAGGTTCTACACCTGCCGCCTCCAGCGTGATCCATACACGTTGACCTTGCTTGCTCAATTCCCATTTGGCTACTGAGGCGTGTGCATCCCCGGTGAACGCCTGGAGGTCCAGGGTTGTGCCGCTGTTCATGTTATTGATTCGCGGTTGTGGCGGTCTTCCCGCCGGGATCCTGGCCACTGTCAATACCTGCGTTTCTGAAGGCACCGGGCTGCCATTGATGGTGGCGACATAGCGCAACTCAATGGTTTTGCCGACGCTGTCTGCCAGCACTTCATTGGTAATGACGAAATCCACACGACCGCCGTCCAGGCCGTCCTTGGCGTCAATATCCGCAACACCGCCATCCGGGAAAATCCATTGCAACTGGATGGAATGGCTTGGATTCATGCCGCCATACGCCACCGTGACACTGGCGTTGTCTACGTGGTCCAGCGGCTGAATGGTCAGCGTTGCCCCGGGCTGGTCGTTGAACCGTGGGTGTGGCAGCACGGCGGGCAGGGTTTGCACACGGTGTTCACGCACGCCAAACAGCACGGCGGTGTTCTTGTCGGGGCTTTCTGCCAGGCTGACCCAGAAGCGGATGGTCAGGTGCGAGCCATCCATCAAGCGCTGCAGTTTGTCCACTGGCGCGGGTGGCGAGATACCGTTGGCGGCACCGTTTTCGGTGACCAGGTTGGCGGTGTAGGTGTCCTCGCGGTACGGGCTGCCGTCGGCAAACGTGCCCTCCCAACTCATCCACATAAACTGCCCGGCATCGATAAACGGCCAGACGGATACACGGGCGCGGGCCTGGTCATTGAGTTTCGACAGGTCGAGCAGGGTGCTGTCGCCAATGCCGTCGATCGTCGGTGTGGGCAGCCCGGTGAGGGGAAGCAGGTGCAGGTCGACAGTGTCCGAAGGGTACGGAAAGGCGCCACGGTTGAAGTGGTATTGCACGCTGATCTGGTTGCCACCGGGGCGAATACCCCTGGCGATGGTGCGCGCCGGGATGGTCACGAATACTTCGTTGGTGGACGGGTTGCCCAGGGTGTACTCGGTGGCACTGCCCAGCCCGTCGCGGCTCAACCAGTCGACCTTGATCTGGTCGGTGGCCTGCATCGGCCGGTATCTCACGATGACCTTGGCGCCGCTCAATGCGGCCAGGGGGTTGAGTGCGTCGGGGAACAGGGTGGCGCCGTCGATAACCGGACGGTCCAGTTGCACGCCGCGGCCCACGGTCAGGTTGAGCACCTCGGAGCGCAATACCAGGCGTGGCGGGCCGCTGCGTTCGAGGCTATAGGTAATGCGCAGGCTGCCATTATTGTTGTTGTCGAGGATCGCCCGGCTCACCGGGAAAACCAGGGGCTTGCCTGCCGTGCCGCCGTTGATGCGCACAACGCCACTGGCCGAGCCGTCAAGGCCGGAGCCGATGGCGTTCCAGTGGATCAGGTCACCTTCTTCGGTCTGCCCGTGCGGGGCGGGCAAGGTCAGGGGCAGGGTCAGCAGCAAGGTGGGCGTGGTCACATGGCTGGGGTCGATGTTGTTGCCCAGGGCGCCTTCCAGGTGTGCAGTCGGCATGTTGCCGATGCGTTCACCCACGTGGGCGAACAGCTCGCGGGACTTGCGAGTGGTCAATGCGTTGCCGTCCAGGACGTGGCCGGCGCCATCGTTGACCAGGTAATAAAATGCGATGTCGCCCACGCCTTCAAACTGTTTCAGGTGCTCTTTGCTGACGTAGCGCGTGCCGCCCTGGGCGCCCGCCAGTTGTTCTTCCACGTAGTCTTCGCCGCCGCCGCCAGGACGGATATGTTCGATCACCAGGGTTTCCAGCCAGTCCGGGTTGTGGGGTTCGTAGAAGGGGATCTGCACGGTGATGTCCTGATCGGGCTCGATCAGCCCCACCTCGATCGGTGCGACCGTCACTGCCGGCATCGCCACCGGCGTGCCCACCACGCTGACGGAGGTACTGCCGGATTGCTCCACGCGGCCGTCGTTTTTCAGCCACTGGAACGAGACCCGGAAGGACCCGCCCACCAGTTGTTCGATAATCTCCCGGTCGACGGTGACAAATTCAACGCTGAGGTTTCTGTCCACCACCGGGGCCAAGGGGAACACCTGGGTCGAACCGTCGCCCAGGGTACCGAACAACGTCACCGCCAATTGGTGCCGCGGCAGGGGCGCCGGGGTTTGCCGAGGCACCGTCACCAGCACTTCGAAGGTTGCCTCGCTCTGGGTATCGAAGTCGATCTGGGTCGCCTCTTCGCCATCCACCAGGAAGATCGGTGCAGAAAGCAGGTTTGGATCCAGCTCGCTGTCCAGGAAGTAGGGTTTGGAATACTGGTATTTATCCCCGGAGAAGTTTTGCACCACGTCCGAGACCCGAAACCGCAGGGTCAGCTTGCCGAAATGCCCCCCCTGCAAAATGATGTCCCTGGAGACAAAGACGCGAATCGGCCCTGAACCCGCGACTTCGGCCGGGCTGACGATATGCGTGACTAAAACCCCATCCCACGACAGCTCGATCTGGTCATTCTGGCGCAGGTTTTCATAGCGCTGGATCAGGCACCAGACCCCGCTGTTGGCATTATCTATATTAACGGTGGAGCCCTCAGGCAGGCCTTCCACCGTCATCACCAGGCCCGGGTGCCATTTGCTGCCGGGGTCGTTATCGCGGCCACCGGGGCGGGTGGTCTTGATCAGGATGGTTTGCAGCGGCGACGTACTCTCCTGGCCGCTGCCGGCCCGCACTACGCGGCCGTATATCTGGACGTCGCCTTCGGGGATGAATTCTTCGGGGACGAACAAGTCGTAACGGTCCCGGTCTTCAAGCGCAATATCGGCGGCGACTGCATTGACCAGGTCGTTGAGGTAGAGGGCGTAGAAGTCGTAATTGAAGTTGAACCAGCGTTCGAAGGTCCACTGGGCAAAGGGGCGCACGTGGCGGATTCCCAGGCCGTAGACCCCTCTTTCAGGATACAGCGTGGCATCCAGCGGGACCGACGGATAGGCCGACTTGGGTGGGTCGAGGTCTTCGACGCGGCGCGACGCCAGGCCTGACGATGGGTTATGCAGCACGAGGGCGTTGCCGGGCGGGTTGTTGTCGCCCAGCGGCGCATTATCCGGGGCTATGGGGAAATTGGGCATGGACAGGCTTCCTTGAATGAGGCGCGGCCCTGAGTGGCCGACTGCTGACAAGAAGATCAAACACCTATCGGGGGGCGTGGCGAACCTGTGAGAATTGACAGTGCCGACGAGTGGTGGTGGCGCAGCTAGCGCTGCAAAACGCTTGAACACCGCTTGCGATACGCCGCCGGCGTCAGGCCATACGCCCTCACGAACCAGCGCCCCAGGTGACTCTGGTCGGCAAAGCCCAGGGCAATCGCTACGTCGGCGGGTTGCTTGCCGTTGGCCAGCCAATGCCGGGCGCGGGCCAGGCGCAGTTGCACCAGGTAGGCATGGGGTGGCAGGCCGAAGGCGCTCTTGAAGGCGCGGGTAAGGCGAAAGCGATCGACGCCGCAGGCCAGCGCCAGTTCATCCATGCCCACATCTTGCTGCAGGTGCGCATGCAGGTATTCCCGGGCCTTGTGCGCCACCCGTGGCAGGCGAGGGTCTTCATGGTAGCGGGTGCGCCAGTGCAGTTGCGCAGTGAGGCGTTCGAGCAGTTGGTCCATCGCCTGTTGCCGCACGATGCGCAGCTCACCTCCGTGCAAGGTCTGGAAGGCCCGGCTGGTGGCCAGGGCCAGGCGCGGGTCGCTGGCCAGGGTGCTGGCAAACCCCAGCTGGCTGTCGAGCGGCGCTTCTTCGAACACTGCGCTGACTTCCCGCGCCAACCACTGCGGGTCGAGGTAAAGCATGTGGTAGGTAAAACCGTCCGCCGTGGGCGCATCGCCGTCGTGCAGCTCGCCGGGCTCCACCAGGAACACCTGGCCGGGCACGCTGTTATGGCGGGTGCGCCGGCAGTTGAACTGCTGCACACCTTGTTCCGTGACGCCCACCAGGTAGCTGTCGTGCCAGTGCGGGTCGTAGGCGTGGCCCTCGAAATGCGCGCGCAGGGTCTCGATGCCGGTGTCGGCGTCCTGAGCCAGGTCGATCCAGTTGTGGGCGGCCATAAAATACCTATGGAATGGAACACTGCAGGAGCGAACAAGCTCGCTCCTGCAGGGGCTTAGCGTCTAGAAGGTTTGTGCAGCTTCATCCAAACAATCCGGCGGCGATGTTGATCGAGAACCCCAGGATCGCCGTGTTGAACAGAAACCCGATCAACGATTGCCCCAGCGCCACCTTGCGCATGGTACGCGTGGCAACCCCGACATCCGCCGTTTGCACCGCCACGCCGATGGTGAACGAGAAGTACAGGAAGTCCCAGTAATTGGGCGTGCGTAAATCCTCGGCAAAGCGCAGTGCCGGCTCGGGGCCGTCCCAGGTGTAATACAGGCGCGCATAGTGCACGCTGAAAATCACCCCGATCAGCAGCCATGAGCCAACCACCGTCAGGCCGGTGAAGCCGTAATGCAACAGGCGCTGGCTATCGCTCAGGTCCTTGGTGCCCACCAGGTTCAGGGTGATGGTCGCCAGGCTGGCAATCGCCGCGATGCACACCATGAACAACACCAGGCCGGCGTTCTCGTCCTCGATCTCGGCGATGCGTTTCACGTCGTCGGCCCGGGAATGGCTGGTGAGCCACAGCATCAGCACCAGGTAGGTCCAGACCCCGGCGTTCCAGCCGATGAGGATTTTGCTGATGATCGTGTCGGCGGGAGCCAGGAGCCCCACCGCCAGGCCCAGGACGGCGGCGGAGGACAGGCGAGGGTGGGTGCGTGCGAGGAAGGGCATGGCGCTCACAAATCAGAGATGTGTAAGCACCATAGCGCATTTATTACGTGTGGCGCTTGCGCACCAGCTTCATGACCACGACGAAGAACACCGGCACAAACACCACCGCCAGCGTCGCGGTAATCATGCCGCCGATCACCCCGGTACCGATGGCCTGCTGGCTGGCCGAGCTGGCGCCCGTGGCAATCGCCAACGGCACCACGCCGAGGATGAACGCCAGGGACGTCATGATGATCGGCCGCAGGCGCAGGCGTGCGGCTTTCAACGTGGCGTCGATCAGGTCTTCACCCTGGTCATACAGGTCCTTGGCAAACTCGATGATCAGGATCGCGTTCTTCGCCGACAGCCCAATGATCGTAATCAGGCCGACCTTGAAGAACACATCGTTGGGCATCCCGCGCAAGCTTACGGCCAATACCGCGCCGAGCACGCCGAGGGGCACCACCAGCAGCACCGAGGTCGGAATCGACCAGCTCTCATACAGCGCCGCCAGGCACAGGAACACGATCAGCAGCGACAAACCGAGCAGCAGCGGGGCCTGGGAGCCGGACAAGCGTTCCTGCAACGACAGGCCAGTCCATTCCTGGCCCAGGCCGGCGGGCAGTTGGCTGACCAGGCGCTGGATTTCCTCCATCGCCTCGCCGGTACTGTGGCCCGGTGCCGATTCACCGGAAATCGCGATGGCCGGGTAGCCGTTGTAGCGGGTCAACTGGGCGGGGCCCTGAATCCAGCGCGCCTCGACGAAGGCCGACAGCGGCACCATCTTCCCGGCATTGTTGCGCACATGGATCTTCATCAGGTCGGCCACCTGGCTGCGCTGATCACCTTCGGCCTGCACCACCACCCGCTGCATGCGGCCCTGGTTGGGGAAGTCGTTGATATAGGCCGAACCGATGGCCGAGGACAGCACATTGCCGATATCGGCAAAGGAAATACCCAGGGCATTGGCTTGCTTGCGGTCCACCTCAAGCTGTACTTGCGGAGCTTCGGCCAGGGCGCTTTCACGCACGTTGGCCAGGATCGGGCTTTTCTCGGCAGCGGCCAGCAGTTCGGTGCGGGCCTCCATCAACGCGGCATGGCCGACGCCACCACGGTCCTGCAGGCGGAACTCGAAACCACTGGAGGTGCCAAGGCCATCCACCGGCGGTGGCAGGATTGCATAGGCAATCGCGTCCTTCAGCTCACTGAAAGCCGCGTTGGCACGGTCCGCAATGGCCGCGGCGGAATCCTTGCTGCTGCGTTCCGACCAGTCCTTGAGCGTGGTAAACGCCAGCGCGGCGTTCTGCCCCGAACCGGAGAAGCTGAAACCCATGATCATCGTGGTATCGCCCACGCCTGGCTCGCCGGCGTTGTGTGCCTCGATCTGCTCGGCCACCTGCACCGTGCGGTTTTTGCTGGCACCCGGCGGCAGCTGGATATCGGTGATGGTGTAGCCCTGGTCTTCCACCGGCAGGAAGGACGAGGGCAGGCGGGCGAACAACACCCCAAGCCCCACCACCAGCACCAGATAGATCAACAGGTAACGCCCGCTGCGCTTGAGGGCGTAGGCCACCCAGCCTTCATAGCGGTCGGTGAACTGCTCGAAGCGCCGGTTGAACCAGCCGAAGAACCCGCCTTTCTCATGGTGCTCGCCCTTGGCAATCGGCTTGAGCAAGGTCGCGCACAGGGCTGGGGTCAAGGTCAGGGCGAGGAATGCCGAAAACAGGATCGAGGTGGCCATCGACAACGAGAACTGCTGATAGATCACGCCTACCGAACCCGGCATGAACGCCATCGGCAGGAACACCGCCACCAGCACCAGCGTGATACCGACAATCGCCCCGGTAATCTGGCCCATGGCCTTGCGGGTGGCCTCCTTGGGCGACAGGCCCTCGGTGACCATGATCCGCTCGACGTTCTCCACCACCACAATCGCATCGTCCACCAAAATGCCGATGGCCAGCACCATGCCGAACATGGTCAGCACGTTGATCGAGAAGCCCAGCAACAGCATCGTTGCAAAGGTGCCCATCAGCGCGATGGGCACTACCAGCGTCGGGATCAATGTGTAGCGGATGTTTTGCAGGAACAGGAACATTACCGCAAACACCAGCAACATCGCCTCGCCCAGGGTGTACACCACCTTGGTGATCGAGACCTTCACGAATGGCGAAGTGTCGTAAGGGATCTTGTATTCGACGTTGGCCGGGAAGTAGCGCGCCAGTTCGTCCATCTTCGCCCGCACCAGGGTTGCGGTGCTCAAGGCGTTGGCGCCCGGTGACAGCTGCACGCTGACGGCGGTGGACGGCTTGCCGTTCAGGCGGGTGGAGAACTGGTATTCCTGGCTGCCGATTTCCACCCGCGCCACGTCACCGACGCGCACGGTGGAACCGTCCGGGTTGGCCTTGAGCACGATGTCGGCAAATTCGGCCGGGGTCGACAGTTGGCCTTTCACCAGGATCGACGCGGTGATTTCCTGGGTCTTGGTGCCCGGCAAATCGCCGATGCTGCCGGCCGACACTTGGGCGTTCTGCGCCGCAATCGCCGCGTTGACGTCGGCCGGGGTCAGGTTGAAGCCGATCAGCTTCTGCGGGTCGATCCAGATGCGCATTGCGCGTTCGGCGCCGTACAGCTGGGCCTTGCCCACACCGTCCAGGCGCTTGAGTTCGTTCATCACGTTGCGCGCCAGGTAATCGCTGAGCGCCACGTCATCGAGCTTGCCGTCACTGGAGGTCAGGGTCACCAGCAGCAGGAAGCCGGCGGAGACTTTCTCCACTTGCAAGCCTTGCTGCGTCACGGCTTGGGGCAGGCGCGGCTCCACGGCCTTGAGACGGTTTTGCACGTCAACCTGGGCCATCTCCGGGTCGGTGCCCGGCTGAAAGGTGGCGGTGATGGTGGCCGAACCGAGGCTGCTCTGGGATTCGAAATACAGCAGGTGATCGGCGCCGTTAAGCTCTTGCTCGATCAGGCTGACCACGCTTTCGTCCAGGGTTTGCGCGGAGGCACCCGGGTACACCGCATAGATCTCGACTTTCGGCGGCGCGACGTTGGGGTACTGCGCCACCGGCAACTGCGGGATGGCGAGGGCGCCGGCCAGCAGGATAAACAGGGCGACCACCCAGGCGAAGATCGGGCGGTCAATAAAGAACTGCGGCATGTTTAACGATCCTTATTGGCCGGATGCCTGGGCGATGGGCGCGGGGCTGTCGTCGACCTGGACTTTCTCGCCAGGGCGGGCGTGTTGCAGGCCTTCGACGACGATACGGTCACCGGCCTTCAGGCCGCGGGTCACCACCCAGCGGTCATTGACCACCGAACCCAGTTCTACCGGCTGCTGGCTCACGGTTTGCTCGGCGTCCAGCAGCAACACCATCGGGATCCCGGCGCTGTCGCGGGTGATCGCCCGTTGCGGCACGCTGATGCCTTGCTGGTCGACGGCTTGCTCCAGGCGCACGCGGATAAAGCTGCCGGGCAGCAGGTCGAGATCCGGGTTGGGGAACTCGCTGCGCAAGATGATCTGCCCGGTGCCCGGGTCGACGCTGATCTCGGCGAACAGCAACTTGCCCGGCAGCGGGTACAGGCTGCCGTTATCCTGGATCAGCGTGGCCTTGGCCTGGTCCTGGCCGACTTGCTTCAAGTGCCCGGCGCGAAAGGCCCGGCGCAGGTCGTTCAGCTCGCGGGTGGATTGGGTCAGGTCGGCGTGGATCGGGTCCAGTTGCTGGATCAGCGCCATCGGTGTGGCTTCGTTCTGGCCCACCAGCGCACCTTCGGTCACCAGCGCACGGCCAATCCGACCGGAAATCGGCGCAGTCACGGTGGCATAACCCAGGTTCAATTTGGCGCGCTGCACGGCGGCCTGGTTGGCGGCCACATCGGCGGCGGTTTGCCGGGCGGCGGCGCGGGCGTTGTCGTATTCCTGGCCGCTGATGGCGTTGCCTTCCACCAGTTGGCTGTAGCGCTGCTCTTGCAGGCGCGCCTGGAATGCATTGGCCTCGGCCTTGCGCAGGCTGGCCTGGGCGCTGTCGAGGTCGGCCTTGAACGGCGCCGGGTCAATCCGGAACAGCACATCGCCCTGTTTGACGTCATGGCCTTCCTTGAACACCCGTTGCAACACCACGCCGGCCACCCGGGCGCGCACTTCGGCGATGCGTGGCGCGGCAATCCGTCCGCTCAACTCGCTGGTGATGGACAGGGGCTTGGCTTCCAGGGTTTCGATCCGCACCTTGGCCAGCGGCGCCTCGGCGGCGTCGTCCGCCGACTTGCCACACGCGCTCAACGCCAGTGTCAGGGCCAACAGGCAAAACGGCGCAAACAGATTCTTCGACATGCTCATATCCCAATATTGACTGGCGCATCCTACGGGCGCCCCCGCC
>NZ_AKVH01000061.1:0-34379 GCF_000278565.1 Pseudomonas sp. Ag1
GTCCTGCCGATTTACCCGCTCCACCGTGCCTACTTGCGGCCATCGTGGTTGACGGGGCCCGCAGATCAAGATCAAAAGCAGATCAAAGGCAAGAGCACAGCGGCCTCCCGGCCGGCTTGAGTGTTAAAAGCAAAATCTAAGGCGGGCACGGTCCAAATGTGGGAGCGGGCTTGCTCGCGAAGGTCGTTAACGATGACGCGGGCATTCTGATTCAGCGCGGCGACCTCAGGTTTTTCGCGAGCAAGCCCGCTCCCACAKAAAAGCAGATCTGTTTTCGCTCTGGTCTTTGCTTTTAACACTCAAGCCGGCCGGTAGGCCGCTGTGCTCTTGATCTGCTTTTGATTTTGATCTTAGGCGCCCCGTTAAACCACGCTGGCCGAACGCAGGCTTTGGAGCGTGGGTAACCCGGCAGGACGCCGGGTTAGCCGTCCTGGGCCAAGGATGGCCCATGACGGCGGCCCACGGTCCAAAGCCGGAGTGAGGGCACTCCTAGCCTAAGCGAGGAGCCGAGTGGTGGGGCAAGAGCGTTTTGCTTACTTTTGCGCTGTTCAAAAGTGAGCCGCTGTAAGAGCGGAACCATAAGCGGCCGTTACCTGAATAACGGATATGCCCCCAAAAACAGCAGAACTTGCACCCCCCGCGCTCCCATGAAATAGTCAGCCAAGCAAGTGCTTGGTTGGCTACCATCGGAACACAAAGGAGCGCGTCCATGTCTGTCGCTATTCGTTTGCCGCTGCAAGTCTTCTTCGACCGCGAAGCCCGCCACCCACGGCAACGATTCCTGGTTCAGCCCATCAAAGGCGGCGAGGTCCAAACCCTCACCTGGGCCGAAGCCGGCCACCAGGCCCGCTGCGCCGCCCACTGGCTGCGAGCCCGCGACCTGCCTCAGGGCTCCCACATCGCCCTGATCTCGAAAAACTGCGCCCACTGGATCATCGCCGACCTCGCCATCTGGATGGCCGGCCACGTCTCGGTCCCGCTCTACCCCAACCTCACCGCCGACTCCGTCGCCCACGTACTCGAGCATTCCGAAGCCGCACTGGCATTTATCGGCAAACTGGACGACTGGCCCGCCATGTCCGCCGGAGTAAAGGCCGACCTGCCCACCATCAGCCTGCCGCTGTGCCCCAATGGCGAATTCGATTTCACCTGGGCCGACCTGCAAGCCTGCTCACCCATTCAGGACAACCCCGCGCCCGCAGCATCCGATCTAGCCACCATCATCTACACCTCCGGCACCACCGGCCTGCCCAAGGGCGTGATGCACAGCTTCGGCGCGCTGGCCTTCGCGGCCATCCGCGGCACTGAACTGTTCGGCCTGGGGGAGGGCGACCGCCTGCTGTCCTACCTGCCGCTGTGCCACGTCGCCGAACGCATGTTCGTGGAGATGGCCTCGATCTACACCGGACAGACAGTATTTTTCGCCGAGAGCCTCGACACTTTTCTGACAGACCTCAAACGGGCGAGGCCAACAGCGCTGTTCGGCGTACCGCGGATCTGGACCAAATTCCAGATGGGCGTCTATAGCAAAATCCCCGCAAGCCGCCTCGATACCTTGCTGCGCCTGCCCTTCATCGGCAAGCGGGTCGGCCACAAAGTACTCGCCGGGTTGGGCCTGGACGCTGTGCGCGTGGCGATCTCCGGCGCAGCCCCCGTGCCCGAAGCACTGTTGGTCTGGTATCGCCGGCTGGGCCTGGATGTGCTGGAGGTCTATGGCATGACCGAAAGCTGCGGCTATTCCCACGTGTGCCGCCCCGGCCAGCAGAAACTCGGCTGGATAGGCCCGCCATGCCCGGACGTCGAAGTGCGCATTGGTGGCGACGGCGAAGTCCAGGTACGCAGCGGCGCGACCATGCTCGGTTATTACAAGGACCCGGCAAAAACTGCCGAGACCCTCACCGCCGACGGCTTCCTGCGCACCGGCGACAAGGGCGAGCAGGGCACCGATGGCCGCCTGCGACTGACCGGGCGGCTCAAGGAAATCTTCAAGACCAGCAAAGGCAAATACGTGGCCCCGGCGCCGATTGAAAACCGCCTGGCCGAACATGCACGCATCGAGCAGGTGTGCGTGGTGGGCGATGGCTTGAGTGCGCCCATGGGCCTGTGCGTGTTATCTGCCGTGGGTCTGCAAGATGCCGCAGGCGCTGGGCGCCAGGCTTTGCAGGGCAGCCTTGAACGCTTGCTGGAAGAGGTCAACCAAGTGCTGGATAAACATGAGCGCTTGCGCCAACTGGTGGTGGTGAAAGACAGTTGGGCGGTGGAAAACGGTTTTCTCACGCCGACCTTGAAGATCAAGCGCAACGTGATTGAATCAGCCTACGGGTCGCAGTTCCTGGCCTGGAGCGAGCGCTCCGAAGCCGTGCTGTGGCAGGATTGAGCACTGACATAAAACCAATAAGGACCGATCAATGAGCCTGTGGCGCACCCAACCGAATATCGAGCAACTGAATGCGATTCAGAAAAACACCATCGGTGAAGTACTGGATATCCGCTTTGAAGGTTTTGACGACGAGTCCCTGACGGCCAGCATGGTGATCGACCACCGCACCCATCAACCCTACGGCCTGCTGCACGGCGGCGCGTCGGTGGTACTCGCGGAAACCGTGGGCTCCATGGCCAGTTACCTGTGCATCGACGCCAGCAAGTTCTATTGCGTGGGCCTGGAAATCAACGCCAACCACCTGCGCGGCCTGCGCAGCGGGCGGGTGACGGCGGTGGCCAAGCCGATTCACATCGGGCGCACCACCCACGTGTGGGACATCCGCCTGACCAGCGATGAAGGCAAGGCCAGCTGTGTATCGCGCCTGACCATGGCCGTGGTACCGCTGGGGGAGAAGCCGCCGGCCCGATAGGCGTGGCGTGAGTGTCATCATTCCTGGCAGTTACAGTCATTGCCGTGACTGCCGGGTCTGGGGAGAATCAACACTCTGTTTACGGTGATGGATCAGGTATGTCGCAGCACGTGTTTTTCGCTCACGCCAATGGCTTTCCTTCGGCGACCTACGGCAAATTGTTTGCCGCCCTGGCCCCGGAGTACGCCGTCGCGCATTTGCCGCAGCACGGTCACGACCCCCGGTTTCCAGTGGATGACAATTGGCAGAACCTGGTGGACGAACTGATCCACCACCTTGAGCAACAACCGGAGCCGGTGTGGGGCGTGGGCCATTCGTTGGGTGGCGTGCTGCACCTGCACGCGGCCATGCGTAGCCCGCAGCTGTATCGCGGGGTGGTGATGCTGGATTCGCCGGTACTGACCCTGGCCGATCGCTGGGTGATCCGCGCGGCCAAGCGTTTCGGCTTTATTGACCGGCTGACCCCGGCGGGGCGCACCCTGGGCCGTCGTGAAGAGTTCGCCGACCTGGCGGCTGCGCGCCAGTACTTCGCTGGCAAGACCTTGTTTCGCGGCTTTGATCCCGACTGTTTTGATGCCTACCTGCAACACGGCCTGGAGCCGGTGGGTGATCGCCTGCGCCTGCGCTTTGATCCGGCCACCGAAATCAGCATCTACCGCGGCGTGCCCCACACCAGCCCCGGCCAGGCCCGGCAATTGAAGGTGCCGCTGGCGGTGGTGCGTGGTCGCCAGAGCCGGGTGGTGATGCGTCACCATGCCAGCGGCGTGGGGCGCATGCCCATGGGCGAAATGCTGACCATGCCCGGCGGCCACATGTTTCCCCTTGAACGCCCACAGGACACCGCCACTTTGATCAAGAACCTGTTTGCCCGTTGGGAAGCTCGCCAGCGCGAGCGCAGTTGCGCATGACTGCGCCCGTCGAAGAAGTCCGCCTGGCGCTGCCGCACATCGAGTTGGCGGCGCATCTGTTCGGCCCTGAAGACGGTTTGCCGGTGATTGCCCTGCATGGCTGGCTGGACAACGCCAACAGCTTTGCCCGGCTGGCACCGAAACTCGATGGCCTGTGCATCGTCGCCCTGGACATGGCCGGCCATGGTCACTCGGCCCATCGACCCGCTGGCGCCGGTTATTCCCTTTGGGATTACGTCCACGACGTGCTGCAAGTCGCCGAACAACTCGGGTGGAAACGTTTTGCATTACTTGGCCACTCCCTCGGCGCCATCGTTTCCCTGGTGTTGGCCGGCGCCTTGCCGGAGCGGGTGACGCACCTGGGATTGATTGATGGCGTGATCCCGCCGACCGGCACCGCAGACAACGCCGCCGAACGCCTCGGCATGGCGTTGCAGGCGCAAATGAACCTGCAGGACAAGCGCAAGCCGGTGTACAGCACCCTTGATCGCGCGGTGGAAGCGCGGATGAAAGGCGTGGTGGCAGTCAGTCGTGAAGCCGCCGAACTGCTGGCCCAGCGTGGCTTGATGCCCGTGCCGGGTGGTTACACCTGGCGCAGCGACAGCCGCCTGACCCTGGCCTCCCCCATGCGCCTGACAGAAGAACAGGCGATGGCCTTCGTGCGCCGAGTCGGCTGTCCGACACAGTTGGTGGTCGCCGAAGACGGCATGTTGGCGAAACATTCCGAATTGCTTTCCGGGCTTCCGTTCCAGGTGACTACCTTGCCCGGTGGCCATCATTTGCACCTGAATGACGAGCCAGGCGCTACCCTTGTTGCAGACTGTTTCAATCGGTTTTTCTCCACGCCTTGACTTGGCGGGGTCAACTGCCGAGGCTGGGCGGATCGAAAGGGAGTCAACCATGAACGATCTCAACACCGCAGCGCACCCCAATGGCCAGGGCGCGCCGATCCGATGAGTATGCCGAAGGGATTTTTCCGTGTTCTGGGGCTGTGCTGTTTCAGCCCGCTGGTGTTTGCCGCCGACGTACCGGGTAGCCAGGACTTGCCCGCCGTGGCCCGTCAGGTCGACGCGCAGATCGTCGACTACCGTCCCGCCGAAGAGAAAGAACGTATCTACCCGCTGGGCTCGATCCGCAAGATCAGCGGCCAGCTGCGCTATGAAGGCCAGGCCACCGCCCGCGGCCAAGCCACTGCCATCACCTACGAACTGCCTGCCGAGCACACCTCCAGCGCCGCCTTTACCGCCACCCGCGAAGCCTTGCAGGCCCAGGGCGCGCAACTGCTGTTCTGGTGCCAGGCCCGTGATTGCGGTGAAAGCAGCCTGTGGGCCAATGAAGTGTTCGGCAATGCCAAGCTGGTGGGCGCCGACGGCCAGCAGGAATACCTGCTGCTGCGCCTGGCGGCCCCGCAAGACAACTCCCTGGTCGCGTTGTACGGCATCACCCGGGGCAATCGACGGGCGTACCTGCACGTGGAGCAGATGGACGCCAGCGCACCGCTGGGCGATTTGCTGCCGACCTCCGCTACGCTGCTGCGGGAACTGAAAAGCACCGGCGAGCTGGATTTTCCCAAGCTGGGCGCCGAGCCTGACGCCACCTGGCTCACCCTTATTTCCCGCGGATTGAACCTGGATGCCACGTTGCGGGTCAGTTTGACCGGGCCCACCGCCGAGGCATGGCGCCAGGGCTTGATCGATCAGGGCGTACGTGCGGCGCGCCTGGAAACCGGCACCACCGAAGCCAAGGGTTTGCACCTGCATCTGATACGCTGACCGTTCCAGGGCGAACGGACCCGCGCCGTTCGCCTAAGCTCTTCCTCTTACAGACTTCTTTTCGAGAAACCACATGCTCAATAACGATCGCCTGCTGGTGCAGATCCTGCTGCTGGTGTTGTTTGGTGCCAGCTTCTGGGTGATGGCGCCGTTCTGGTCGGCGCTGTTCTGGGGCGCGGTACTGGCGTTTGCCAGTTGGCCGGTGATGCGCTTGCTCACCCGCTGGCTGGGCGGTCGCGAATCGCTGGCCGCCGGGATCCTGACCCTGGTCTGGATGCTATTGGTGGCGTTGCCGCTGGTTTGGCTGGGGTTCAACCTGGCCGACCATGTGCGCGATGCCGTGGGCCTGATCAAGGATATCCAGGTGGATGGCTTGCCTGCGGCGCCCACCTGGCTCGGTTCCATTCCCTTTGTCGGCGAACGATTGGTGGCGATGTGGGACAGCATCGACCAGCAGGGCGCGGCACTGATGGTCACGTTGAAACCGTACCTGGGCCAGGTCGGCAACTGGTTGCTGGCCCGCAGTGCGCAGATCGGCGGCGGCATCCTGGAACTGACCCTGAGCCTGGTGTTCGTGTTCTTTTTCTACCGTGACGGGCCGCGCCTGGCGATGTTTGTGCATCGCTTGCTGGAGCGGTTGATCGGCGACCGGGCGGGTTATTACATCGAACTGGTCGCGGGTACGGTGCAGCGGGTGGTCAACGGTGTGATCGGCACCGCTGCCGCCCAGGCCTTGCTGGCGCTGATCGGCTTCTGGATTGCCGGTGTTCCGGGGGCTTTGGTGCTGGGGATCGTGACGTTCCTGCTCAGCCTGATTCCGATGGGCCCGCCGCTGATCTGGATTCCGGCCACCGCCTGGCTCGCCTGGAAGGGCGACTACACCTATGCGGTGTTCCTCGGTGTATGGGGCACGTTCATCATCAGCGGCGTCGACAACGTGCTCAAGCCCTACCTGATCAGCCGTGGCGGCAACCTGCCGCTGGTGATCGTGTTGCTGGGGGTGTTTGGCGGGTTGATTGCGTTCGGCTTTATCGGCCTGTTTATCGGCCCGACATTGCTGGCGGTGGCGTATAGCTTGTTGACCGACTGGAGTGCCACCCAGGCTCAGGTGCGGCGGGAAGATAAAACCGGGCAGTAATGGTTCCTGCAGGGCGCAGGAACCATTCCTACGCCCTTGGCAGCCACATTACGGCGGTAAGGCCGCCGCCCGGAGTTTCCTCCAGGCTCAGCCGTCCACCGAGGCGTTCCACGGCTTCCTTGGAAATCGTCATGCCCAACCCCACGCCACCGGAATTGCGGTTGCGCGAGCCTTCCAGCCGATAAAATGGTTCAAACACCGCCTCGCGTTTATCCGCCGCAATGCCCGGGCCGTGGTCGATCACTTTCACCACCAGCGCCTGCGGAGTGTCCGCGAGTTCGATGCGCGCGGTGCCGGCGTACCGCAGGGCGTTATCGATCAGGTTGTTCAGGCACGAAC
The DNA here is from genome assembly GCF_000278565.1 of Pseudomonas sp. Ag1. Lineage (NCBI taxonomy): Bacteria > Pseudomonadati > Pseudomonadota > Gammaproteobacteria > Pseudomonadales > Pseudomonadaceae > Pseudomonas > Pseudomonas sp. Ag1. The sequence continues at coordinate 7,010 of NZ_AKVH01000061.1, forward strand.
GCAGGGCCATCGGTTGCACTTGCAGCGGCGCGCACTCACCACTGCATTGCACATCGGAGCCGCGGTCCTGGGCGTTTTCACTCAGGGATTCCACCAGCGCCTGCACATCCAGCCAATGCCGGGTTTCGCTGGTGCGCTGCTCGTGCAGGTAGCTCAGGGTGGCGTCGAGCATGCCGATCATGTCGTCCAGGTCCTGGCGCATCTGGCCCTGCAGCTTGGTGTCTTCGATCTGTTCCAGGCGCAGCTTGAGCCGTGACAGCGGCGTACGCAGGTCGTGGGACACGGCGCCCAGCATGCGGGCACGCTGGGTGACCTGTTCGCGGATGCGCTTTTGCATCAGGTTGAAGGTCGATGCCGCTTGCCGCGCCTCCCGTGGGCCGGACTCGTTCAGCGGTGGGCTGTCGAGGTCCAGGCTCAGGCGCTCGGCCGCGGCGCTCAGGCGCTGGATTGGCCGGCTGAGCAGCTTGGCGCCGTACCAAGCGGCAATGATCAGCGAGATAAACTGGAAGGTCAGCGGCACCACAGGCCCGCCGAACCAGGGACGGCGATGCTCCTTGGGCATTGGCGTCAGGCTGCCGTCCGGTTGCTCGATGAAGGTCTCGTGGGGCGGAGGGGGCGGCGGGCCATAATGGTGAAACCAGAAGAATGCCAGCGCGTGGGCCAGCACAATCGCTACCAGCAACACACCGAACAGCCGCCCGAACAGGGTGTTGAAGGCGTTGCGCATCAGCCGATATCTCGGGCGTCGAACAGGTAGCCTTCACCGCGTACGGTCTTGATCAACTGCGGGGCCTTGGGGTCATCCCCGAGTTTTTGGCGCAGGCGTGAGACCAGCAGGTCAATGCTGCGATCAAAGGCTTCGATGGAACGGCCACGGGCCGCATCCAGCAATTGCTCGCGGCTCAACACTCGGCGCGGGCGCTCGATAAACACCCACAGCAAGCGGAATTCGGCGTTGGACAGCGGCACCACCAGGCCATCGTCGGCCACCAGTTGGCGCAGTACGCTGTTGAGGCGCCAGTTGTCGAAGCGGATATTCGCCCGTTGCTCAGTGCGGTCATCCCGCACGCGACGCAGGATGGTCTGGATACGGGCCACCAGTTCGCGGGGCTCGAAGGGCTTGGACATGTAGTCGTCGGCCCCCAGTTCCAGGCCGATAATGCGGTCGGTAGGTTCGCAGCGGGCGGTGAGCATCAGGATCGGGATGTCCGATTCTGCCCGCAGCCAGCGGCACAGCGACAGGCCGTCTTCGCCCGGCAGCATCAGGTCGAGCACCACCACGTCGAAGGTCTCGGCTTGCATGGCCTGGCGCATGGCCGCGCCATCGGTCACGCCGCTGGCGAGGATATTGAAGCGCGCCAGGTAATCGATCAGCAGTTCGCGGATCGGCACGTCGTCGTCGACAATCAGTGCGCGGGTATTCCAGCGTTTGTCTTCACCGACAAGCGAGGCTTTTTGATCGTCATTCAGCACAGGAGTCAGGGTTTGCATGGTGCGATCATCTACCTGGTTGGCCGCCGGGCCGAAGCTCGGCGGCGAGGTTGTTGCGTTCAGCATAGGCGCCCAGCCCCGGGGCTGGAAGTTCTGTACGATGGTTCACGTGTGCGAGGCTAATCTTCGGGGGTATTGCAGGCATGTCGGGAATGTATCTGTTTCGACACAATTGCCCGGGAGCCCGCAATCTGGCGGCTAAATCGCGAATTACCGATCATCGGATCCCGCAAACCCGCTGCTTGCGCTACAATCCGCGCCGATTTCGACTTGCCTGAGAGCCCATTCCAATGTCCGCCTGCCAGACTCCTATCATCGTCGCCCTGGATTACCCCACTCGTGACGCCGCACTGAAGCTGGCTGACCAGTTGGACCCCAAGCTTTGCCGGGTCAAGGTTGGCAAGGAACTGTTCACCAGTTGTGCCGCCGAAATTGTCGGCACCTTGCGTGACAAAGGGTTCGAGGTGTTCCTCGACCTGAAATTCCACGATATCCCCAACACTACCGCGATGGCGGTCAAGGCCGCCGCCGAAATGGGCGTGTGGATGGTCAACGTGCACTGCTCCGGCGGCTTGCGCATGATGGCTGCGTGCCGTGAAGTGCTCGATCAGCGCAGCGGCCCCAAGCCACTGCTGATTGGCGTGACCGTGCTGACCAGCATGGAGCGTGAAGACCTGGCCGGCATCGGCCTGGACATCGAGCCACAGGAACAAGTGCTACGCCTCGCGGCCCTGGCGCAAAAGGCTGGCCTGGACGGCCTGGTGTGCTCGGCGCTGGAAGCGCAGGCGTTGAAGACCGCCCACCCGGCGTTGCAACTGGTGACCCCGGGGATTCGCCCGGCGGGCAGCGCCCAGGACGACCAGCGTCGCATCCTGACCCCGCGCCAGGCCCTGGATGCCGGTTCCGATTACCTGGTGATCGGTCGCCCGATCAGCCAGGCGGCCGACCCGGCCAAGGCGCTGGCAGCGGTAGTTGCCGAGATTGCGTGACCTACCGACCTGAAGTGGGCACGGTAAAAAAATGTGGGAGCGGGCTTGCTCGCGAAGGCGGTAGAGCAGTCACCTTATGCATTGACTGTCACACCGCCTTCGCGAGCAAGCCCGCTCCCACATTTGGTTCTGCGGTGTGTCAGCTGACCTTCAACACCAACTTCCCAAAGTTCTCACCGTTGAACAGTTTCATCAGCGTCTCCGGGAACGTCTCCAGCCCCTCGACTATATCTTCCTTGCTCTTGAGCTTGCCCTGAGCCATCCAGCCGGCCATTTCCTGCCCGGCAGCGGCAAAATTCGCCGCGTGGTCCATCACCACAAACCCTTCCATGCGCGCACGATTGACCAGCAGTGACAGGTAGTTGGCCGGCCCTTTGACAGCTTCCTTGTTGTTGTACTGGCTGATGGCGCCGCAGATCACTACGCGGGCTTTCAATGCCAGGCGGCTGAGCACGGCATCGAGAATGTCCCCGCCGACGTTATCGAAATACACGTCCACACCTTTCGGGCACTCGCGCTTGAGGCCGGCATGCACGTCTTCGTTCTTGTAGTCGATGGCGGCATCAAAACCCAGCTCATCCACCAGGAACCTGCATTTGTCGGCGCCGCCAGCGATGCCTACCACGCGGCAGCCTTTGATCTTGGCAATCTGCCCGGCAATGCTGCCCACCGCGCCTGCCGCGCCGGAGATCACCACGGTCTCGCCGGCCTTGGGCGCGCCGGTGTCCAGCAGGGCGAAGTAAGCGGTCATGCCGGTCATCCCCAGCGCCGACAGATAACGCGGCAACGGCGCGAGTTTCGGATCGACCTTGTAGAAACCCCGCGGCTCACCGAGGAAGTAATCCTGCACACCCAAGGCACCGTTGACGTAGTCGCCCACGGCAAATTTCGGGTTGTTCGACGCGATCACCTTGCCTACGCCCAGGGCGCGCATGACTTCGCCGATACCCACCGGTGGAATGTAGGATTTGCCCTCGTTCATCCAGCCACGCATGGCCGGGTCCAGGGACAGGTATTCGTTGTGCACCAGCACCTGGCCGTCCTGGGGTTTACCCACCGGCACTTCCTGGTAAGTGAAGGTGTCCCGTGTGGCCGCGCCGACCGGGCGTTTGGCGAGCAGGAATTGGCGGTTGGTCTGGGCAGTCATGGCAGCGACTCTTGAGAAGTGGACCTTGAGTGATAGACCCTTCGGGCTGCACCGGCAAGGTGCGCGGCACCTGCGAATGCACACCGATCCACTGCAATGATAGTGATGCCGGTGCCGTTATCACTGCGGCTCATGGTTCGCCAACCGGGCTTTTGATAATGCTGACGCGCCGATGGTGGCTCTGGCTAGACTGGGGTCATCGAGCATCCCCATCGAAGGAACATCCACCATGAGCATGACATTTTCCGGCCAGGTCGCCCTGGTGACCGGTGCGGCCGCCGGCATTGGCCGCGCCACTGCGCTGGCGTTCGCCGCTGAAGGCTTGAAAGTCGTAGTCGCCGACCTGGACGCGGCTGGCGGCGAGGGCACTGTGGCGCTGATTCATCAGGCCGGTGGCGAAGCGGTGTTTGTGCGCTGCAATGTCACCCTCGAAGCGGACGTGCAGCAGTTGATGCAGCAGACCGTGGCCACCTATGGCCGGTTGGACTATGCCTTCAACAACGCCGGGATCGAGATCGAGAAGGGCAAGCTGGCGGACGGCAGCCTGGATGAGTTCGACGCAATCATGGGCGTCAACGTCAAGGGCGTGTGGCTGTGCATGAAGTATCAACTGCCGTTGCTGCTGGCTCAGGGCGGCGGCGCCATCGTCAACACGGCTTCTGTGGCAGGACTTGGGGCGGCGCCGAAGATGAGTATCTATGCCGCGTCCAAGCACGCGGTGATCGGCCTGACCAAGTCGGCGGCGATCGAGTACGCGAAAAAGAAAATCCGCGTCAACGCGGTATGCCCGGCCGTGATCGACACCGATATGTTCCGCCGTGCCTATGAAGCTGACCCGCGCAAAGCCGAATTTGCCGCCGCCATGCACCCGGTCGGGCGTATCGGCAAGGTCGAGGAGATCGCCAGCGCCGTGCTTTATCTGTGCAGCGACGGTGCTGCCTTCACCACGGGCCAGGCATTGGCGGTGGACGGTGGCGCGACCGCGATTTAGGAAGTGAGACGGATGCCATTCAGAAAAGCGTTGGAGGCGCTGTGGGGTTTTTCCGCAGGTGGCCAGATGCCTCACCTGAATGTGTTTCACTAGGTAAATAATTCAATTAAATCAATGATTTAATAAATCTTGATCGCGGCTGTCATTGGGCTTCTGTGCTTAACTGGTTTGGGTTAAATGACAACAGTTTAAGTGAGTGGCTCATGGATTTAGGGATCGATCGACAAGCCCTTGTACCGGTAGTGCAGCAAATCGTCAGTGCGCTGGCCGCCTGGATTCGCGAGAGCGGCGCCAGCCCCGGGACGCGGTTGCCCTCGGTGCGGCAACTGGCCCACGAGAACCTGCTCAGTCAGTCCAGCGTCATCGAGGCGTTCGAGCGGATGGTTGCCCAAGGTGTGCTGGCCTCAAGGCAAGGCGCCGGTTTCTGTGTGGCCCAGCCACCCGCCGAGCGTGGTCTTCGCGGTGAAAACCAATGGTATGAGGGCGCCGAGTCGGGGTGGGGCGCCTTCATCGACAATCAACTGGGCGAACTGAAACTGGGATGCGGCTGGCTGCCGGACACCTGGCGCGAGAGCGACGACATCAGCTACGCGATTCGTGAAGTCACCCGCACCGACACCGCGGCCGTCTTCAACTACAGCACGCCGCTGGGCCTGCCGGCCCTGCGTGAACAGCTGCTCAAGCGCCTGGCGCACATCCAGGTGGCAACCCGGGTCGAGCATATCCTCACCACCCACGGTGCGAGCCATGCCCAGGACCTGCTGATCCGCACGCTGCTCAAGGCCGGCGACACCGTGGTGGTGGAAAGCCCGGGGTACGGCAACCTTTACCGCCAACTGGCCTTTCATGGTGTCAAGCTGCTGGAAGTGCCGCGCACCCGTGGCGGCCCGGACATGCATGCCCTGGAAGCGCTGTTGCGCGGGCACCGGCCCAAGTGCCTGTTCATCAACAGCCTGTATCACAACCCCACCGGCACCAGCCTGTCCCTGGCGGTGGCCGAGCGCTTGCTGCAACTGGCCCATTCCCAGGACTTCTTCATCATCGAGGAGGACGTCTATGGCGACCTGCAACATGCCACGTGCACCCGGTTGTCGGCGTTGCCCCACGAGGACCGGGTGATCTATGTCTCGAGTTTTTCCAAGACCCTCAGCAGCGCCTTGCGGGTGGGGTACCTCACGGCCAGCGGGGCGATCATCGCGCAATTGGCCAGGGTCAAGACCTTGACCGGCATCGGCACCTCGCGGTTTGCCGAGGCGGTGGTGGCGACGTTGCTGGCCAATGGTACCTACCGCAAGTGGGTGCAACGTCTGCGCCGGCGGCTGAGCACGGAAATGGCCATGACCCTGCAGGTGCTGGAAGACGAAGAGTGGGAGGTGTTTGCGGTGCCGGCGGGGGGCATGTTCCTCTGGGCGCGCCCTGGTGTCGGCGACCGTTCCACCGTGCAGGCACGGGCTCGCCGGCTGGGGGTGTTGCTGACGCCGGGAACGCTTTTCAGCCCGACGGGCGAATCCAGCGACTGGCTGCGCATCAATGTGGCCTACGCTTCTGATCAGCGTGCACTGGCGTTGTTCAAGGCTATGGGGCCGGCAGGATCGACCTCTACCATTCTGAAAACGACGAGGATGTAGCTTTTTGCCATTATTGTGGCGCCAAACCCTTGTATTCAGTGCCCCGGGGTTGCGAATCTCGCTGCATCGAAACCTGGCTTGATGGCATTCGCCATTGCAAGAGGACTCAAGTGCAATGATTTCTGCCGTGCAACGACGTTTTGCCAACCTCGGTATGGCCAAGAAACTGGGCTTGGGCTTTGTCCTGGTACTGCTGTTGACGGCATTGGTGGCCGCAATTGGCGTATGGTCGCTGCAAACCGTTGGCCAGCGCTTCGAGGGCCTTAAAGCCATGTCGGCGCTCAACAGCGGCTTGCTCAAGGTGCGCTTGATCGAGCAGGACTACGCGTTGCATGCCGACCCCAAGTCGGTGGACGCCTTGCACGAAAGTGTCGACGCGTTGGCGGCCCAGGCGGTAATTCTCAAGGCCCAGTCGCCTGCCAATGTCCCGGTGATGAGCGACGTCGAGCAGGCGCTGGCGGCGTATCGCAAGGCGTTCGATGAGTTTGTCGAGCTGACCCAGACCAAGGACCTGGCGCTGGAAATGGCCAGTTGGTCGGTCTCCAGTGTCGCCAACAACCTTGATGTGTTGCAGGCCGGGCTGGCGGACGACGGCGCCTATGGCCTCAAGGAAAGCCAGGGCAAGGAAGGTGCCGAATTCATCGAGCAGGCGGGGCAGGTCAGCCAGGTCTCGCGCCTGATGCTGCAGGCCATGAACGAAGCGCACGTGCGCCTGGACCAGAGCCGCAAGGGCGATGACGAGAACGCCGAGCAGGGCAAGATCGAGCAGGCCGATCAGGCCCTGGCCCAGGTCGAACAGCTGAAAACCACCGTCAAGGATCCTGGCTACCAAACCGTGCTTAACGAAGTGTCCGGGCATATCGCGGCCTTCAGCGAAAAACTCGGCGAATACACCGGGCTGCTGGCCCAGGAAAAAGTCGTCTACAAGCAGTTGCACGAGCGCGCAGCCGAAGTGGTCACCCGGGTCAATCAGGCCTACGACGCAGAAGACCTGTCGATGCAGTCGCAGTTGAAGAAAAGCGCGTTGCTGATCATCGGTTCTTCGGCGTTGGCGTTATTGGTCGGGCTGATTGCCGCGTGGATCATTACCCGTTTGATCGTTGCACCGTTGCGCAGCGTGATTGCAGTGGCCCAGCAGATTGCCGCCGGTGATCTCAGTGGCCGTATGGAAGTCAGTCGCCGGGACGAGATGGGCCAGTTGATGCTCGCGATGCAACAGATGAGCAGCGGCCTGAGCAGCATGGTCAGCGGGTTGCAGGCGGGTATCGAGCAACTGGCCAGCTCGGCCCATTCGCTGTCCAGCGTCACCGAGCAGACCAATATCGAGGTCAGCAGCCAGAAGGAAGAAACCGAGCAGGTGGCCACGGCCATGAACCAGATGACCGCCACCGTGCACGATGTGGCGCGCAACGCCGAAGAAGCGGCCCAGGCGGCGCAGACGGCGGATGACAAGGTCGACAGCGGCCAGCAGGTGGTGCGTCAGAGCTTGCAGCGTATCGAGTTGCTGGCCAGCTCCGCGACCTCCGCCAGTACCAGCATCGAAAGCCTGAGCGCGGAGATCCAGACTATCGGTACCGTCCTTGAGGTGATCAAGAGCGTGGCCGAGCAAACCAACCTGCTGGCGCTGAATGCGGCCATCGAGGCTGCGCGGGCGGGCGAGCAGGGCCGCGGTTTTGCCGTGGTGGCCGACGAGGTGCGGGCGCTGGCCAAGCGCACCCAGCAATCGACCGAGGAAATCGAACGGTTGGTGAGTACCTTGCGCAGCGCTGCGCAGGCTTCGGTGCAGCTGATCAGGCAGAGCGGCGAACTGGTCAAGCTGGCGGTCAGTGATGCCCTGGAAACCGAAAGCGCCCTGGGCAGCATCGCGGCGGCGGTGTCGTTGATCCAGCAGATGAACCAGCAGATTGCCGCGGCGGCCGAAGAGCAAAGCTCGGTGGCCGAGGAAATCAACCGCAGCGTCACCAGCATCCGTGCGAGTGCCGATCAATCGGCGTTGAGCATGCAGGGCAATGCAGCGTCGAGCATCGAGCTGGCGCAGTTGGGTACGGAGCTTAAGGGGATGGTCGGGCACTTCCGCCTTTGATCACCGCAGGCCTGCGGCGATCAAAGGGCAGGGCGGTCAGGCGTTGTTGGCCAGGAAGGTCAGCAGCGCTTCGTTGACGAAATCGGGGTTTTCCCGGCTGGAGATATGCCCGGCGTGCGGAATCAACGTCAGCGCGCAGCCGATCAAGGCCGCCATTTCTTCTGATTCGGCCGGTGGGCGTGGCTTGTCCTGCTCGCCACACATCACCAGGGTGGTGTCGGTGTCGAGGCGCGCCAGTTGTTCCAGCACATCCGCGCGGCTGAAGATAATCCGGCCCAGCGGCACGATGCTGTGCACCAGGCGCTCCTTCGGGAAGGCCTGCAGTGCGTTGCGGAAATCCTGGTACAAGGCCGACTCCCGGTCGATACCGGGACGGAAGAAGATCGGCGCCACCACATCCAGCAGCGGTTCCGGAATGGCGCCGGCGTCTTCGATCATCTTGAACAGCGAAAAGTAGTATTGGCGAGTGGCTTCCGGCTCGGCGCCCAGGTGCGTGTCCATCAGCACCAGGCTGTTGACCCGCTCGGGAGCCAGCAGCGCCAGGCGTGCGCCCCACATGCCGCCGACCGACAAGCCCACGAGGTTGACCCGGGCAATGTCCAGGTGATCCAGCAGCGCCAGGTGCTGGCGTGCGAGGTCGTCCAGGGATGCAGTGTTTGCAGGCAGTGCGCCGGACTCGCCGTGGCCCCAAAGCTCGGGGACGATCACCCGGTACTGTTGCGACAGGGCTTCGATCTGCGGCGCCCACATCTGGCTGTCCCACAGGTAGCTGGAACCGAGGAGAACGGCCGGGCCGGTGCCCTGGTCGAGGTAGTGCAGCGGTTGTCCATCGATGAGCACGACAGGCATGGCGAAGCCCTTTTCGTTAACGGAGTGAGGGGGCCTTTTTTACGCTATTCGAGGGGAAGGGGATAGGTGCAGAGTGATGGCATGTGGCGAGCGGGTTTGCCGCCCACCACAATGGCAGGGGATCAGTCGTAGATGGCTTTCTTCTTCCAGTCGGCGTCCGCATCCACCACTTTCAAGCCTTCGGTCAATTCGTTGACCTCGTCTTCAGCCGGTTCAAGGTTGGACAGCACCATGGAGTTGGCGCGCGCCAGCTGTTTCTCGAGCAATTGCAGCTGCTGGCTGTACACCACCGGCTCAGGCTGCTTGCGCAGGTACTGCACGCCGCGTTCGAACGCCAGGCGAGCCTGGCCCGGCTGGCCTTGTTGCAGCGCGTGCTGGCCCAGGTTGTTGAAGAACTCGATGTGCAGCAGCACCAGGATATGGCGGATTTCCTTGATCCAGTGCTTGGCTTCATTGGTCGGCAGGAAACCGTCCTGGGCCGCTCGGGTCACCTGGCCATGCAGTGCTTCGAGCAGGAAACGTACATCCTTGGCCTTGGCTTCGGTCTGGATCGGGCCTGGCGGGTTGTTCACCGGAATCGATTCGCCCTGGGCCACCAGTGCGTTGAGTTCAGTGATGCGTGCCTTGAGCGACGCATTGGACTTGTCGAGGTTCAGCAGGCGCTGATTGACGTTGAGCTCCAGGCGGGTCAGCAGCAACTTGAGTCGCGGCGTCATCAACTGGCCAGGGAAGGTCTCGGTGATTTCGCCGCAGCGGCGCAGCCGGTCATTGAGTTCGATCCGGGTCCGGTTCTTTTCCAGCTTATTGTTTTCCACCACGTGGTTCATGTAGCCAATGGCGATCAGTATTACGATCCCGGCTATTACCAGCAGGGTGATCATGAGTGGTGTCACCGGTGTGACCTCTTTATGGGGTTTGCATTGAAGTGTAGTGACTGGTGCAGTGACCGGATAGGACTGAGCGACCAGTTGCGTCAGTAGTTTCTTCTATATAGCCGGGCAGTCCCTGCGTAGATGCACATTGCCATCATTTGCTGTGGCGAACTATAGCGCCTTGTGGAACGCCAGAATATAGGCGCCAAAGCCTGGACGGCGAGAAACCCTTGCAACCCCCGTAAACCACGGCGAAGTCATTGATTTAAATAAATTTATCCTTGGGGGTTGACGACCTCCCAATCCATCCATAGAATGCGCGCCACTTACAGCGTAAAGCACACAGCGAAACGCGGTAGGGAGTGAATGTTGTACGTGTGTCCCCTTCGTCTAGTGGCCTAGGACACCGCCCTTTCACGGCGGTAACAGGGGTTCGAGTCCCCTAGGGGACGCCATWTGCGGGAATAGCTCAGTTGGTAGAGCACGACCTTGCCAAGGTCGGGGTCGCGAGTTCGAGTCTCGTTTCCCGCTCCATATTTAACGAAAACGCCGATCAGCAATGATCGGCGTTTTTGTTTGTGGGTTTTTTGTGAGCTGGAGTGCAATGCCCCGGCCCACGTTGCGTTTGTACCGCTAGAAATTATCCATCGCGTGGCACATCGACAGCCTTCCCGACGGCGTCGGTTCAATCGGACTCCATCGTTCGGCACCTTTCGGCAGCTCAGCAAGCTCGAATGAGCAACTCCCGGACATTGATGCTCGCACCATGTAGTCCATGCCGGGCTTGGGGATAAAGGTCATGGTGTTGAAACATTGCCGGCCATATTGCGGCAACCCAAGGTAATGAAAGGCAATGGGCGTGTTCGCCGGAATCACCTGTTCGGACGACACCGCACCGTCCCAGGTGTAAATCGGCCCCGGCATCCCCAGGCTTGCGCCATTGCGGTCGGCGAAGCCGGATTTGGCGGACACCATCACGCCTGCTCCGGGAACATTCCAGTCCAGGCAATCGCGCCCGGGCACTGCGCGCACCATGCCGTCGCTGATAATGCGCAAGCGCGCCGTCTCGGCAGACGGTGGCGCTGTATAGGCGGTGTTGAGGGAGCGGACGTTATATACCTGGCCACAGCCGCTGAGAAGAACCAGGAACAGGGCAGGAATTACACGTAAGGTTCTCATGGCTGGCGGCAGTTCTGGCTGACCGACAGATGCGGCGCGGGCTCAAGCTTGACCATCTGCAAGCCATTAGCACCCTGGAAGATAAAATATTTGTTGCGACAATCCTTAAACGTCTCCGAGTAACCTTCAGCCCGGAATGCTTCCCCGTCGATCTCCCTGGTCACCGTATTGTTGCGGCTGACCACGGCGAGCACCTGCTCATAGCTCTCGCCCATCTTCACCCCGGGCTCACCGGTGGTGGTCATCGAATTGGCGCAGCCGCCAAGCCCGATGGCCGCCCAAACCAGCGCCGTACCGTACAGTCCATTGCGTGTGGTGTTCATCCCTGCTCTCCATCCATGAGGTGTGCAGGGTTGGTCAGCGCAACGGCGGAAAAGTGCAACATTCATATCTGGCAATGTGACATTGCCCGCAAATCATGGGATTTGCAGGCAACGGCTCACGGCTTGCCCGGATGCGGCTCCGGGTACTCGCTTGTCACGTCCAATGCCTTGGCATACGGCCCGTCCCACAGTTGCTCGTGTAAATCTCCCACACGCTTGGCCATCGCCTCACTGCGCATCACCACTTCCAGGTTGCGCGAGTTATCGAAATAACCGCCCAGCCAGTTACTGGTCCCTACCCACGCCACTTGCCCGTCGATTTCCATGGTCTTGCTGTGGATCACCCGCGCATAAGGAATAAATCCTTGCCTGGCCTCGGGCAGCGTGACGATCTTGACCTCGACATTCGGCAGCACCGCCAGGCTTTTCAGGTACGGCAATTCCAGTGCTTCGGTGTTCCAGTTGGATACCATCAACTTGATCGAGACCCCGCGCGCTGCCGCTGCACGCACGGCGTTGTCGATCATCGCGTAGTAAGGCCGGGTTCTGTCAGGTCCATAGGACAGCGGCGCGTAGTCCAGCAGTTGTACGCGCACTTCCTTTTTCGCCTCGCCCAGCAGACGTGGCAGTTCCAGCTGCGAATCACCCACACCCGGCGGGTTGTAGCGCTGGGGGCTGGCTACCAGGTAGTTGCCGGTGCGTGCCGGTGTGGCACCTGTGGCGGGCAGGGCAACAGGCTGGTTGTCGGCCAACGCAGCCTGGGCCTGCCAGTCCTGTTCAAAAATGGCCTGGGTCTGGGCGACGACGTTTGCATCACTGATCAACAGCCCGGTTTCGTGGATATGCTCCAGCGAACGCCAGTCGAAGTTCTGGCTGCCGATAAACGCCTGCTTGCCATCCACTACCATGTACTTGGCGTGGATGATCCCCCCACTCAGCTTGCCATAGGGCAGGATGCGGAAGGTCAGGTTGGGAATGGCTTTCAGGCGCTCCAGGGTCGAGGCTTCCGACAGCCGCACGCCTTTTTCTTCCAGCAGGAAGCGAATTTTCACCCCGCGTTTGCCGGCGGCTTCCAGGTGTTCAATCACCTTGTCCATCACCGAGCCAGGATGGTCGGCCGCGTAGAACTGGCCGATGTCGATGCGGCTTTTCGCGCCGTCGAACAGCTGGATCCACACGGGGCCGGGCTGGCGCAGATCGGCGGTGCCAAGTTGGGTGTCCACTGGCACGGTGTGTACCAACTCAAATCCCGGAATTGAAAAGTCCGCCTGGGCAAGCGGACTGAGGAGCAGGCCTGCAAGGCCGGCGATACGTAATTTCAGCGATATGGACATAGGCGTCTCATCGGGCAAAAAAAGGGCGGGCGCATGATGCGCCCGCCCCGGGAAGGTCACGCAGTGCGGGTGTGCAGCGGGGTCGGTACCAGGTGCGGCACTTCACCCTGCACGCGGGCACCGGTTGCCGCGCGGATCAGCAGGATTTTCAGCTGGTCGTTGATACGCTCCAGGCTGTCCTGGAAGAAGTTGTGGAACACCACGCAGAACAGCGCGATGGCGATACCCAAACCCGTGGCGAACAGGGCCGTACCGATACCACCGGAAATCTGGCCCGGGTCGGACACACCGGCACTGGCCAGCGCCTTGAAGGTGTCGATGATGCCGAGGATGGTCCCCAGCAGGCCGAGCAGCGGCGCGGCGGTGGTGATGGTTTCGATGATCCACAGGCTGCGGGACAGCGGCGCGCGGGTCTTGAGGTACTGGGTTTCGATCTCGTCGTCCAGGTCCTTGCGCGAACCATGGGACGCCTTCTGCGCCAGGATCGGCAGCACCATGCTCAGCGGCAGGCTGTCACGGCGAGTCAGGTTTTCCGGCAGGTCGCGTTCGCTGTGCACATTGGCGCCCAGCACTTCGGTCAATGCACGGGCCTGGCGGCGCACGTAGGCGAAGTAGATGCCACGTTCGATGGTGATGAAGATTGCAATCGCCAGTGCGGCGTACATCACATAAAAGGTGATTTGGTGAAGCAGGTTCATGTCCATGATGCTGAGCCTCGCAGTTAGAAATTGGCTTCCAGGGAAACGGTGACGGTGCGGTCAAGCCCAACGATGTAGGCCGGGTCGCCATCGCGGAAACCGCTGTAGCTCGCCGAGTTGGTCTTGGTGGTGTACACGCCGTCCAGGTACTTCTTGTCGAACAGGTTGTCGACGTTCAGGCGCAGGGTTGCGTCCTTGACGACTTTCTTGTCCACCGGCAGGTAGATACCGGCGCCGAGGTTGAAGATGGTGCGGGCGGAGATGGCTTCGTCGTTGGTCAGGTCGCCATAGAGCTTGCTGGTGAACTTGCCGCCGAAGGTGCCGTAGAAGCGCCCGTCGTCATAGCCGATGTTGGCCGCCAGCATGTTGGTCGGCACGTTGGCGAACTGCTTGCCGCTGGTGGGCAGCACGATCGGCTTGCCGGCGCTGTAGACGGTCAGGTCGTCCTGCTGCTTGGAGCTGGTGTAGGTGTAGGAGGTGTAGTAGTTGAAGTTGTGCGGCAGCTTGCCGCTCCACTCCAGTTCCAGGCCTTTGTTGATGACGGTGCCGGCGTTGATGTCGGCGGAATCACCGTTGCTGTCCAGGGAGGTGAGCTGGCGATTCTTGAACTGCATGTAGAACAGGGTCGCGGCGAGGGTGCTGTCTTCGCCGGTGTAGCGCCAGCCCAGTTCCTGGTTCCAGCTGAGTTCCGGCTTGGAGTCGAGGGAGCCGACGCCTTTGTCGTACAGCACGTAGTTCTGTGGAATACGCATGTTGCGCGACAGGCTGTAGAACAACTGGTCACGCTCGTCGAGCTGGTATTTCAGGCCGGCGTTGGGCAGCAGTTTGTTGTAGGTCTGGCTGGCCTTGCCGGGTTGCTCGGTGAGGCTGCCGTGGTTGGTGCCGTCACGCTCGACGTTCATGTAGGCAATGCCCGCGATCAACGTCCAGTCCGAGTTGATGTACCAGGTGTCCTGGGTCCAGACCTTTTGCGCCGGCGTCACGGTGTAGCGGTCGCGACCCTGTACGGTGTTGCCGTTGGCGTCGACCACGGAGTTGCCGTCGGGCCAGGTATCGCTTGGCTTGCCGTTGTTCTTGAGGGCAATGAACGGTTGGGTCTGGCTTTGGCGGGCGCGTTCATACCAGTAGCCGAATTGCAGGCTGTGGTCGCCCAGGTCCCAGTTCAGCTTGGTGGTGATGCCCGGGCGCCAGGTCTGGGTGCGCGAAGGGCGGTAGTAGACGCCGGTGGTCGCGGAACCGTCGGCGTTGTATTGAGCCTGTGTCGGCAGGTTGCCGAGGTCGAAAACGCCGCCCTTGTTCGAGCCACTGTTCAGCGCATAGGCCGAGGAGCCCACGCCGCTGCCGTTGCCGTAGTAGTAATACGGGATCACCGAGAGGGACAGGTTGTCGCTCAGCTTGTACTGGGTGTTGAGCACGGCGGTAAAGGTCTGGAACGGGTTCTGCGCCAGGTCGTAGTAGCTGCTGACCTTGCCGTTGGCGCCCACCGCCGGTGTCGCCGGGTACGGGTCGTACTTGCGGCCGTACTGCTGGAACTGTGCCTTGGTCAACTGGCTGTAACTGTTGTTGTCCTGCTCGTGGTACTTGAGGATCAGGTTGGCGGTGTTGCCGTTGCCGGCGTCGAAGAAGCTGTTCCACTCCACCTTGTCCGCACGTACGGCACCCGAGCCGCGCCACATCTGGCCTTCGGTGTGGGAGGCCGACAGCCAGTTGCTCAGGCCGTTGACTTCACCGGTATTGAGGCGGGCGAAGGTCTTGCGGGTGGCGTTGCTGCCGACCACTTGCTTGACGAAGGCACCGGTTTCCTTGGTGGGGCGAATGGTCACGATGCCGATGTTGCCGCCGCTGGAACCGATGTGCGGGCCGTCGGCTTCCGACGAGCCCTGGGTGACGAAAATCTGGTCGATGTTTTCCGGGTCGCCCAACAGGTTGGAGTACAACGCGTAGTTGCCGGAGTCGTTGATCGGCATGCCGTCCACCGACATACCGACCTGGTCGGAGTTCATGCCGCGCATGGTGAAGCGGAAGCCCGAGAGGCCGGTGTTGTCTTCACTGGAGATGTTCAGGCCCGGGGTGTACTTGAGCTTGTCGATGGCGTTGCCGGTGGCCGTCTGTTTGTCCAACGCTTCCTTGGTGATGGTCGAGCGGCCCTTGGCGCTCTCTTCCTGGACCATGTAACCGCCCCCAGCGGTTGCCTTGCCCTGTACCCCAATAGTCCCGACGTCACTGTCGCTGGTATCTGCCATGACCACTCCATGGGTCATGCTCGTCGCGGCAACGAGTGCCAGATGAATCCGGGTGAACTTCATCACTGTCGTCCTGGTGGTGTGTGCTTATTGCACGCTGTAGTTGAAGGTGGCGGTGAAGCGCTGCTCGTTACGTCCACCGAAGGCTTGTTCGGGGAACGGTTTCACCTGCTTGATACGGCGCAGGCTGTTGGTGGCGGCCCGGTTGAGCAGCATGCTCGGCGCCGGGGTCTGGATCCCGGAGTCGAGGACGCGGCCTTGGCGGTCCACCATTAACCAGACCACCACCTCGCCACTCGGGCGTTCAAGGGACGCCTGGCGCCCGGTGGGGTATTGCTTGTAGGTGTCCAACTCGTTGCGCAAGCCCTTGAGGTAGCCGCCTTCCAGTGCCTGGCCGTCGACTTTCGGCGGCGCCGGTGGCGCAGCGGGTGCTGGCGTGGGAGCGGGAGCCGCTTGCACCGGCTTGGCGGCCACCGGAGCTGGCGCAGGCACAGGCGCTGGCTTGGCGACCACGGGCTTGGGCACCGGTTTTGGCTTGGGCTCAGGCTTTGGCAGTGGCTTGGGGATCGGCTTGGGTGGCGGAGGCGGAGGGGCAGGTTCGGCCTCCTCGTCTTCGATCACCGGCGGCGGTGGCGGCGGTTCTTCCACCACGGGCTCGGGGACCACTTCCGGCTCGGGCTCGACCAGCGCGAGTTCAACCGCCGACTCGTCGTACTGCGGCTGGATCTTCAGGGGTTGGGACTGGATACCCAGTGCAATCAGCACCAGGGCGATCAGGGCCGGGACACTGCCCAGCAGCCGACGCGCACGAAACAAGGCATACATGATCAGGACTTTTTCGTGGCGATGGAGACAGAGGTAAAGCCACCCAGGCGCAGGGTGTCCATCACCTCGACCAGGCGCGACACTTCCACGCCTTTGTCGCTGTTGACGATGATCGTCGACTTGGTGTCTGGCTTCTCGCCGGCCTTGAGTGCAGGCACCAGCGCGTCGACGGTCAGGTCCTTGCCATCGAGCTGCAGCTGACCTTCCAGGCCCAGGGTTAGGATGAATTTATTTTGCGGCTTGAGCTGCTGTGAACTGCTGGCGCTCGGCAGCTGAGTCTTCATGCCCAGGGCCGGAATCACGTTCAAACTCACCAGTACAAAAAACACCAACAGGAACATCATCACGTCGATCATCGGGATCAGTTCGATGTGTGCCTTGCGTTTTTTGGGTTCATCCCAAGTTCTCATTCCGCTACCCCGCAGTTGATTAGGGGCGACACGCTAGCAACCAAAAATGACCGAATGGTTAACTTTAATTTAAGCTTTTAAGGCTCTAGGACGCGTCTTACAGACGACTCGTAGGTCTATTTATCTACGTAATGAAACTGACACGACGCGGGTACATTCTTGGAGAATTTATTTCGCGAGTCCCCCTGCATGAGCATTGCACTGCCGCATTTATCCACCCTGCTGCCAATGGTAAGAACGCTACACAAGCATTTGTTTTGGTCGGTGCGGGATGCTTGGAAGGAGCGCAGTTGATGAGTGTGAATCACGATCGCCGTCGCGTACTGGGCGGGCTTGCAGTTGCCACGGCGTTTTCGATCCTCAGCCCGTTTGCCCGTAGTGCAGGCATCGACTATCCCTTCACCCTCGGTGTGGCGTCAGGCGATCCATTGCCCGATGGTTTCGTGATCTGGACGCGCCTCGCGCCGCTGTTCAATGCCGCCGACGGTCGGGGTGGCCTGAACCGAGCGGTGCCGGTGCGCTGGAAGGTGGCCCGCGATGCAGCGATGACGCACGTTGTGCGCCAGGGCGAGGTGATGGCCAGCGAGCGTTTCGCCCATTCGGTGCATGTGGAAGTGAGCGGGTTGGAGGCGGGTCGACCTTACTGGTACCAGTTCGAGGGCCTCGGTGCGCAAAGCCCGGTGGGCCAGTCGCGCACTGCGCCGGCGGTGCATGCCATGGCATCGGCGCAGCTGGGTTTTGTCTCCTGCTCCCATTGGGAGCGAGGCTACTTCAGCGCCTATCGGCATTTGGCCGCCGAGCAGCCTGACCTGGTGTTTTTCCTCGGGGATTACATCTATGACAGTTCCTACGCGGCTGATTCCGGCAAGGTCATTCGCTCCCACGGCAGCGGCAATGCGTTGAATCTGGCGGATTACCGCAACCGCTACGCCCTGTACAAGACCGATCCGGATTTGCAGGCACTGCATGCTGCGGCGCCCAGTGTGGTCACCTGGGACGATCACGAAGTGCAAAACGACTATGCCAGCCAGTGGTCCCAGGACCCGAACATCCCGGTGACGAGTTTTCTCAAGCAGCGGGCGGCGGCCTACCAGGCCTTCTACGAGCACATGCCGCTGCGGGCCAGCAGCCTGCCGCGCGGGCCGGACATGCGCCTCTATCGGCGTTTGGACTACGGCCGGCTGGCGCGTTTCCATGTGCTGGATGGGCGTCAGTACCGCTCCGAGCAGCCATGCATCCTGGCCAATGGCAGCCACAAGGGACATGTGGCCGCGAACACCTGTGCTGACCTGCGCGATCCCCGTCGCACCATGCTCGGCTGGGAGCAGGAGGCTTGGCTGGATCAGGGTTTTGCCGAGTCCCGGGCACAATGGAACGTGATCGCCCAGGACCTGTTGGTCGCGCCGCTCACGCAACGTGACCTGACCAACCACAAGCCCGGCCGCTGGACAGATGGCTGGGATGGTTACATGGCCAACCGTGAGCGGATGCTTGCGTCGATGGTGCGCAGAAAGGTGAATAACCCGGTGTTCTGGGGCGGCGATATTCACTCGTTCTGGACGACGGACCTGCACGCTGACGCAGGGAATCCGGATTCGCCGGTGGTCGCGACCGAGTTTGTCGGCACGTCGGTGACGTCTGACGGGCCACCATTTGATGCGTTCAGTGCGATCCTGCCCCTCAATCCCCATGTGAAGTTTTTCGACAGCCGCCAGCGCGGCTATGTGTCGGTGGCGCTTGAGGAGAGGAATATGCTGACGAACTTCCGGGTGATTTCCGATCCCCGGGATCCGAACGCCAGCGTCTCGACCCTCAAGTCGTTTGTGGTGGAACCGGGCAGGGCGGGGGCGATTGCGGTTTAGTCAGTTCAGGGTATAGCGCACCGACAATGCACCCTTTTTCTCGGAGAGGGCCAGGATCGTCACCTGACCCACGTCCCCCAATGCCTGCACATGCGTGCCGCCGCAGGCATAGGCCGGCAGGTCGCCAAAACCCACTTGCCGCGTACCGTCATCCAGGGCCATATGGCGCGGCAGGTTGGCGGCGATCCATTGGTCGACTTGCCGCTGGATCGCCTCGGCGTCCATGGCCTGGGCCGAGGTGCCGCGAATAAAGGTGATCTTGCCTTCGCCCGGCCAGTGATGAGCCTTGATCGGCATCCAGCCCAGGGTTTCACCGGCATTGCCGATCAGATGCCCGGCCGAGTGCAGGCGCGTGTGCAAGGTGCGGCGGTCTTCATCGACGCGTGCCTGGATCACGCCGGGAGCCACGGGGCGGTCTACGTAATGCACGACATGATCGCCTTCCTGCACCACCTTCAACACCTGGCTTGCCCCGAGCCAGCCGGTGTCGGAGGGCTGGCCGCCACCTTGTGGATGGAAGATTGTGGACTGCAGGATTACCGCAAACTGGTTATCAAAAGGTGTGCATCCCAGCACTTCAAGTTCGGCATTCAGGTGGTCATGGGTAAAAAACAGGCGCTGGGTCATCATTTATATCCGCATCAGGGTTTCTAACCGGCAGTATAAGAAGTGCGCCAATAGGTGATAATCCGTTCAAACCTCAATGGACTTGTGCGTCATGAGCATCAATCTTCCCTTACCGCTGCTGGGCGAAATGGCGATTTTCGTCAAGGTGGTGGAAACCGGCAGCTTCTCCGAGGCTGCGCGCCAACTGGGAGCATCGCCGTCCTCCGTGAGCCGCAGCATCTCACGCCTGGAAAAGGCCCTGGCGACTCGCCTGCTGCAACGCACCACGCGCAAGTTGCGCCTCAGCGAAGGTGGCGAAGAGGTGTTCAAGCGCTGCCAGGAAATGGTCAGTGCTGCGCGGTCGGTGATGGAAATCAGCGGCCAATACACCCATGAAGCCGAAGGGCTGGTGCGGGTCAGCGTGCCCAAGGCGGTGGGGCGTTTTGTGGTGCATCCGCATATGCCGGAGTTTTTGCGGCGTTATCCCAAGGTCGACGTGCAGTTGATCCTGGAGGACCGGCATGTGGACCTGATTGACGACAATGTCGACCTGAGCATCCGCATCACCGACAGCCCGCCGCCGGGGTTGGTGGGGCGCCAGTTGCTGCCGATCGAGCATTTGATCTGCGCCACGCCGCGGTACCTGGCGGAGCACGGTACGCCGCAGCATCCCCATGATTTGCTGGAGCACAGTTGCATCTACCTGGGTGAGACGCCGGGGGATGCGCGCTGGAAGTTTCGCCAGGGCAGCAAGGCGGTGACGGTGGGCGTGCGCGGGCGGTATGCGGCCAATCACACAGGCGTGCGGCTGGATGCGGTATTGCAATATGTGGGGATTGGCAGCTTGCCGTATTTCACGGCGCGGCATGCGCTGGAAGCGGGGGAGGTGGTGCAGGTGCTGCCGGGGTGGGATTTCATTGCGTCGTACCACGGGGATGCGTGGCTACTGCATTCGCCGACGCGGTACCTGCCGCCGAAGTTGCGGGTGTTTATTGATTATCTGGTGGAGTGCATGGCCAAAGAGCCGACACTGAAGAAACGGTAGGAATACAGTTTAAATGTGGGAGCGGGCTTGCTCGCGAATGCGGTGTATCAGTCACCTAAAATATTGACTGACACACCGCATTCGCGAGCAAGCCCGCTCCCACATTTGATCTGCGTTAGCCCTGAAATCAGTGCTTGGGCTGGTCATTGGACATGGCCAACAACTGCTTTTCCTGGTTCCAGTCGAACGGTTCGTCGTTCTGTTCAGCTTCGAAGCGACGTTCTTCCAGGGCCTGGTACAGGTCCAGCTCGTCGTCGGGCATGAAGTGCAGGCAGTCGCCACCGAAGAACCACAGCAGGTCGCGCGGTACCAGGTGAGCAATTTGCGGGTAGCGCAGGATGACCTGGCTCATCATGTCCTGGCCCAGGTACTGGCTTTCGATCGGGTCGATGGGCAGCAAGGCGCGCAGTTCATCGAAGCGCTCCAGGAACAGGAGGTGGCTTTCCTCGGGAACCTGTTCGGCTTCGCCGACGGCAACCAGGATGCTGCGCAGGTGGTCGAGCAAGACGAGATGATCGGCAACGACGTTGGACACGAGATAAGTCCTCAAGAGCAAAACGGGCGCGAGAGTATATAGCTCGGTGCCTTGCCTCACAAATACGATTCCTTTTGACGAGTGGCTGTTGTTGTCAGGCAAGGCGCCGCGACGAGTCATAGCTTGCTATGGCGAGGAGCGGCAACGCAGCATGACGACAACAGACGCCGTCAAAAGGGATCAGTATTTGTGAGGCAGGGCACTCTACCCGTTTTTATATGACCGCTGGGATCAGCGGACTTTTCCCTCAGCCTGGCTCAGCTCTTCCTTGCTGAAATCATCCACGTCGATCACCTTGCGTCGCGCCGCTTCAGCGTCACGCAGGGTCTGCGCCTCGGCCGGTTGCAGCACGCCGGCATGCAGCGCGGCATCGATGGCGTGTTCGCCCGCGGTCGGTTTGACCTGGCCGCTCTTGAGGCCTTCGTGGAGTTTTTTCTGCAACGGATGGCTGTCGGCCAACAGGTCGTAGGCATGTTGCAGGGCGCCCACCGGATCTTCTGCAGACTGTGGGCGATAGCAGCCCGCCAGCACCGCTTCCAGGGTCGGGTCACCCTTGGCGCGACCGAGCACTGCGGCCACTTCGGCATCCAGCGCATCGGACGGGCCTTTATGACGGCGGCCGAACGGGAACACGATCACCCGCAACAGACAACCCAACACCTTGCTCGGGAAGTTGGTCAGTAGTTCATCCAGTGCACGCTCGGAGTGGCCAAGGCTCTCTTCCATGGCCCAGGCGAACAGCGGTTCCAGGTGGTCTGGCGAATCCAGGTCGTGATAACGCTTGAGTGCAGCCGATGCCAGGTACATGTGGCTCAGCACATCACCAAGACGTGCCGACAGGCGTTCGCGTCGTTTCAACTCGCCGCCCAGCAGCATCATGCTCAGGTCCGCCAGCATCGCAAACGCCGCGGCCTGACGGTTGAGTGCGCGGAAATAGCCCTGGCTCAGGCTGTTGCCCGGAGCCTTTTCGAAGTGACCGAAACCGAGGTTCAACACCAGGGTGCTGGCGGCGTTGCCTACGGCAAAGCCGATGTGCTGCAGCAGCAGGCCGTCGAATTCCTTCAGCGCCTGGTCATGGTCTTCGCGACCGGCCAAGGCCATTTCCTTGAGCACGAACGGATGGCAGCGAATTGCGCCCTGGCCGAAGATCATCAGGTTGCGCGAGAGGATATTCGCGCCTTCCACGGTGATGAAGATCGGCGCGCCTTGCCAGCTGCGGCCCAGGTAGTTGTTGGGGCCCATGATGATGCCCTTGCCGCCGTGCACGTCCATCGCGTGGCTGATGCATTCGCGGCCGCGTTCGGTCAGGTGGTACTTGAGGATCGCCGACAGTACCGAGGGTTTCTCCCCCAGGTCGACCGCGTTGGCGGTGAGCATCCGCGCGCTGTCCATCAGCCACGCGTTGCCGCCGATGCGGGCCAGGGCTTCCTGGATGCCTTCAAAGGCCGCCAGCGGTACGTTGAACTGCTCACGCACCTGGGCGTACTGGCCGGTCACCAGGCTGGTGAACTTGGCCGCGCCCGTTCCGACGGCAGGCAGGGAAATCGAACGGCCTACCGACAGGCAGTTCATCAGCATCATCCAGCCCTTGCCGAGCATTTCCTGGCCACCGATCAGGAATTCCAGCGGAATGAAAACATCCTTGCCGGAGTTGGGGCCGTTCATGAACGCGGCGCCCAGTGGCAGGTGACGGCGGCCAATTTCAACACCCGGGGTGTCGGTGGGGATCAGCGCGAGGCTGATGCCCAGGTCTTCTTTGTCGCCCAGCAGATGATCCGGGTCATGGGCCTTGAAGGCCAGGCCGAGCAACGTCGCTACCGGGCCGAGGGTGATGTAGCGTTTTTCCCAGTTCAGGCGCAGGCCGAGGGTTTCCTTGCCTTCCCATTCGCCTTTGCAGATCACCCCGGTGTCGGGCATGGAGCCGGCATCGGAACCGGCCAGTGGGCCGGTCAGGGCAAAGCACGGGATATCGTCGCCACGGGCCAGGCGTGGCAGGTAATGGTTGCGTTGTTCATCGGTGCCGTAGTGCAGCAGCAATTCGGCCGGGCCCAGGGAGTTGGGGACCATGACCGTGGAGGCGAGGTCGCCGCTGCGGGTTGCCAGCTTCATCGCGACCTGGGAGTGGGCATAGGCGGAGAAGCCTTTGCCGCCGAACTCTTTGGGGATGATCAGGGCAAAAAAGCCATGCTGCTTGATGTGTTCCCAGGCGGCGGGTGGCAGGTCCATGGCCTGGCCGATTTCCCAGTCGGTGACCATGGCGCACAGTTCTTCGGTAGGGCCGTCGATGAAGGCTTGTTCTTCTTCAGTCAGTTGCGCCTTGGGATAGGCCAGCAGCTTGTCCCAGTCGGGGCGGCCGCTGAACAGCTCGCCGTCCCACCATACGGTGCCGGCGTCGATGGCATCGCGCTCGGTCTCGGACATCGGCGGCAGGACTTTCTGGAACCAGTTGAACAGCGGCGCGGTGAAGTACTTGCGGCGCAGGTCCGGCAGCAGCAGCGGGGCGGCTACCACGGCGATCAGTACCCAGAAGATCAGCAGCAACCAGCCTGGTGCGTGGCTGAAGGCGCCCATCGCCAACAGGTAGACGGCGACCACGCCGATGGCGGGCAGGGGCGCGATGCGCCGGTGCGCCAGGTAGGCAATGCCCACCACCAGAACCAGTATCCACAACAACAGCATATTCAATCCTCCGTGAAACCAGGTGCGAAATCACCTCAGAGCTTAGTCGGCATCCGAACAAGCGGGGTGACGAGGGTGTTACGTGGTGTGCCAGGTCGAATCACCACCAGGCGCCGACATTTGGCCGAATCGTCGTTATCGCAGAGAGCAGGCCTGTGGTTAGACTCAAGGCTTGCCTCGGAGATCAACCTCATGAATGCGTACTTGAATCCCGGCCGCTTCATCGATAGTGACCACCCTGCGGTGGTGGAGTTCGCCGAAAAACATCGCGGTTCGAGTGCCGCACTTCGTGACCAGGCAGTCAGTCTTTACTACGCCGTGCGCGAGGCGGTGCGCTATAACCCCTATACCTTCAGTCGCGACCCGCAAACCCTCAGCGCGAGCTTCGCACTGGCGGCCGGCGAGAGTTATTGCGTGCCCAAGGCGACGCTATTGGCGGCGTGCGCAAGGCACTGCGGGATTCCGGCGCGCATCGGCCTGGCCGACGTGCGTAACCACCTCTCGACGCCCCGTTTGATCGAGCTGCTCAGAAGTGACGTATTTGCCATGCATGGCTACACCGAACTGTATCTGGATGGCCGTTGGGTCAAGGCCACGCCGGCGTTCAATCAGCAACTGTGCGAACTGTTCGATGTGCCGCCGCTGGATTTCGATGGCGTTCATGACAGTGTTTTCCACGCCTTCAACCGCAAGGGCCAGCGCTCCATGGAGTACGTGGTTGACCATGGGCAATTTGCCGAGGTGCCCGAGGAATTCTTCTTCGCCCACATCCAGAAATGTTACCCGCACCTGTTTGGCGAGCAGATGCCGATCCTGCTGGGGGACATGCAGAGTGATTTAAGCCGAACGTGATCCGGCGTATGCTGCCCCGGCATTCATCCAACCATCTTTTTCAAAATCGGGGCGGTCATGCTGAAAATCTGGGGTCGTAAAAATTCGTCAAATGTCAGGAAAGCACTGTGGTGCGCCGAGGAGCTCGGCCTGGACTATGAGGCAATTGATGCGGGCGGGGCTTTTGGTGTGGTCGACACGCCGCAATACCGCGCGCTGAACCCCAATGGCCGGGTGCCGATGATTGAAGATGGCGACTTTGTGCTGTGGGAATCCAACACCATCGTGCGCTACCTGGCCGCCAAACATGCGCCGGATTCGAACTGGTACCCCAGCGAGCTGCAAGCCCGGGCCAACGCTGAAAAGTGGATGGACTGGACCACCTCGACCCTGGCCGAACCGTTCAAGACCGTGTTCTGGGGCGTGCTGCGAACCCCGGCTGAAAAACAGAACTGGGACACCATCAACGCCGGTCGCCAGGCCTGCATCGATGTTTTGCAGACGGTGGATCAGGCCTTGGCCACGCAACCTTACCTGTCCGGCAGCGAGATCGGCATGGGCGATATTCCCTTGGGCAGCTTCATTTATGCCTGGTTCGAAATGCCCATCGAACGCCCGTCGATGCCTAACCTGGAAGCCTGGTACCAGCGGCTGCGCCAGCGTCCGGCCTATCAGAAATCGGTCATGACCGCGTTGACCTGATACCGACTATTAATACGGGTTACTGTACTTGTGCGGCGCGGACAAGCACCATGCTTGTCACGCGCAGCCGTTGTATTCCGTGCGGTCTGCCCTCATGTAACAATTCTATTCCTCTTCTTTGGTGCGTAATCCGATATGAGTTCCGCTCTGTCCATCCGGCAGCTAACCAAAACCTACGGCAACGGTTTCCAGGCCCTGAGTGGTATCGATCTGGACGTCGCCGAAGGTGATTTCTTCGCCTTGCTCGGCCCCAATGGCGCCGGCAAATCCACCACCATCGGGATTCTCTCGACCCTGGTCAACAAGACCACCGGTACGGTGAATATCTTTGGCAACGACCTGGACAAATCCCCGGCGGCGCTCAAGCGCAGCATCGGCGTGGTGCCCCAGGAGTTCAACTTCAACCAGTTTGAAAAGACCTTCGACATCGTCGTGACCCAGGCCGGTTACTACGGCATCCCGCCGAAGATCGCCAAGGAACGCGCCGAGCAATACCTCACGCAACTGGGCTTGTGGGACAAGCGCGACGTGCCTTCGCGTTCCCTGTCCGGGGGCATGAAGCGCCGCTTGATGATCGCTCGCGCCCTGGTTCACGAACCGCGCCTGCTGATCCTCGACGAGCCGACGGCGGGCGTGGACATCGAGCTGCGTCGTTCGATGTGGACGTTTCTCACCGAGCTGAACCAGAAAGGCATCACCATCATCCTCACCACGCACTACCTGGAAGAGGCTGAGCAGCTGTGCCGCAACATCGGCATCATCGACCACGGCACCATTGTCGAAAACACCAGCATGCGTAATTTGCTGAGCCAGTTGCACGTCGAGACCTTCCTGCTCGACCTGAAAAACGACATGACGGTTGCGCCCCAGTTGATCGGCTACCCGAATCGCCTGGTGGACAGCCACACCCTGGAAGTCCAGGTGGACAAAGCCGTGGGCATCACCGCGCTGTTTGGCCAATTGGCTACCCAGAACATCGAGGTGCTGAGCCTGCGTAACAAAACCAATCGCCTTGAGGAGTTGTTTGTGTCCCTGGTGGAGAAAAATCTGGCGAAGGTGGCGGTATGAGTTCGGAACTGCAACCCAACCTTGTCGCGCTGCAGACCATCGTTTATCGCGAAGTGAAGCGCTTTACCCGGATCTGGCCGCAGACCTTGCTGCCGCCGGCGATCACCATGGTTTTGTACTTCGTGATCTTCGGTAACCTGATTGGTCGGCAGATTGGTGATATGGGTGGATTCACCTATATGGAGTACATCGTGCCGGGGTTGATCATGATGTCGGTGATTACCAACTCCTATGGCAACGTGGTGTCGAGCTTTTTTGGCAGCAAGTTCCAGCGGTCCATCGAGGAATTGATGGTGTCGCCGGTGTCGCCTCATACGATTTTGATCGGCTACACCCTGGGCGGTGTGCTGCGCGGGTTGATGGTTGGGGTGATTGTGACGTTGCTGTCGCTGTTCTTTACCCATTTGCAGGTGCATCACCTCGGGATCACGCTGTTGGTGGTGGTGCTGACGGCGACTATCTTTTCGTTGCTGGGGTTCATCAATGCGGTGTTTGCGCGCAACTTTGATGATATTTCGATTATTCCGACGTTTGTTCTGACGCCGCTGACGTATCTGGGTGGGGTGTTTTATTCGATCACCTTGCTGCCGCCGTTCTGGCAGACGGTGTCGTTGGCTAACCCGGTGTTGCATATGGTTAACGCGTTTCGCTATGGGATCCTGGGCGTTTCGGATATCAAGATCAGTGTGGCGATCACCTTTATGCTGGTGGCGACTGTGGTGCTGTATGTGGGGTGTGCGCGGTTGCTGGTGAGTGGGCGCGGGATGCGCACCTAAGCGTTGAGATGTGATGAAAGACGGCCTCCAGATGAGGCCGTTTTTTTTGGCGATTGGTTTGAGTACATATCCGTTTCTTCGGTAACGGCTACTTATGGTTTCGCTCTTACAGCGAGTCACTTTGCAAAA
Organism: Pseudomonas sp. Ag1; assembly: GCF_000278565.1. Classification (NCBI taxonomy): domain Bacteria; kingdom Pseudomonadati; phylum Pseudomonadota; class Gammaproteobacteria; order Pseudomonadales; family Pseudomonadaceae; genus Pseudomonas; species Pseudomonas sp. Ag1. The sequence continues at coordinate 34,305 of NZ_AKVH01000061.1, forward strand.
ACGGCAAAGTAACCAAAGCGCTCTGCCCCGCCTGTCGGCGCCTCGCCTAGGCTCGGCGTTCCCTCACTCCGGCAT
>NZ_AKVH01000062.1:0-35023 GCF_000278565.1 Pseudomonas sp. Ag1
TACCCGCGCTGCAGTACCTGCGTTCGGCCTCGGGCTTATTGGGGCAGTCAGATCAAGATCAAAAGCAAGAACACGGCGGCCCGAAAGCCGACCTGAGTGTTAAAAGCCAGATCAAAGGCCGCTTTTCTGTAGGAGCCGGCTTGCCGGCGATGCAGACACCTCGGTACATCAGACACACCGAGGCGATGCCATCGCCGGCAAGCCAGCTCCTACAGTGCACCGTGCCCGCTTTAGCTTTTGATTTTGCTTTTAACACTCAAGTCGGCTTTCAGGCCGCTGTGYTCTTGATCTGTTTTTGATCTTGATCTTAGGCGCCCCGTTAAACCACGCTGGCCGAACGCAGGTAGCACGGGGCAGGGACGCCCCGTCGCGGCGGCCCGCTTCCCAACGCTACTGCAAGTTGACAAACAATCCCCCGTCTACCAACAGCGAAGCTCCGGTCACATACCGCGCCATGTCCGAGGCGAGGAACACGATGGGCCCCGCGACGTCGTCGGGTTCACCCAGGCGCCCCAACGGCGTGCGCGAAGTCATGTACGCCAGCTTCTCCTCGTCGGCCAAGTCTTCCTTGTTGATATCGGTGGCAATCGTCCCCGGCAACACCGAATTACAGCGAATACCATACGGCCCCAACGCAATCGCACAGGACTGCATCAACGAGTGCAGCCCGGCCTTGGTCGGCGTGTAGTGCGTCTGCATCCCGCCACCCACCAGCGCACTGATGGAACTGACGGCGATGATCGCGCCGCCCTTGCCCTGGTTTTTCATCTGGTTTGCCGCCGCTTGCACGGCGAAGTAGGCGCCGTTGAGGTTGGTGTTGACCGTCTTCAGGTACACCTCACGCGGCATGTCGAGGAACGAGTGGAACGGACAGATCCCGGCGTTGTTGACGAACACATCCACACTGCCAAATGCCTTGAGCGCGCCGGCCACCAGTTTGTCGCCGGTGTCCGGATCAGCCGCATCGCCGCCCACCTCCACCGCTTGGCCGCCGAACGCCTTGATTTCCTCGATCAACGAAAACGCCGCTTCAGTGCCTTGGCCGCTACCACTGTGGCCGATGACCACACGGGCACCCTGGCGTGCACATTCCCTGGCGGCGGCGCGGCCGATTCCACGGGAGGCGCCAGTAATAATCACGGTTTTGTCTGCAAGTAACATAAGTGAACTCCTGAAAAAAAGCGGCCTCAGCCGAGATAGTTGCCGTAACCGACCATGGCAATGGCACCGAGAATCACCGCGATACCCGCGGCCAATACGCCTTTGTTGGTGGCGCTGGTGCCCTGCCATTCGCGGAAATACAGGCCCCAGCAGTTGGATACGATGATGATGAAAGACATGTGCAACACCCACGAACTGGCGTCGTTCTGCAGGCGGCTTTCGCCCATGCCGTAGAAGAAAAACTGCAGGAACCACAGGGTGCCGGCACACGCCACCAACAGGTAGTTGCCAAGCAGCGGAGTGCTGCGGTCGGTGTAGTTGTGGAACGTGCGGTTGCGCCAGTTCAGCCACAGGCACCAGAGGCCGTTGGTGGTCAGGCCACCCCACATGATCACCATGAAGGTCACGTTGTTCTGGAACAGGCTGTTGGCGCCATGCTCGACAGCCGCGGCAGCCAGTGGGCGCCCGGCTGAAATACCGTAGCTGAAGCACGCGCTCAGCACCCCGGAGATCACCGCTACCAGCATGCCCTTGGCCACCGAGAACTCGCTGATGCTGGCGAATTTCAGCGCTTCCGGCACTTCTCGTTCCTTGATCAGCCCGGCCTTGCCGCACACGGCGATGCCCACCAGCGATACCGCCACGCCCCACAGCACCCAATTCCCGCCCTGGGAGGCGAGCATTGAGGTCAGGGTGCCTTCGGTGGCGTCGGTGAACAGGTCGCGATACAGCGCCGGCATCAAGGCGCCAAGGGCCGAGGTCAGGCCCAGTACCAGCGACATGCCCAGGGACAGCCCGAGGTAGCGCATGGTCAGGCCGAAGGTCAGCCCGCCGATGCCCCAGAGCACGCCGAACAGGTAGGTCCAGAGCAAGGTGCTGCTGTCGGCCTGGCGCAGGATGTCGGCCCAGCCGGGCACGGTCAGTTGCGCGGCAATCAGCGGCACGATCAGCCATGACACCAGGCCGCCGGTGATCCAGTAGCTTTCCCAGGCCCAGCCGCGGACTTTCTTGTAGGGGATGTAGAAGCTGCCGGAGGCGAAGCCGCCGATGAAGTGCAGAATCACACCGAAGAGAATGATTTCCACGTAGTCGAATCCTTTTTTATTGTTGTGGTAGCACGCTGTTTCAGCCTGGGGTGAGGCTGAACATCGGGATCAAATCCACGCTGACGGGCGAGGCGTCCGGATGGCTGGGCATGATGTCTTGCATGTACTGCCACCACCGTTGCATCAGCGCGGTGCTCGGCAACGCGTCGAGGCCATGCTGGTCTTCGTGGGTCATCACGGCGAACAAGGCGTTGCTGGCCTCGTCGAGGAAGATCCGGTAGTCCACCACGCCGGCATCACGCAGGGCCTGGGCCAGTTCGGGCCAGATCTCATCGTGGCGTCGACGGTACTCCGCGTGCTGGCCGGGGTTGAGGTTCATGCGAAAGGCTCGGGTCTGCATCACTGGCCTCCATGCGGTGGCGTGGGGCTGTAGATGCGCACCGCGTTGTGCAGGAAGAACTTGCCCTGTACGTCCTCGGATTTACTCGCCATGCAGGCCTTCACCAGGCCCAGGGTGGTGGCGAAATTGGCCAGGTGATCACTGTTGGGCCAGTCGCTGCCGAAGAAGCAGCGGTCTTCACCAAAGGCTTCCCACAGCACAGCCAAGCGGTCGTTGTAGAACGCCGGGTCGGTGATCAGTCCACGTGGACCGACCTGAGGGATTTCTGCGAGTTTGGCGAACACATTGGGCCGCTCTGCCAGGCGCATCAGGTCAGCGTGATACGCCGATTCTTCACCGGCGGGCACGCTGGCATTGGGCAGGTGATCGACGATAATGCGCAGCTCGGGCAAGGCGTCGCTCAGGTGCAGCAGCCCTTTGATCAGGCGCGGATTGGGGTTGGCGCTGTCGAGGCCACGGCCGCATTCGGCAAGCCGGCGCAGGCCATCAATGAAGCCGGGGCGCGCCTGGTCTTCGAGCAAGTCGCGGTCCCACAGGTTGCCGTAACGCAAGCCGAGGAATAGCGGCTCATCGGCCAAGGCATCCAGATCAGCCGGAAAGTCGCCGTGCAGCGGGTCCAGGTTGCCAACGAAACCGAGCATGCGCGGGTCGCTGCGCAAGGTCTCCAGCAACCAGCGGTTGTCGTCGCGCCATGGGCTGGCTTCAACGGCAATGGCGCCGATCACGTTATGTTCGCCTGCCAGCGCCCAATAGTCCGCCGGCAAATGCGCGGCATACAGCTCGTTGCCGGGCTCTGGCCAGGGAATGCCCTGGGGGCGGCGCGGGTCGAACAGGTGCAAATGGCTGTCGATGATCGGCCCGCTGTAAGGGGTAAGGGGCATAGCGCAATCCTTCGGAACAATGGATGGGGAAGGGCCCGCACGCTACCGCGCCAAGGCCCGTTGCACCACTTCAGCTCTGCAAGTACACCGCATGGGTGTGGGTGTACTCGTACAGGCCGTGCTTGCCATCGGCGCCGCCGATCCCGGATTTACGCACGCCGGCATGAAAGCCTTGCATCGCCTCGAAGTTCTCGCGGTTGACGTAGGTTTCGCCGAACGACAATTCGCGCACCGCCTGCATCGCCTTGCCCAGGTCGCGGGTGTAGATCGAGGAGGTCAGGCCGTAGTCGCAGTCGTTGGCCATGGCGATGGCCTCATCCAGGTCGTCGACAATCTGAATCGGCAGCACCGGGCCAAAAATTTCTTCGCGCATGATTTCCATGTCGGCGTGGCATCCAGCCAATACCGTCGGCTGGAAGTGAAAACCCTGGCCCAGGTCGGCAATCTGCCCACCGGTGACCAGCGATGCACCCTGGCCCAGCGCGGTGCGCACCTTGCGATTGACGCTGTCCAGGCCCTGGCGGTTGATCAGCGGGCCCATCTCCACATCGGCCTGAGCGATGGGATCGCCGTAGCGGGTGGCAGCCATCGCGGCGCTGATGCGCTCGATGAACTGGTCAGCCACCTTGCGCTCCACGTACACCCGTTCGGCGCAGTTGCACACCTGGCCGCTGTTGATGATCCGCGAGTCGCGAATGGCGTTTACCGCGAGGTCCAGGTCGGCATCGGCGAGGACGATGGCAGGTGCCTTGCCACCCAGCTCGAGGTTGAGCTTGGTGATATGGGGCGCGGCGGCAGCCATGATCCGCGAGCCGGTGGCGACGCTGCCGGTGAAGCTGATCATGTCCACGCCCTTATGGGCGGTGAGGGCGCCACCGACGCGGCCATCGCCGCAGACCACATTGAATACCCCGGCCGGCAGGTCGGTCTCGGACACCAGTTTGGCGAACTCGAAGCAGTTGTTCGGCGTTTCTTCGCTGGGTTTGATCACGATGGTGTTGCCGGTGAGCAACGCCGGGGCCATCTTGCGGGCGATCAAAAAGAACGGGAAGTTCCACGGCAGGATGCCGGCCACCACACCCAGGGGTTTGCGGAACAGGAAGATATTTTCATTGGGGCGGTCGCTGGTGATGATCTCGCCTTCAATGCGGCGTGCCCACTCGGCCATGTAGTCGAGGTAGTCGGCGGTGAAGTTGACTTCCACTTCCGCCAGGCCGCTGACCTTGCCTTGCTCCAGGGTAATGGTGCGCGCCAGGTGGGCGACGTTTTCCCGCAGCTTGGCGGCGATGCGGCGCAAGTGCCCGGCACGTTCGATCGCCGGTTTGCGCGCCCAGTCTTTTTGCGCATGACGTGCGGCAGCCAAGGCTTGGTCGATGTCTTCGGAGGTGGACGCCGGGACCTTCGACAACAGGGCGCCGGTGGCCGGGTTCAATACATCCAGGTGTGCATCGCTGGAGGTAAAGCGGCCGTTGATGAAGTTCTGGTAGACCGGTACGGATGACATGCTTGGCTCCTCAGTAAGTACGTGACGGTGCTTTGGCGTCGGCGGCGGGGCGATAGCGGGCCAGGGTCGACATGGCACCCTGGCGCAGCAGGCTGATGTCGATGGCCACCGCAATGAACTGGCAGCCCCAGGCTTGATAGCGGCGGGCGTCGTCTTCGTTGGGCGCGAGAATGCCGCAGGCCTTGCCGGCCGCCAGCGTGGCATTGACTGCGTACTGGATGCGCTCCTGTACCTCGGGGTGCCCGGGATTGCCGGGGTGACCGAGGCCGATGGACAGGTCGGCGGGGCCGATAAACACCGCGTCCACGCCTTCCACCGCCGCAATCGCCGCGACGTTTTCAACGCCGCGACGCGACTCCACCTGCACGATCAGGCACAGCTGTTCATGGGCGGTGTTGAGGTAATCCGACACGCCGTCCCATCGGGTGGCGCGGGTCAAGCCGCCACCAACGCCACGAATACCGTGGGGCGGATAACGCATCGCACGCACCAGGGCCTTGGCTTGCTCGGCGGTTTCGACCATCGGGATCATCAGCGTCTGGGCGCCGACGTCCAGCAGTTGCTTGATCAGGTTGGCGTCGCTGCTTACCGCGCGTACCACCGGGGCGGTGGTGTAGGGAGCCACGGCCTGGAGCTGGTTGAGCACGCTGGGCACGGTGTTGGGGGCGTGTTCGCCGTCAATCAGCATCCAGTCATAACCGGTGCTGGCGACGATCTCGGCGGCATAGGCGGTGGCGAAGCCGGCCCAGATCCCGTATTGCGCGGCGTCTTTACGCAGCGCAGCCTTGAAAGCGTTGTGGGGCATGTTCATGGCTGGAATCCTCAGCGGTTATACGGACGATGCAGTTGGCAATCGGGATTGAGGTCCACGCCAAACCCGGGCTTGTCGAGCACCGACAGGCGCATGCGGCCATTCACCGGCACCGGCTCACCGAGCAGTTGCGGGTGGAACATCGGCACCACCTCATCGGCCTTGGGCGCCATCATCAGGAACTCGGCGAACGGGCTGTTATGGCGGGTGGCGACGAAGTGGTAGCTGTAGACCGACGAGCCGTGAGGCACCACCAGCGCATTATGGGCGTCGGCCAGGGCCGAGATTTTCACCAGCTCGGTGAGGCCGCCGCACCAGCCCACATCCGGCTGGATAATGTCGCAGCAACCCATCTCCAGCAGCATGCGAAAGCCCCAACGGGTAGCTTCGTGTTCGCCGGTGGTGACCAACATGCCTTTGGGCACGTTGTTGCGCAGGGCGGCATAGCCCCAGTAGTCGTCGGGCGACAGCGCTTCTTCAATCCATTTCAGGCCGTATTCATGGGCGCCGATCGCCAGTTTGGTGGCGTAGTTCAGGTCCAGGCTCATCCAGCAATCGAGCATCAGCCAGAAGTCCGGACCGACCCGTTCGCGCATGGTCGCCAGTTCCTCGAGGTTTTTGCGCAGGCCTTCTTCGCCTTCCGACGGGCTGTAGTGCAGGGGCATCTTGCCGCCGATAAAGCCCATCTTCTGTGCGAGGTCCGGGCGGGCGCCGGTGGCGTAGAACTGCAATTCGTCACGCACCGCGCCGCCGAGCAACTGGTGCACCGGCTCCTGGCGGATTTTGCCGAGCAGGTCCCACAGCGCCAGGTCGACACCGGAGATCGTGTTGATCACCAGGCCCTTGCGGCCGTAGTACAGGGTGGACTGGTACATCTGGTCCCAGATTTTTTCGATATCGGTGACGCGGGCGCCTTCCAGGAAGCGCGCCAGGTGCTTCTCGACGATATAGGCGGCGGGCTCGCCACCGGTGGTCACGGCGAACCCGACGGTGCCGTTGCTGGCCTCGATTTCGACCACGAGCGTGCCGAGTACGTTGATCCCGAAACTGCGGCGACTCTGGCGGTACTCGGGGTATTTGCTCATGGGGGTGCTGATGTGATCGTCGATCCAGTGGCCGTCTGCCTGGTCGTGGTAGTCCGCACCGCCGCCGCGCAGCACAAAGGCGCGCACGTGCTTGATTGTGAGATTGCCCATGGTGTGACTCCTTGATTAAACAGTGGCCGGCGTGTTCGTCGCTTTATGGCCTGGGGAATGGATACCGAGTACCAGCAAGGCTGCGACTACAGTGGTGGCGGACAGCAGGTAAAGGCCGGCCGCAGGGGAGTGAAAGGCGGTTTCTGCCCAGTTCTTCAGCACCGGGGCGATAAAACCGCCGAGGGCGCCGAAGGAGTTGATCAGGGCGATGCTGGCGGCCGCTGCGCTGCCGGCCAGGTAGCTGGACGGGAAGGTCCAGAACACCGGTTGCACGGCGATAAAGCCCGAGGCGGCAAAGCACAGGGCGAGCATGCCCAGCAGCGGGTTGGCAAAGGTCACCGAGCAGGCGATCCCGGCGGCGGCCATCAACAGGGTCAGGGACGCGGTTTTGCGGCGCTCGCCGGTGCGGTCGGAATAGCCGGGAATCCACCACGCGGCGAACAGCGCGCAGACCCAGGGAATCGCCGAGACCAGGCCCACCATCAAGCCGACCTTGGTCCCCAGCAGCCCACCGACCTGGGTTGGCAAGTAGAACACCACGCCGTAAACGCTGGCCTGGATCAGTAGGTACACCAGGCACAGGTACAGCACGCTGGGCTGGCACAGCACAGTGAGCAGGCTACGGCCGTGAGAGGTTTTGTGCTGGTCTTCGCGGTCGAGCAGGTCCTGGATCTGGCGGCGCTCTGCAACGCTCAGCCATTTGGCATCGGCGGGGCGGTTGTCCAGGTACCAGTAGGCCCAGATGCCAACCGCGGTGGCCATCAGGCCTTCCACCGCGAACAGCCATTGCCAGCCGTGCAGCCCAGAGAACCCGTCCAGCTCCAACAACAGGCCCGAGAGCGGGCTGCCGAAGATGAAGGCCAGGGGCGCGCCAAAGTAGAAGAACCCCATGGCCTTGCCGCGTACCGCAGAGGGGAACCAGTAGGTGAGGTAGAGAATGACACCGGGGAAAAACCCGGCTTCGGCCACGCCCAGCAGGAAGCGCAACAGGTAGAAGCTGGTTTCGTTATGGGCAAACATCATGGCGGCGGACACCAGGCCCCAACTGACCATGATCCGGCACATCCACAGGCGGGCACCGACGCGATGCATGATCAGGTTGCTCGGCACTTCCAGCAGCGCATAGCCGACAAAAAACACCCCGGCGCCAAAGGCGAAGGCGGCATCACTGAGGCCGGTGTCGGCCTGGAAGGCTTGCTTGGCGAACCCGACGTTGGCGCGGTCGAGGAAGGCCATGATGTACATCAACAGCAGAAAGGGCAGCAGCCGCCAGGAAATCTTGGCGAGCAAGGACGCAGGCAGGGTCTTCATTGTTCAGTCCAGTTGTTTTGTTCTTATGGGAAGGACTGTACGGCGCTCCATCTATACGCTACAAATCGAATCTCGCTTACAACTGATAACCTCAGGGTATCGATAACAAGGAAAAAAATGAGTAGTCCCGCAATCTCCCGCAGCCTGTTCAACCGACTGCGCTACAAGCATCTGCATATGCTGGTGGCCTTGAGTTCCAGCCAGAACCTGCACCGTGCGTCCCAAAGCCTGAACATGTCGCAGCCGGCGGCGACGCGCATGTTGCGCGAGATCGAGGATATGTTTGCCTGTGACCTGTTCGAGCGCCTGCCCCGGGGCATGCGCCCGACGGCACTGGGCAAGGAATTGATCCGCTTTGCCGAGTCGGCGCTGAGTGGCCTCGACCGCTGCGCCGAGGAACTGATGATGCGCCAGCAGGGCGGCTACGGGTATTTGTCGATCGGCACCATCATGGGCGCGGCGCCGGACCTTGTGATGGACTCCATTGCGCAGATCAAAACCCTCAACCCGCAGATGCGCATTCGCATCATGGGCGATACCAGCGACCAGGTGATCCAGTTGCTGGAGCAAGGCCGCATCGACCTGGCCATCGCCCGGCGCAACGCCGCCACCGACAGTGAGCATTACACCTTTGAGCCCCTGGGCAACGAACGCATGCTGGTGGTGGTGCACGCTGGCCACCCCCTGGCCCAGCGCGAGCATCTGCCGCTGGCGGAACTGGTCAGTGACTGGCCGTGGATCCTGCAACCGCAAACCAGCCCGGCGCGCATTGGTTTTGATGAAGCATTGCAACACCTGGCCTTGCCGCAGCCGGCGGACATTATCGAGTGCAGTTCGGTGTATTCCATGCAGCAACTGATTCAACTCACCGACGCGATCATGGTGCTCTCGGAAAGCGCCCTGCGGGATTACTTGAAAATGGGCCTCGTGGTGGCCTTGCCGGTGGTGCTGGAGGTGCAACTGGCACCGTTCGGGATGCTGCTGCGCAAGGGCGACCCGGTGAGCCGCGAGTTGGGGTTGTTTATCGACATGCTCAGGCAAAAGGCCGCATTGCTTTAAACATCGTGTGCAAAAGAACGTGGTATGCCGGCAGGTTATTAAATAGAATGAATCTCATTTGAGACTGGCTCGCGCCGCGCAGGTTACTTGCCATGAATGATGCTGTAGTGCCGACGCACCTCGCTGAACCCAGCCTTCACACGTTGTACCGCGACCACCGCAGCTGGCTCGAAAGCTGGCTGCGGCGCCGATTGGGCAACGCCTGGGATGCGGCCGACCTGAGCCAGGACACGTTCCTGCGGGTGCTGGCCAGCGCGCAGCCGATTGCGCAATTGCAGGAGCCCCGGGCCTATCTGGTGACGGTGGGCAAGCGCTTGCTGGTGAATTTTCACCAGCGGCGCAGTCTGGAACAGGCGTATCTCAATGCGTTGATGCAGTTGCCGGAGGCTTGCATGCCGTCGCCGGAGCAACGCTGGTTGCTGCTGGAAACCCTGCAAGCCCTGGATGAATTGCTCAACGGTTTGCCGGCGGTAGTGCGCCGCGCGTTTCTTTGGAGCCAGCTGGAAGGACTCGGCTATCGGGAGATTGCCGAGCGGCTCAAGGTGTCCGAGCGTACGGTCAAGCGCTACATGGCCCAGGCTTACGAGCATTGCCTGCTGGTGGAACTGTGAGCCGTGCTGCGCCGGATCTCGCCCGGGCGGCGGCGCAATGGCTGGCGTTGCTGGAATCCGGCAGCGCCACCGAACGTGATCACGCCCGCCTGCAGCAGTGGCGTGACAGCCATCCCCAGCATGAGCAGATCTGGCAAAAAGCCCAATCGCTGCGCCAACGGTTTACCGACTTGCCGCCAGCGTTGGCCATGGCCAGCCTTGATCGTCCGCAACCGGGACGGCGTGCAGTACTCAAGCGTGCCTTGGGTGTCGCCGCGTTGTTGCCAACCGCGTGGTTGCTCAGCCGGCAATTGCCTATCGACGTGTGGCGCGCCGACCTGCACACCGCCACTGGCGAACGCAAGCGAGTGCCGCTGTTGGATGGCAGCAGCCTGCAACTGAATACCGCGAGCGCGGTGGACGTGGATACGGCCCGGCGCCGTGTGACGCTGGTGGAAGGGGAGATGGCGTTGACGGTGCCGGGGGCTGGTGCGCTGACGGTGCAGACGCGTTATGGCCAGGTGATCGTCAGCCAGGCTGAAGTGTGTGTGCGGCAGTTGTCTTCCGGGTGTTTGGTGTCGGTGTTGAAGGGCGCGGTGCAGGTGCAGGACCTGCGTGGGCAAGTGGCGACATTACAGGGGGGGCAGCAGGCACGGTTGCAGGCGTCGGGGATGGGCGCTGCGGTGGGGTTTGATGTGTTGCAATTGGGTTGGCGCGACGGTGTGCTGACTGCGCAGAACCAGCTGTTGGGTGATTTTTTGCGGGAGCTGGAGCGGTATCGGCCGGGTGTGCTGCGCTGGGACCCGAGCCTTGAAGCGCTGCGGGTCACTGGGAGTTTTCAGTTGGCTGATACCAATCGAATTCTTGCGTTGCTGGCGTCGACGATGCCGCTGCAAGTGCAGTCCCGTACGCAGTATTGGGTGACGTTGACGCCGCGTAAATCGGCTGCTTGATGCGATCCTTGTGGGAGCGGGCTTGCTCGCGAAGAACCTGAGAGCGCCGCGTTGAATCAGGATGCCCGCGTCATCTTTAACGACCTTCGCGAGCAAGCCCGCTCCCACATTTGAACCGTGCCCGCTTCAGCTTTTGATTTTGGGCGGACTCAACACGTGCCTTTCAGATCACATGCGCCCGCTGCAGCTCAGTCAACGCCAGTGCCTTGAGCCGCGCCAACAGCGGATCCCGCCGATCCCGCGGATGCACCAGCTCCACCGCCAGCTCCTGGCGAATACTGCTCGGCCGGTTATCCATCACCAACACCCGGTCACTCAGGTACAGCGCCTCGTCCACATCGTGAGTCACCAGCAGCAGGGCGATCCCGTGGTGCTCGGCCAATTGCAGCAGCAGGTCCTGCAGCTTCATGCGGGTAAACGCATCCACCGCGCTGAACGGTTCGTCCAGCAACAGCACCTGCGGCCGTGAATACAGCCCGCGAGCAATCGCCACCCGTTGCGCCATCCCGCCAGACAACGCCTTGGGCAACGCCTGGCCAAAACCCGTAAGCCCCACCTCATCGATCAACTGCGCGACCCAGGCCTTGTCATAGCCATCGTCATCGCTGAAACCAATGTTTTGCTCCACCGTCAGCCACGGCATCAGGCGTGGCTCCTGGAACACAAACGCGACCTCACCACCACCTTGCAACAGTTCCCCCTGATAGTCCTTTTCCAGCCCGGCGACGATCCGCAGCAAGGTGCTTTTGCCGCAGCCACTGGGGCCCAGCAAACTGACGGCTTCCCGCGGCTGCAAGGCCAAATGGACGTTGGTCAGCACCGTCGTCGCGCCGAAGTTTTTCCGCTCGACGCGAATGTCCAGTAGCGCTTCACTCATGCTCAATTCTCCGGGCCTTGGCCGTTGAAGGTGTCGCGCCAGGCCAGGCAGCGTTTTTCCAGGGCCGCCAACAGGCCGTCGCTGATCTTGCCCAGCAGCGCCAGCACGATGATCGCCGCCAGCACAATGTCAGGCCGTGAGGTTTCCCGGCCATCGCTGAGCAGGTAACCCAGGCCCTTGGTCGCGGCGATCAACTCGGCCGCCACCAGGAACATCCACGCCAGGCTCAGGCCGCTGCGCAAGCCGGTGAACAGGCCGGGCAGGGCGGCAGGCAACAGGATGCGACGCACCAGGCGCGTGCGGCTGAAGCCATACATCTGCCCGACTTCCACCAGCTTGCGGTCGATGTCGCGAATGGCCGCGACGCCATTGAGGTACACCGGGAAGAACGCGCCGATGGCAATCAGCACGATCTTCGAGGTCTCATCAATGCCCAGCCACAGCAGCAACAGCGGCACCCAGGCCAGGCTCGGGATAGAGCGCAGGCCGGCGAAGGTTGGTTCCAGGTACGCCTCGGCCTCGCGGCTCAAGCCGACCCAGGCGGCAAACACCAGGGCCAGGCCGGCGCCGATGGAGAACCCCAGCAGCACCCGCAACAGGCTGGCGCTGATGTGTTTCCACAGCGCGCCTTCGGCGAGGTCGGTGAGGGTCACGGCGATCTCGCTGGGCGCCGGCATCTGGTAGGACGGCAGCCAGCCGATGCGCACCACCACTTCAAGGATCACCAGGATCAACACCGGCAACGCCAGGCCCTTGAGCCGCCGCGGCCAGGCGCTGCGCTGCACGGTGAGCGTTGGCGCGAGTGCGACGGGCAGGGTTTCGCTTTTGCTGCTCATGACGCTCCCCTTATGGACGAGGCAAAGCCTGGCCAAAGCTTGGGTCGATCAACTGGTCGATCACCTGATCCACATTCACCCCACGGCGCACCAGTTCTTCCGAGACCAGGATCGGCGCGGCCGCCTTGGACGACACCACGTCCTGGGCAGTGAGCAATGGGCTGCTAAGGTCGGTACGCGACAATTGCAGCTTGGCCACGTCCAGGGGCAGGCCGGATTCGTCGGCCAGCAGCTTGGCGAATTCGTCGGGGTGTTTCACCGCCCAGTTGCGGGCTTTTTCATAGGCACCGAGCACCTTGGCGATGGTCTGTGGATGCTCCTTGGCGTATTTGTCGGTCACGCTGACCACGCCGTAGCTGTTGAAGTCCTTGTTGCGGTACAGCAGGCGCGAACCCGCCTGGATTTCGCTGGCGGCCATGTGCGGGTCGAGACCGGCCCAGGCGTCCACATCACCTTTCTCCAGGGCGGTACGGCCGTCCGGGTGCTGCAGGTGCACCAGCTCCACGTCGTCCTTGCTCAGGCCGGCTTTCTGCAGGCTGCGCAGGGTGAACAGGTACGGGTCGGTGCCTTTGGTGGCGGCGATTTTCTTGCCCTTGAGGTCGCTGACGCTTTTGAACGTCGAGTCCTTGCGCACCACCAGTGCAGTCCACTCGGCGCGGCTGTACACATACACCGACTTGATCGGGCTGCCATTGGCCCGGCTGAGCACCGCCGACAGGCTGGCGGACGAGGCGAAGTCGACGCCGCCGCTGTTGAGGTATTCCAGGGAACGGTTGCTGCCCTGGCTCAACACCCAGCCGACCTTGGTTTGCGGCAGCGCTTCTTCAAGCCAGCCGAAGTGCTTGAGCACCAGGCTCACCGGGGAGTAGTAGGCGTAGTCCAGGTTGACTTGCGCAGGGTCGGTTTCCGCTGCATGGGCCAGGGGTTGCAGGCTGAAGGCGAGGGCGCAGGCGCCCAACAGGGTATTGAAGAAGGGTTTCATGGAACAGCTCCGGACAAGGCGGGAAAAGAGAAGGCTTTGCTTATATTCAGAAATTCATATGGCATGCTCCATCATGCGTTATAGGAATATGCAGTCTCTGTGCCAGCGTCTTTGCAGGGCAGGGCAACACCCTGGCGTAGCAGCTTTCGAGCCCAAGCGAGGCTGCGTTCGCGGTGTGTCAGACAGACCGCTGACGCAGTCTCGCTTGGGCTCGACAGCTGCTACTTGGGGAGGTGGTTGGGAGTGGGGAGGCGGGCACTTTGTTGAATCACTGTTGGCTGTGCAACAGCTTGCATATGTTTTTATGGAATAAATAAAGAGTTATATATTCCTTTTGTTGGTTTCACGAATAGGGCACTTTGAGTGCCTGCGCATTCGTGCGGATTGACCCAACCGACCAAAGGAAAGCCGACATGACCATTAAAGCGATCAACGTGCGCAACCAGTTCAAAGGCGTGATCAAGGAAATCCTGATCGGCGAAGTGGTGTCCGAGATCGACGTGCAAACCGCGTCGGGGATCGTGACGTCGGTGATTACCACACGCTCGGTGCGTGACCTGGAGTTGAAGGTGGGCAGCGAAGTGATTGCCTTTGTGAAGTCGACCGAAGTGTCGATCGCCAAGCTGTAAACCCGAGTCCAGTTGTGAACCCAATCCAAATGTGGGAGCGGGCTTGCTCGCGAATGCGGTGTGACAGTCGACATCTACAATGACTGATCCACCGCTTTCGCGAGCAAGCCCGCTCCCACATTTTGTTTTGCATACAGCCGTTGGAGGGTTAGTTGAGTCGAGGGCCGCCTCCCGATGGCCGTGACCCCGGCTTCTCATCCGAGGCTTCCGGCAGTGCCTTGGGCGTTTCGCTTGGGTCCTTGTAGTCCTTGTGCAAATCCCCATCCAGCCGGTTGCTCGACGAGCCGCCGCTTTGTGGTGTGGAGTCGAAATGCTCCCACTCCGATTGCTGGAAGCGGAACAGGCTGTCATCGGTCGGCGTGTCGCGGCCGTGGTAGTGGTGTATCTCGTAGTGGGCGTATTCGACCTTATCCGCCCAGTTGTCCTGCAGCAAACCGTCGCCGGCCAGGTCGCGGTACCAGTCGTTTTCCTTCTCGGTAGCCTTCTGTTTTTTATTGTGGTCGACGAAGTAACCGATGATCCCGCCTACCACCGCCAACACCACGCCCACCAGGAACAGCGGCCCGGTCAGCGCCGCCGCCGTGCCTGCGCCAAACAGCGCCGCCGCACCCAATACCCCGGCCGACGCGCCGAACGCACCGCCCGCCACTTGCAAGCCACCTGCGGCCTGAGCCAACGGGTCTTTGCTGTCCACGCCGCTTTTGATCGCCAGGGCGCCGAGCACAATGTCGGCAAAACCACCGGCAATGTCCGTCGCCGGGCCCAACACCTTGATCACGGAACCGGCGATCTTCGCCGATTGGGAGGCGCCAAGCTTGGCCGCACCGGCTGCCTTGAGGCCGTCATCCAGGTGAGTGGCGAGGCCTTCGGTGGCTTCGGTTACCGCCTTGTCGCCCTCGCCAAACAGCTTGGCCACGCCGTCGTACTGGCTGTCGGGAACCGCGTCCAGGGCCGCAGCGATTTCCTTGCTGACCTTTGAGTCGATTTCGGTGGGCTTGCTGAAGTCGATGACTTTGCCGGCCGCACCTTCCTTGCCCCAGATTTCCGGCAGGGTCTTGTCCAGGCCGAGGAAGTCCACCAGGCCGCCCTTGCCCAGGGCTTCGCCGATCTTGTCACCGAGCTTGACGAAGTGGCTGGCGCCGCCGGCAAAACTCAGGAAGTCCTTGGCGATGGTCATGCGTTGGGCCGGGGTTTCGCCGAGCTTGCCGCCTTTGCCCACCAGTTGGTATATCCCCGAGAACAGGCTGACGCCGGCGCCCATCGAACCGAGGATGCCTTTGCTGTTGAGGGTGTTGAACACTTCGCCGAGCATGCCGCGATCCGCCACCGGGATATACGGTTTGCTCAGGGCGGTTTTCACGTCGGCTTCGCTGATGGTGCCGCTGTTCTTGTAGACGTCGCCGAGTTCTTCCAGGGCCTTGGTCACGGCCGAGGATTTCTCCTTGCCTTCCAGGCCCTCGTTGAGGAATTTCTCCAGCACTTCCTGGCTGCGGCGCGGCAGGTCCAGCAGGTTGCCCTTGAGCACGCCCTTGAGCAGGCCGAACAGGTCCTTGGTGGCCAGTTCCTTGTTGTCGTCGGAGATCTTGCTCGGGTCCGAGAGAATCTCGTTGAGGTCGGTGGTGAGGCCGTCGGCCTGGATATTCTGCGCGGCCTTGGTGGCGGCTTCCGGATCGAACAGCGACAGCGAGGTCAGGGTGTTGCTCAGGTCCTGCTGGGCTTCGTGGCTCTTGCCCTGTTTTTGCAGGTCCTTGAGGTACAGCACATAGTCGGGGTTGCTGGTCAGGTCGAGAAGCTTCTGCTTGATCTCGTCCTTGTTGGGCAGGTGACTGATGGCGTCGTCCATCTTGGTCTTGTAGTCGGCCTGCACCGTCGGGTCCTTGAACAACTCGCCGATCTGCTCCTGCACTGCCTTGCCGTCGATGATGTCGTGCATGTCGGCGGAAGTGAGCTCGGTCTGCTTGTCATCGAACTCGCGCCAGGTGGTATTGAACGGGCGCTTGGATTCTTCGTAGCCGGTGATGCCATGGCCGTTCTGGTAGGCGGCCTGGGCTTCCAGGGCGCGGACCAGTTTGGCCCGTGGGTCGTCCTTGGGAATCGAGCCGTCCTTGACGCCGGCGCGGTAGGTGTCGATCAGTTCGGTGGTGGCCAGTTCGCTGACGCTTTGGGTCGGCGACTTGTCGTCGTCCTTGTCGGCATGCACGCCGGTGTCGAGGTTGAGCACGTCGAGCTCATCGTTGCTCGGCAGGTTGTACTTGGCGCGGGTCTCGTCGACGGTGCCGGCGCTCCAGGCTTCCCATTTCGCCACCACTTCGTCGTAGAGCTGCGGGCTGAGCTCCTTGGAGACGATGACCTTGCCTTCGCTGGTTTCATAGCGGATCAGGCCATCCCCCAGCTCGTCGGGGGAACCGAAGGTGATCTCGGTGTTCTTCAGGAAGTCATTCGGCCCGGCCAGCTTGTAGCCGGCGTCTTCACTGGAGTGGATCTTGCTCCAGGTGTCCTGGGCGGTGGCCACGCTCTTGAACAGTTCCGGGCTGACGTCGGCCGATACGACGACCTTGGTGCCGTCGTGGGTTTCATAGGTCAGCACATTGCCTTGCTGGCCTTCGATCCAGCCGAAGCCCTTGTAGTCGTTCAGCTCCGGCGCCTTGGTATTGGCGTCTGCCAGGGTCGAGCCGTCGTTGAGCGCGGACTCCACGGCGGCCTTTTTGTCGGGGTTGGTGTAGACCTCGTGCAAGCCTGCCAGGTAGTCGAACAGCTTGGGGTTGTCGTCGCGGGCCACGACCATTTTCTGGCCATTGCTTTCAAAGCGGATCAGGCCGGGGCCCACTTCATCCTTGGGGCCGACGGTGGTGCCGGCGTAGGGCGGCCACACTTCGTTGTCGCTGGCGCGCTTGTAGCCGGCGTCTTCGCTGCTGCCCAGGCCGGTGAAGCTTTCATAGGCTTCCTTGGCTTTCTGGAAGGCCTCCGGGTTGTCGCGCTGGCTGATGACGAACTTGTTGCCGTCCTGGGTCTCGTAGCGAATCACGCCGGCGCCGGTTTCGTCGGGCGGACCGAGGGATTTGTAGTCGCCGAGCTTTTCCGGGGCCGTGGCGTCGCCGCCCAGGCGCTGGTAGCCGGCGGCTTCGCTGGCGTTGACGCCGGAGAGTGCCTTGAAGTCGGCGCTGACTTGCTTGAACAGCTCGGGGCTGTCTTTTTCGCTGACGATGACTTTCTTGCCGTCCTGGGTTTCATAGCGGATCAGGCCGGGGCCGACTTCGTCCGCCGGGCCGATGGCCTTGTAGTCCCCCAGGGTGGTGGGCGGTGCGGCGTCCTTGGCGGCCAGTTCATAGCCTTGTTCCTTGCTGGCAGCGAGCCCTTGCGCGGTTTTGTCGCCGGCCTCCACCTTCTTGTTGTTGGCGCTGTTCTTGAGCAGCACGTGGAACGCCGCGCCGGACTTGGGCGGTGTGAGAGGAAGGGCTTTGGGGTCGGTCGAGCGGTTGAGCGGCTGGGTCGTCATGCCATGGAACTCCTGCTGTTACCGGTGGGACGAATCGGCAAAAACAGTAACAGCAGGGGTTCGGCGGTCGTTGCGAAAAGTTGTGAATTGCGCCTTAACGGTGACGCAGGCTGCGTTCCAGGCGGGCGATGCCTTCTTCCAGCATGGCCCGTGGGCAGCCGAAGTTCAGGCGCACGAATTGCTGGCTGTCATCGCCGAATTCAATCCCGGCGCTCAAGCCGACCCTGGCCTGTTCGAGGAAGAACCGTTGCGGGTCGTCCAGGCCCAGGGCGCTGCAATCCAGCCAGGCCAGGTAGGTGCCTTGGGGCGCATGCATGACCACGCCGGGCAGGCGGGTTTGCACGGCGTTCAGCAGGTAATCGCGGTTGGCTTGCAGGTAGGCCACCAGCGCCTGCAGCCAGTCGCCGCAGTCGCTGTAGGCTGCGCGGGTGGCTTCCAGGCCCAGGGGGCTGACACTGTCGACCATGCCGCAGCGGGCTTGGTTGAAGCGCTCGCGGATCTCGGGGTTCTGGATCACCGCAAAGCAGGTCTTCAACCCGGCGACGTTATACGCCTTGCTCGCCGACATCAGGGTGATGGTGCGTTGGGCAATCTCGGGGCTGAGGCTGGCGGTGGGAATATGCCGGCGGCCGTCAAAGCACAGCTCGGCGTGGATCTCATCGGAGACGATCAGCGCACCCTGGTCCAGGCAGGCGCTGGCCACGGCCAGCAGTTCCTCACGGGGGAAGACCTTGCCCATCGGGTTGTGCGGGTTGCTCAACAGCAGCGCGCCGGCACCTTTGAGTGCCTCACGCATCGCTGGCAACGGCGTGAGGTACTCGCCCTCGGCGCTCAACTCAAACGGCACTTCGATCTTCGGCAGGTTCCAGTGGGCAGGGGCCAGGCGAATCGGGCGGTAGTTGGGGGTTTGCAACACCACCGGTTGGCCGGGCTGCACAAATGCGTGCAGCGCCATGTTGAAACCAGGCTCGACCCCCGGCAGGAACAGCAACTCATCCGGCTGTACGCGCCAGGCGTACTTGGCCCACAGATCGGCGACGATCGCCTCGCGCACGCCATCGCAGGCCACGCTGTAGCCGAGGATCTGCTGACCCAGTCGCTCGTGCAACGCTTGAAGCACGGCCGGTGGGGCAGCGATGTCCATGTCGGCAATCCACATCGGCAGAACGTCTTGCGGGTAACGACTCCACTTGGTGCTGCCGGTGCCGAGGCGGGAGTGGATCGTGTCGAAATCAAAGCTCATGGGTGGCTCGTATCAGGGAGGCGGGCGTAGAAATGGCGCTGATTCTAGCGCCATTAATTTTACGCGCCAGCGCTGATTGCCGCCCGGGCGCCCGCTTGCCGGTCAAATGCCTCGGCCAACTGCGTGTGGGCCTGTTCCAGGCTGCGCTGCACGGCGGCTGCGCCACGCACCATGGCCCCCAGATAGACGAAATCCACCGCGTGAATGCCCACGGTTCCAAGGATCGCCTGCAGGTAGGGCGTGAGGAAGTCGGGCTCGCGGTTTTTTCGCGAACTGCCGGAGCTGACCAGCACAAAGGTGCGCCGGTCCTTGAGCAGGCCAACTTTCTCAAACTGCGGATTCACCGTGAAACTGCGGTGGATGCGCACCACATGGTCGATCCAGCACTTGAGGGCCGCCGGCACCGTGAAATTGTGCACGGGGGTGCAGATGATCAACAGGTCACAGGCTTCCAGCTCGACAATCAGTTGCTCGGAGCGCTCGGTTGCCGGGCCGCTCAGGCCGCCGGGCGTGGTCAGGGCGTTGGCGTATTCCCGGGTCAGCGCCGGCAAGGCCTGGCCGCCGTAGTCGCGTTCGGTCACTTCGGCTTGCGGCGCCTGTTCGCGGAGCAGGGCGCGGGCCAGGCGGAAGGTCTGGGCGGCCTTGCCGTGGGGGCTGAAGCTCAGTAGCAGGGCGCGGGTCATTGGTCGAGGTCCTGTGAAAAGTGCATCCCCAGTGGCAGCAGGCCCTGGCGAAAATAGAAGCGTTGGGCCAGGGCCATGTGCATGCCGGTGTCCAGCACCAGGTAGCGATAGCCCAGGCGGCGGGTGTGCTGGCGTACCTCGTCCAGCAGGTGCGCACCCAGGCGTCGGCGTTGCAGGGAGGCGTCCACCACCAGGTCATCGACGTAGATAAAGCGCCCATACAGCAGGTTTTCCGTCAGGCGATAACCGGCCAGGCCCAGCACCTGGCCGTTTTCCCGGGCGGCCAGCAGGCGGTAGCCGGTTTCGCGCTGGCGCTGGATCTGCTGGACGAAGGCGTGCGGGCCTTCGAGCTTTGGCCGCAGTTGCTGCATAACGGCAAAGCAGGCCAGGCAGTCGGCGTCGCTTTCGATGTGCACAAACTCAACAGAGTCATTCATGGTTGCCGTGCTCCATGTGCGCTTTTACGGCGGCAGGGACTTTGCGAAAGCTGATGGCGACGCGGTTCAGGGCGTTCATCAGGGCGATAGCCAGGGTCAGGTCGGCAATTTCCTTGTCATCGAAGAGGGCCTTGGCCTCGGCATAGTGTTCGTCCGGCACCTCGGTTTGTGCGACCTGGGTGACCGACTCGGCCCAAGCTAACGCGGCGCGTTCACGCGGGCTGAACAACGGTAACGCTTCGCGCCAGGCGGCCAGCAGCATCAGCTTTTCCAGGCTCACGCCCTGTTTGAGCAGGTCGCGCGAATGTGAGTCCAGGCAGTAGGCGCAGCCGTTGAGTTGCGAGACCCGCAGGTACACCAGGTCAATCAATTCCTTCTCCAGGCCGCAGCCGTGGATGTAGCTGTGCACCGAGCCAAGGGCCTTGTAGCCGACGGGCGCCGCCAGGGCGTAGTCGAGACGGTGTTGCATGGGGTGCTCCTTGTTTCGTGAAGTGATGCCGTCAGTGTGGCGGCCGGGTCGCCGGCTCAATAGGGCCAAGAATGGACAAGCGGGTTGGGACAAGATCAGACTTCAGGGCTGATTCACTGTGAGCCGGATAACGATGTCGTCACTGCCCAAATACCAGGAGATCTACCGGCGCTTTCGCCAGGCCATCGACCAGGGCCAACTGCGGCCCGGTGAGCGGGTGCCGTCGGTGCGCAGCCTGGCCCAGGAACTGAAGGTGGCCCGGGGCACGGTGGAGACGGCCTACCAGTTGCTGGTGAGCGAAGGGTTCTTCCTGGCGCGGGGCCAGGCAGGAACAGTGGTGGCCGAGGCGTTGCCGCAGCGCTCGATCAAGTCGTTGCCGGTTGAACCCGAACCCGTGGCGCCGGCGTCGGCCCCGCGCCTGTTGCAGTTGGGCTTGCCGGCGCTCGACAGCTTTCCGCGCAAGCTGTGGGCGCGGCTGGTCACCCGGCAAGTGCGCCGAGTCGATGTGAACAGCCTGGCCATGGGCGATGTGCGTGGCGCCCGCTCGCTGCGTGTGGCGATCGCGCAATACCTGGCGCTGTACCGGGGCGTGGAGTGTTCGCCGGAGCAGGTGTTCGTGTGTGCCGGTTACTCGGCGTGCCTCGCGCTGGTGTGTGATGCGCTGCAGATGGCCGGCCAGCCATGCTGGTTCGAAGACCCGGGCTACCTGCATGCGCGGCAACTGCTGCTGCACCTGGGGGTGCAGTTGGTCCCGGTGCCGGTGGACCACGACGGGCTTGATGTGGAGGAGGGCGTACGGCGTGCGCCCGGCGCCCGGCTGGCGATTGTCACCCCGGCCCACCAGAGCCCGCTGGGGGTCGCCCTCGGTACTGCGCGGCGCCATCGCTTGCTCGATTGGGCACAGGCCCACGGCGGCTGGGTGGTGGAAGACGACTACGACAGTGAGTTTCGCTACAAGGGCCAGCCCCTGGCCGCGCTCAAGAGCCAGGACACGGCCGACCGGGTGATCTACTCCGGCAGTTTCAGCAAGATGCTCTTCCCGGGGCTGCGCCTGGGTTATCTGGTGGTGCCTCGGGCGCTGCTCCCGGCCTTTGAGTCCAGCGCCGGCGTGCTGCAAAACCGCAGCGCCGAATTGTTGCAAGCCACCACGGCGGACTTTCTCGACCAGGGCCATTTCACCCGCCACCTGAAAAAAATGCGCCAGCTCTACACCGTGCGGCGCGGCTTTCTGGTGGAGGCGCTGGCCAGTCATTGCGGGGCGCTTTTGCAGGTGGATGAGCAGTCCGGCGGGATCAACCTGCTGGCGCGGCTGCGGGTGGACGTCTGCGATCAGGCCGTCGCTGCGGCCGCCGCACGTGCCGGGCTGGGGATACAGGCCGTGTCGGGCTGGAGCATCGAGCCCGGCGGTCAGCAAGGCCTGTTGATGGGCTTCACCAACCTGGCGACTCGCCAGCAAGCAGTGGAAGCGGCGCTGGTGTTGCGCGAGGTCATCGACGGCGCTTTGTGAACACCGGTTGAACATCTTCATTCGCCACATCGGCCCCGAGCTTCTACCCTGAAGGCATAGCCCTCAGGACGCCAAGCGCTCATGTACAAAGACCTGAAGTTCCCGGTTCTGATCGTACACCGCGACATCAAGGCCGACACCGTTGCCGGCGACCGCGTCCGGGGCATCGCCCGGGAGCTTGAGCAGGAGGGCTTCAGTATCTTTTCGGCGGTGGACTACGCCGAGGGTCGCCTGGTGGCTTCGACCCATCACGGCCTGGCCTGCATGCTGATTGCCGCCGAGGGCGCCGGGGAAAATACCCATCTGATGCAAAACATGGTGGAGCTGATCCGCCTGGCGCGGGTGCGGGCGCCAAACCTGCCGATCTTCGCCCTCGGTGAGCAGGTCACCCTGGAAAACGCCCCAGCCGATGCCATGAGCGAGCTGAACCAGTTGCGGGGCATTCTTTATCTGTTTGAAGACACCGTGCCGTTTCTTGCCCGGCAAGTGGCCCGTGCGGCCCGCGCCTACCTGGATGGCCTGTTGCCGCCATTCTTCAAGGCCCTGGTGCAGCACACGGCGGATTCCAATTATTCCTGGCACACCCCCGGTCATGGCGGCGGCGTGGCCTATCGCAAAAGCCCGGTGGGGCAGGCGTTTCATCAGTTCTTCGGGGAAAATACCCTGCGTTCGGACTTGTCGGTGTCGGTGCCGGAGCTCGGCTCGCTGCTGGACCACACCGGCCCGTTGGCCGAAGCCGAGGCGCGGGCAGCGCGCAACTTCGGCGCCGATCACACCTACTTCGTGATCAATGGCACCTCCACCGCCAACAAGATCGTCTGGCACTCGATGGTGGGCCGGGATGACCTGGTGCTGGTGGACCGCAACTGTCACAAGTCGGTGTTGCATTCGATCATCATGACCGGCGCCATCCCGCTGTACCTGTGCCCGGAGCGCAATGAACTGGGGATCATCGGGCCGATTCCCCTGAGCGAGTTCAGCCCCGAGTCGATCCGCGCCAAGATCGAGGCCAGCCCGCTGACCCGAGGCCGACCGGCCAGGGTCAAGCTGGCGGTGGTCACCAACTCCACCTATGACGGCCTGTGCTACAACGCCGAACTGATCAAGCAGCAACTGGGCAACAGCGTCGAGGTGCTGCACTTCGACGAAGCCTGGTACGCCTACGCGGCGTTTCATGAGTTTTTCGCCGGGCGCTATGGCATGGGCACTTCGCGCACGCCCGAGAGCCCGCTGGTGTTCACCACGCACTCCACGCACAAGCTGCTGGCGGCGTTCAGCCAGGCGTCGATGATCCATGTGCAGGATGGCGGCGTGCGCAAGCTGGACCGCGACCGCTTCAACGAAGCGTTCATGATGCATATTTCCACCTCGCCGCAGTACAGCATCATCGCCTCCCTGGATGTGGCGTCCGCAATGATGGAAGGGCCGGCGGGGCGTTCCTTGCTGCAGGAGATGTTTGACGAAGCCCTGAGCTTCCGACGTGCCCTGGCCAACCTGCGCCAGCACATCGCCGCTGAAGACTGGTGGTTTTCCATCTGGCAGCCGCCGCTGGTGGCGGGCATTGACCGGGTGGTGACCGCAGACTGGCTGCTGCAACCCCAGGCCGACTGGCATGGCTTTGGCGATATCGCCGAAGACTACGTGCTGCTGGACCCGATAAAAGTCACCCTGGTGATGCCTGGCCTGAATGCCGGCGGGGCTTTGAGCGAGTGCGGAATTCCCGCTGCGGTGGTCAGTAAATTCCTCTGGGAACGTGGGCTGGTGGTGGAAAAGACCGGGCTGTATTCGTTCCTCGTGCTGTTTTCCATGGGCATCACCAAAGGCAAGTGGAGTACCCTGCTCACCGAACTGCTGGAATTCAAGCGCAGTTATGACGCCAACGTGAGCCTTGCTGTCTGTTTGCCATCGGTGTTTCAGCAGGGCCCGGCGCGGTATCAGGGATTGGGTTTGAAGGATCTGTGCGACCAGTTGCACAGCTGTTACCGCAGCAACGCCACGGCCAAGCACCTGAAGCGGATGTACACGGTACTGCCGGAAATCGCCATGAAACCGGCCGACGCCTACGACCTGTTGGTCAAGGGCGAAGTCGAGGCGGTGTCCATCGACGCTTTGCCAGGTCGGGTCGCAGCGGTCATGCTGGTGCCTTACCCGCCGGGCATTCCGTTGATCATGCCGGGTGAGCGCTTTACCGAATCGACTCGCTCGATCATTGATTACCTGGCGTTTGCCAGGACGTTCGATAGCAGTTTTCCCGGCTTTGTTGCCGATGTTCATGGACTGCAACACGAAGATGACGGCAGTGGTCGTTGTTACACCGTCGACTGCATCAAGGGTTAAGGATGTTTATGCAAGCTGTAATGAACCCGAAGTACCCGGGCCTCAGTGTCCGGGTGGCTGACGAAGGATTTGACGCCTACGTGTGGGGGAACGACTTCAGCTTTGAAGTCAACGCCTACGGCAAGCCGGAAATGGGCAAGCGCGTCGACCAGTGGGCGGTGGAGCGTATCGTGCCGTACCGCAAATGCTACGGCATCGACCCCGAGGAGTTCGCCAGCTTCCGTGACGCGGCCGACAGTGCGGTGTTCATGGCCTACCTCGATGACCGGCCCGTGGGGCATATCGTGGTCAGCACCAACTGGAACGGCTTTGCCCATGTGGATGAGCTGGC
Organism: Pseudomonas sp. Ag1; assembly: GCF_000278565.1. Classification (NCBI taxonomy): domain Bacteria; kingdom Pseudomonadati; phylum Pseudomonadota; class Gammaproteobacteria; order Pseudomonadales; family Pseudomonadaceae; genus Pseudomonas; species Pseudomonas sp. Ag1. Next base: position 24,740 of record NZ_AKVH01000062.1, read on the forward strand.
GGTGGTCTTGCCCGCGCGGCGCCACGGGGTGGCCAAGGCGTTGCTGGACGTGGCGCAGTTCTGGAGCCGCAAGAAGAACCTGCCGGGGATGATGCTGGAGACCCAGAACAACAACCTCGGTGCCTGCCGGCTGTATGAGCGCTGCGGGTATGTGATGGGCGGGATCGACCACCTGCGCTATCGTGGGATTGATCCGCAGACGCGCGAAGTGGCGATTTTCTGGTATCGGTTGTTCAAGACAGAATTGGAAGCAGTCTGAGCTTCACCGATCAACTGTAGGAGCCGTCGAGCCCCAGCGAGGCCGCGATRGCGGTAGGTCAGGCAACCTCTTTATCGACWGTGCCGCCGCCTTCGCAGCCTCGCTGAAGCTCGACAGCTCCCACATTCGATTTGCGCAASYCRAGTACTTGCGACCGAACACACAGCTCYCAGACTTCCCYCGAYCCCCTGTGGGAGCCGTCGAGCCCCAGCGAGGCCGCGATGGCGGTAGGTCAGGCAACCTCTTTATCGACTGTGCCGCCGCCTTCGCAGCCTCGCCAAGGCCCGACAACTCCCACATTCACGGCAATGTGCTTGTCAGCAGGTTTTCAGCCTTCTCGGTGACAATCTCAAGCAGCGCATTCAAGGCGGGCGATGGCTCGCTGCCCTTCAGGGTCAACGCATACAAGGTCACCACAATCGGCGGTGACAACGGGCACGCATCCAGCCCGGCTTCCCGTGCTCCGCTGGCGGTGAACGGGTCGACAATCGCCAGGCCTTCCCCGGCTTCTACCATGCTGCGCATCATCTGATACGTCTGCACCCGCGTTTGCACCACCGGCAGCGGGCGCAGGGCTTGCAGCTTGCTGTCCAGCAGGCGGCTCAGCGGGTCCTGGCCTTCAAGGCCGATCATCGACTGCCCGGCCAACTCCTGTAGCGCAATGTATTTCTGCCGCGGCTTCAGCCAGCCATGGGGCGCGAGCAATTGCAGCTTGCCATGGGCCAGCGGTTGGCTGTGGATTTGCGGGTGTTCCGGGTCGTGCAGGCTCAGGCCGAGGTCGGCTTCGTGCAGCAGCAGGCTTTTGACGATGTCCCGGGTGGAATGGCTGGAGAGGTTGCACGGCGTGTCTTGGAAACGTCGGCGCAGCACGGCGATCGCCTGGGGCAGCAGTTGATTGGCCAGCGGCGGGGTGCACAGTGCGCGCAAGGGCGGGGCATGGTGGTGCTTCAGGCTGCTGGCCAGGCGTTGCACCGGCTCAAGGGCTGCATAGAGGTGGGCGATTTCGGCCTGCAGCTCAAGGGTTTCCCGGGTGGCCTGCAAGCGTCCGCGCACACTGGCGAACAGCATGAAGCCCAACTGCAGCTCGGCATCCTTGAGGGTTGCGTCCACATCGGCCACGGGCAGTTGCAACCATTCGGCGGCGGTGCCGAGGTGTCCGGTCTGTAAAATCGCTTGAATGACTTCGATATGACGTAAACGCATGGCCGGAGTCTATGTTCAGCGCGACGTGGATTCAATGGCTCAGGCCCGGGCGTGGAAAAAAGACCCGCCACGGCAGCGCCCCAACTAGACTTGCACGATCAAGTCCCTTGGCGCCTGCAACCAGCAGGTCATACAAAGGGCGTATCAACCAGAGGATCCACGGGGGAGCCTTATCGATGCTCGGTAAAACAGACACGCGCGGGTTTTCGTTGTGGGACCTGCTGGTGGTGGTGCTGGTGGTCGGTGTGTTGGCGGTTGCGGTGGGGCCGCGGATCTTCGGCGACGTGACTCAGTCGGAAATCGCCACGGCCAAGGTCCAGTTGAAAGAGCTGGGCAAGGCAGTCGAGCGTTTTCATCAAGATGTAGGGCGTTATCCTACCGACGACGAGGGTCTGGCGGTGTTGACGGTTCAGCCAGCGGGAGAAGGGAAGTGGCGGGGCCCCTATCTCAAGGATCAGGACATGCTGACGGACCCTTGGGGCGTGGCCTATCAGTACCACTATCCTCCCAGCCAGGCCAAAACCAACTTTGATCTGTTCTCGTTCGGCAAGGACCGGACACTGGGAGGCGTCGGCGATAATGTTGATATCGCCTATGGGGAATAACGTTTTATGAAGCGTGGATCGTGGCGGATTCGCGGGTGATGATAGTGCCCGACTGAATCAGCCTGAACTCATCGCCATCCAGTTTTTCTACGCGGTCGCCAATGGCCAGCTTGTAGGTGGTGGTGGGCGCCGAGCCAGCCAGGCCGTCGAGGGGCGGGTTGGATTCCTGGAACTCATGCACCGAATAAACGCGACCTTCCGCGTCTCTGGCATGGAACTGTCCGACAAGTACTGCTGCCATCTGTTTAGAACCTCTGGAGATAAACACTCGATTTGCGGTTCTGTAGACCGTAGGAGAGCGGGGTAGTTTACCTATTGAAAAAAAATACTATTCGTTGACTTTTTCAGACATTACTTACAAATCCATCTGCGGTGTAAACGTCCCTGGGGATTGCAAAAACGCGCTGGTGATAGCGTCGCGCAGGCTCTATAACTACAAACTCCTTAAGTCAGAAATCGGGAAACCCCAATGAGCAAGGTCTACACGATTGCCGTACTGGTCGGCAGCTTGAGAAAAGAGTCGATCAACCGCAAGGTCGCCCTGGCACTGGCCGAGTTGGCGCCCGCCAACCTCAAGTTGAACATTGTCGAAATTGGCGATTTGCCGCTCTACAACGAGGACATCGACGGTGCTGCACCGCCGGCAGCCTACAGTACTTTCCGTCAACACGTGCGTTCATCCGACGCGGTGCTGTTTGTGACCCCCGAATACAACCGCTCCGTGCCGGGTGTATTGAAGAATGCGATTGACGTTGGTTCGCGCCCTTATGGCCAAAGTGTCTTCAGCGGCAAGCCGGGTGCGGTGATCAGTGTGTCTCCCGGAGCCATCGGCGGTTTTGGGGCCAATCACCATTTGCGCCAGTCGCTGGTGTTCCTCGATGTGCCGTGCATGCAGCAGCCGGAAGCCTATCTGGGCGGTGCGGGCAGCGTGTTCGATGAGTCGGGCAAGGTCTCGGAAAAGACCAAGCCGTTTTTGCAGGCGTTTATCGACGCCTATGGCAAGTGGGTGGAAAAACAGCACGGCTGATCAGCCGTGCGAAAAAAGACCCCGCTATTTAAGCGGGGTCTTTTTTGTCTGCGGTCAGGCCGCGTGGTCGGCCACTACGGCGCTATTAACGCAGCCAGTTGGTTTTCGCCAACTCGATCACCTCATCACCGCGTCCGCTCATCACCGCCTTGAGCATGTACAGGCTGAAGCCCTTGGCCTGTTCCAGCTTGATGCTCGGCGGCATCACCAGTTCCTGGGTGGCGGTGACCACGTCCACCAGCACCGGGCCGTCGTGGGCCAGTGCGCGGCGCAGGGCCGGTTCCAGGTCTTCGGACTGCTCTACGCGAATACCGAGGATGCCCATGGCGTTGGACATGGCGGCAAAGTCCGGGTTTTTCAGCTCGGTGCCGGTATCCAGGTAGCCCGCCGCTTTCATCTCCATGGCGACGAAGCCCAAAGAAGAGTTGTTGAACACCACCAGCTTCACCGGCAGGTTCAGTTGCGCCAGGCTGATGAAATCCCCCATCAGCATGGTGAACCCACCGTCGCCGGACATCGAAATCACCTGGCGCCCGGGAAACGCGGCTTGCGCACCGATGGCCTGGGGCATGGCGTTGGCCATCGAGCCATGGTTGAACGAGCCGATCAACCGGCGCTTGCCGTTCATTTTCAAGTAACGCGCCGCCCAGACTGTCGGCGAGCCAACGTCGGCGGTGAAGATTGCGTCGTCGTCCGCCAGTTCGCTGAGCAGGCGCGCAACGTATTGCGGGTGAATTGGCCGGCCGGCCTTTGACGGTTCCGCCAGGTCATCCAACCCTTGGCGGGCTTTTTCATAATGCTTGAGCGAGGTTTCGAGGAAGCTGCGGTCCGTCTTGCGGGTCAGGCGCGGCAGCAGCGCCTGGATGGTCTCACTGACGTCAGCTGCAATGCCCAGGTCCAGCGTGGCACGCCGGCCCAGTGCCTGTGGGTTGCGGTCGACCTGGATGATCTTCGCGTCGGTCGGGTAGAACTGGCGATACGGGAAGTCGGTGCCGAGCATGATCAGCGTGTCGCAGTTGAGCATGGCGTGGTAGCCGGAGCTGAAGCCGATCAGGCCGGTCATGCCGACGTCGAACGGGTTGTCCCACTCCACATGTTCCTTGCCGCGCAGGGCATGCACCACGGGCGCGCCGAGGGCGTCGGCCAGGGCCACCACCTCATCGTGGGCGCCGGCACAGCCGCTGCCACACAGCAGGGTGACTTTGCCGCTGTGTTCGAGGATGTCGGTGAGGCGTTGCAGGTCCTGTTCCGCCGGCAAGGTGCGCGGTGCCAGCAGGGCCGGCCACGGTTTGAATTTATCTTCTACTTCCAACAGTGACACATCCCCCGGAATCACCACCACCGCTACGCCGCGGTTGAGGATCGCCGAGCGCATGGCACGGTGCAGCACGTGAGGCATCTGCTCGGGGTTGGTCACCAGCTCGATAAAGTGGCTGCACTCCTTGAACAGTTCCTGGGGATGGGTTTCCTGGAAGTAGTTCAGGCCGATCTCGGAGGAGGGGATCTGTGCGGCAATGGCCAGCACCGGCACGTGGTTGCGATGGCAATCGAACAGGCCATTGATCAAGTGCAGGTTGCCGGGGCCGCAGCTGCCGGCGCATACGGTCAGTTCGCCGGTGGCGGCGGCTTCGGCACCGGCGGCAAACGCGGCCACTTCTTCGTGGCGCACATGCATCCACTCGATGCTGTCCATGGTGCGCAGGGAGTCGGTCAGGCCGTTGAGGCTGTCGCCGGTCAGGCCCCAGATGCGCTTGATGCCCGCCTGTTCAAGGGTGGTCGCCAATTGCTGGGCCAGGGTGATTTTCGCCATGAAGAACTCCAATCGTCAGTGAGGGTAAAAAGCTGCTGATCAGTTAAGGACAGTTCCATGGCGCTGAATGCTCCCCGCTCAATGTGAAGAATTGGTCATCGCAGCGCGATATTGCCGAGTGCGGCGGGCGATAAACAGTTGGTCTTTTATCAACGCCAGCAGCGGCGTCACCCCGGGGTTCGGCTGGCGGCCACGGCTCAGGCGGCGAAGCTGATAACGCACCACTGCCATGTTCGCCAGGCTGGCCAGGGGTTTGCGCTTCCAGCGGATCGGCGGCAATTGCGGGTTGAGATCGCGGCCGGCGCGCCATTGCTTGATCAGGTGCGGCTCCAGGGTCAGGGCAGTGGCGATCCCGGCCATGGCGATGCCGCTGTCCAGGACTTGCTGCACGATCGGCAAGCGCCGGATGCCGCCGGTGACCATCACCGGCATGTTGGCGACTTTCGCCAAGTCGCTGGCCATCTCGATGAAATAGGCTTCGCGGGCCAGGGTGCGTCCGTCGCGAGCCTCGCCTTGCATGGCCGGGGCTTCGTAGCTGCCGCCGGACAGTTCCAGCAGGTCGATGGCCAGCGGGTTGAGCAGCTCGACCACGGCATGGGCGTCGGCGGCGTCGAAGCCACCGCGCTGGAAGTCGGCGGAATTGAGTTTCACCGCCACGCAGAAATCCGCGCTCACGGCGGCGCGCACGGCTTTGATCACCTCCAGCAACAGCCGAGCGCGGTTTTCAACGCTGCCGCCCCAGCGGTCTGTGCGCTGGTTGCTCAAGGGCGAGAGAAACTGGCTGAGCAGGTAGCCGTGGGCCGCGTGAATCTGCGCACCGCTGAAGCCGGCCTTTTCGGCGAGACGCGCGCTGGTGGCGAAGCGCGTGATGACGTCCTGGATATCGTCCTCGGTCATGGCCTTGGGTTGGGCGAACATCTTCGAAAAGCCGCCGAGATCGAGGGCCACCGCCGAAGGTGCCAGGGCCTGCTGGCCGAGGTTGGCCATGGTCTGACGGCCCGGGTGGTTGAGCTGCACCCAGAACTGCGCGCCCTTGGCCCGGCCAATCGCGGCCCATTGGCGAAACTTGTCCAGGTGACGTTCGTCTTCCAGCACCACGCCGCCGGGGCCGGTCATGGCACGGCGATCAATCATCACGTTGCCGGTCAGGATCAGGCCGGGCTCGCCGTCGGCCCAGGCTTGATACAAGCGCATCAGGGCCTCGGAAGGCGCCTGGTTCGCATCCGCCATGTTCTCTTCCATCGCCGCCTTGGCGATGCGGTTACTGATGAGCTGGCCGTTGGGCAATTGCAACGCTTCAAAGGGCGACATGCTTGACTCCTCACATTGGGAGCGCTCAGGCTAAGCTTAAAGGTCACTTTAAGGTCAATGGGGTTGGCGATGAATATTGGTGAACTGGCGGAACGCAGCGGCTTGGCAGCCTCGAAGATTCGTTTTTACGAAGCCCAGGGGCTGATCCAGGTCGAGCGACAAGGTAATGGCTATCGCCGTTATCCCATGCAGACGTTGCAGACGCTGCAATTGATCCAGGGCGCTCAGCGCGCCGGTTTCAGCTTGCAGGAGTTGAAGGCGCTGATGCCCGACGATTCGCCGAGCGAGGCGAAACGCGCCGATATCGTCTTGAGGCTTGAGCGCAGGATTGCGCAGATAGAAGAGCTTCAAGCCCGAATGGACCAGAGCAAGGCCGAGTTACGCGCGGTGATCGCCACGATCCAGGCGCACCCGGAAGGCACGCCGTGCACCCAGGCGCAGGACAAGGTCTGGGCCTCAATCGAGGCGCATAAAAAAACGCCGCGCATCTGACGATACGCGGCGTTCGTTTACAGCAACAAAACCTTAGGCTTGAACCACAGGGATGTTGGCGCTTGCAGCAATTTCACGGAACTCGGCGATCTGGTCAAAACTCAGGTAGCGATACACGTCGCTGGCCATGGTGTTGATCTTCGCGGCGTATTCCATGTACTCCTCGACGGTCGGCAGGCGACCCAGGATGGAAGCCACCGACGCCAGCTCGGCCGAAGCCAGGTAGACGTTTGCGCCGTCACCCAGACGGTTCGGGAAGTTACGGGTCGACGTCGACACAACGGTCGAGTTCGGCTCTACACGTGCCTGGTTACCCATGCACAGCGAGCAGCCCGGCATTTCCATGCGCGCGCCGGCCTTGCCGTAGATGCCGTAGTATCCTTCTTCGGTCAGTTGGTGAGCGTCCATCTTGGTCGGCGGCGACAGCCACAGACGGGTTGGCAGCTGACCCTTGACCTGATCCAGCAGTTTACCGGCAGCGCGGAAGTGACCGATGTTGGTCATGCACGAACCGATGAACACTTCGTCGATCTTCTCGCCAGCAACGCTGGACAGCAGACGGGCGTCGTCCGGATCGTTTGGCGCGCAGAGCACAGGCTCCTTGATGTCGGCCAGGTCGATCTCGATGATTTCCGCGTATTCGGCGTCAGCATCGGCAACCATCAGCTCAGGGTTGGCAACCCAGGCTTCCATCGCTTGGGCACGACGTTCCAGGGTACGCGCATCGCCGTAGCCTTCACCGATCATCCAGCGCAGCAGGGTGATGTTGGAGTTCAGGTACTCGGTGATGGATTCTTTCGACAGCTTGATGGTGCAACCGGCAGCCGAACGTTCAGCCGAGGCGTCGGACAGCTCGAAGGCTTGTTCGATGCTCAGGTTGTCCAGGCCTTCGATTTCCAGGATGCGGCCGGAGAAAGCGTTCTTCTTGCCTTTCTTCTCTACGGTCAGCAGGCCAGCCTGGATCGCGTAGTAAGGAATGGCGTGAACCAGGTCACGCAGGGTGATACCAGGCTGCATTTCACCTTTGAAACGCACCAGGATCGATTCCGGCATGTCCAGCGGCATCACGCCGGTGGCGGCGGCGAACGCTACCAGGCCGGAACCGGCCGGGAACGAAATGCCCATCGGGAAACGGGTGTGGGAGTCACCACCGGTACCGACGGTGTCCGGCAGCAGCATGCGGTTCAGCCAGCTGTGGATGATGCCGTCGCCCGGACGCAGCGATACGCCGCCACGGGTCATGATGAAGTCAGGCAGGGTGTGGTGGGTGGTCACGTCGATCGGCTTTGGATAGGCCGCGGTGTGGCAGAACGACTGCATTACCAGATCGGTGGAGAAGCCCAGGCACGCCAGGTCTTTCAGTTCGTCACGGGTCATGGGACCGGTGGTGTCCTGGGAGCCGACGGTGGTCATCTTCGGTTCGCAGTAGGTGCCTGGACGAACGCCAGCCACGCCGCAGGCCTTGCCGACCATTTTCTGCGCCAGGGTATAGCCCTTGTCGCTTTCAGCCGGGGCTTCCGGCAGCTTGAACAGGGTCGAAGGTGGCAGACCCAGCTCGGCACGTGCCTTTTCGGTCAGGCCACGGCCGATGATCAGCGGGATACGACCGCCGGCACGGACTTCGTCCAACAGGACCGGAGTCTTCATTTCGAAGGTGGTCAGGACTTCATCGCTGTTGTGCTTGGTGACTTTGCCAGCATGCGGGTACAGGTCGATCACGTCGCCCATGTTCATGTTGGTAACGTCGAACTCGATTGGCAGTGCGCCGGCATCTTCCATGGTGTTGTAGAAGATTGGAGCGATCTTGCTGCCGAAGCAGAAGCCGCCAGCGCGCTTGTTCGGCACGTAAGGCACGTCGTCGCCGAAGAACCACAGTACCGAGTTGGTGGCCGATTTACGCGACGAACCGGTACCGACCACGTCACCGACGTAGGCGATCGGGAAGCCCTGGCCGCGCATTTCTTCGATCTGCTTCATCGGGCCGGTCTTACCTTGCTCATCCGGCACGATGCCTTCACGGGCCATTTTCAGCATGGCCAGGGCGTGCAGCGGAATGTCAGGGCGGGACCAGGCGTCCGGGGCAGGGGACAGGTCGTCGGTGTTGGTTTCGCCGGTGACCTTGAACACGCGCAGGCTGATCTTGTCGGCCAGGGTCGGGCGGTTCTTGAACCACTCGCCGTCGGCCCAGGACTGGATCACGGCTTTGGCGTGTTCGTTGCCGTTCCTGGCTTTTTCCGCGACGTCGTGGAAAGCATCGAACATCAGCAGGGTGTGCTTGAGTTGGGCGGCAGCGACGGGGGCCAGGGTGGCGTCGTCCAGCAGCTCGACCAGGGTCACGATGTTGTAGCCGCCTTGCATGGTGCCGAGCAGTTCAACAGCGCGTTTCTTGTCGATCAGGGGAGAAGTGGCTTCGCCCTTGGCCAGGGCAGACAGGAAACCGGCCTTGACGTAGGCAGCTTCGTCAACGCCTGGTGGAATGCGGTTGGTGATCAGGTCAACGAGGAATTCTTCTTCGCCAGCCGGGGGATTTTTCAGCAGCTCGACCAGGCCTGCGGTTTGTTCGGCGTTAAGCGGCTGGGGAACGATACCCAGGGCTGCACGCTCTTCGATATGTTTGCGGTAGGCTTCAAGCACAGTTATTACCCTCATCAGTGGTCCCACGGGACGCTCATCCAGAAATGCACGGCACGCATGCGCTCAGGGGCTTTTTGGGCCGTAGAGCCAGCGCTGCCGGCAATCCTCACAGAAGCTGCTTTCAAAGTTTTACGCCTGCAGAACGGAGCTGATGAGGGTTGGCGCTGGCTATTTACCGGGTAAATAACCATCGCCAACACCGTTCTTTAGGAACGACTGTGCTCGTGACGCTTTGAAAACAGCTTCCAACGGATTATTGGCGCCTTACAAGGCCGGATGATTCTACGGCAAAAAAATTCTAAACGTAAGTTGCCGCGCCAAGTTTGCAGGGTGATCAACCTTAGACAAAGGGCTAACATGTGCAACTGTTTCGCTGATTTGTGCGTTGTCGACCATGTCTAACCAAACCATCAAGACCCCCTGCGTAGGCCTGTGCTCCACGGTTTACGGCGATCTTGTGTGCCGGGGGTGCAAGCGGTTTCACCATGAGGTGATTCAGTGGAACGGGTATAACGAGGAAGAAAAACGTGCGGTTTGGCTGCGGCTGGAGCAGTTGTTGGTGCAGGTGATGGCCGGGAAGCTTGAGGTGTTTGACCCTAAAATGCTGCGGGGGCAGCTGGAGCAGCGCAAGATTCGGTTTGTGCCGCATCAGTCGGAGTACTGCTGGGCGTATCAGTTGATTGCCCGGGGAGCTCGGGTGATCAGCAATCTTGAGGCTTATGGGATGGTGTTGATGCCGGAGTTTCGGGAGTGGGGGTTGCCTGAGTTGCGGGATGCCATTGACCGGGAGTTTTTTATTTTGTCCGAGGCGCACTATCAGCGGTATATCGCGCCGGGGTTTTTGCGGGATGCTTTTGGTAGCTGACTGTGTACATATCCGTTGCTGCGGTAACGGCCACTTATGGTTCCGCTCTTACAGCGGCTCACTTTGGAAAAGCCCCAA
>NZ_AKVH01000063.1:0-35030 GCF_000278565.1 Pseudomonas sp. Ag1
AGTGGTGGGGCAAAGACCTTTTGGTTACTTTTGGGGCGTTTGCCAAAAGTGACCCGCTGTAAGAGCGGAACCCTAAGTGGCCGTTACCGCAGCAACGGATATGTACACCTTCAGGCCCGACTCCGCAGCCACTGCATAAACCCCTTCTTAACCGGCACCACAGGCGCCTCCTGCGTCAAACTCTGAGCCGCATGCAACCTGAAATCCAACAAACTTTTCATAGCCTCACTGATGTCATGCCGAGCATCCAGACAAGGCTTCAGATACTCCTTCTCAATCCGATACAACGTACAAAACGTCTTCGCCGAAAAGTCCGCAGGCACACCCTGCTCCGAAAGAATCCCGGCCTCACCAATCACCTCCCCAGGCCCCATCCGCCCGGCTTCAAACTTGTGCCCGGCCTTGGTCAACATCACCGAAATCACCCCGGACTCGATGATAAACAGGTGATCACTCACCTCCCCCGCCGGCAAAATCATGTCCCCGGCGCGAAAGGTCTGCAGCATCATGTTCTGGCTGAATGTCTCCTTCTCCTCCTGCCTCAACGTCGAGAAAATAGATGAGCTCTCCAACAACGCCCGAGCCCGGGAAACCGCCACCGGCGCATTACTCTCGGCCGCCGACAACAAGCTCACCCCCGCCGCCTGCAAATGCCGAAACGCCAAATCATAAAGCTGATTGCGCACCTCACGCTTGAGCGCCATGGCCGGCACAAACCCGCTGATCTCATACTCCACGCCACCACTGGCCGACGTCTTGAACGCCACACTCGGCGCCGGCTTGGCCAACAACGGCCGACACCCCTGCATAGCCCGCTCCAGCGCATCCAGCACGGTTTGGGGCCGCGCATGGGGGCTGACTTGCAGGCTGACCGCCAAGCCAAACATATCTGCGGGACGTGAGAAGTTGATGATCTTGGCCTTGGCCGCCAACGAGTTGGGCACCACCGCCAGGCTGCCCTGGGAGGTTTGCAGTTGGGTGGCGCGCCAGTCGATGTCGATCACCCGGCCTTCGGTGCCGTCGATGGAGATCCAGTCATCCAGTTGGTAGGGTTTGGTGGTATTGAGCACGATGCCGGAAAACACGTCGCTCAAGGTGCTTTGCAACGCCAGGCCGACGATGATTGCCACCGCACCGGAAGTGGCCAGCACGCCCTTGACCGGCAGGTCGAGCACGTAGGCCATGGCGGCGATGATCGCGATCAGGAAGATCACCGCGCCCACCAGATCCTGCAACAGCCGCCCGGTGTGGCCGACCCGCTGCATCATCACCGCGCCGAGCAATACCGTGAGGGTGCGCGCCGCAAACAGCCACCAGCCGATCTGGAACGCCGTTGCCGCCAAATGCAGCGCCACGTTGTCGCCGAACGGCGCGACCTGCATCGGGTTCATGCCTTCGTTGAACAGCACAGCGCTGAACACCGCAAAGATCACCAGCCGCGCCGCCAGCTTCCAATTGGCGAAATCGGCAGAGATCAAGCGCCATACGGCAATGTCGATCAGCACCAGCGCCAAGGCACAGAACATCGGGTGATCAGAGATAAATGAGGGCATTCAGGCGACTCCAGGGCGAATGCCATGAAGATCGCATGAAATGCCTTTGGAGGGTATAGCGCCCTAGCGCTGCATCTGCCCGAATTGCCCGGACTGATAGTCGGCAAACGCCTGGTGGATTTCCTGCTCGGTGTTCATCACAAACGGGCCGTGGCCGACGATGGGTTCGTCGATCGGCTCGCCGCTGAGCAACAGCACCATGGCGTCGTCGCTGGACTCGAGGCGCAGTTGCGTGCCATCGCGCTCGAACAGTGCCAACTGCCCTTCCCGCGCCACTTCAGTGCCGTTGATCCGCACCGTGCCGCGCAACACCACCAGCGCGGTGTTGCACCCGGCGTGCAGGTCCAGCGTCACAGAGCGGCCGGCTTTGAGGCGCATATCCCACACGTCGATCGGTGTGAAGGTGCGAGCCGGGCCTTTGACCCCGTCGAACTCGCCCGCGATCAAGCGCAGGCTGCCGGCGTTGTCGGCCAGGGGCAGCGTCGGAATATCGCCATCGAGGATGGTCTGGTAACCGGCATCGGTCATTTTGTCCCTGGCCGGCAGGTTGACCCACAACTGGACCATTTCCAGGGCGCCGCCGCTGCGGGCGAACGCCTCGGAGTGAAACTCCTCGTGAATGATGCCCCTGGCGGCTGTCATCCATTGCACATCGCCCGGGCCGATGGTGCCGCCGGCGCCGGTGGAATCGCGGTGCTCGACTTCGCCCTTGTAGACGATGGTCACGGTTTCAAAGCCGCGATGAGGATGCTGGCCCACGCCACGACGTTGCTCGGTCGGGGTGAACGCCGCAGGACCGGCGTGATCCAGCAACAGGAACGGGCTGATCTGCTTGCCCATGGTGTCGTAGGAAAACAGCGTGCGAACCGGAAAGCCGTCGCCGACCCAATGGCCGCGTGGGCTGGTGTAGATGCCGATGATCTTTTTCATATGTGTCTCCAGTAATGGATACACCTTAAATCCGATACCAATTCCGCGCTAGACGGCAAAACCGGCCCTGATCGTCCCACCAGTGGAACAAATACTCGCGGGCTGGATTATTTTATATTTCGACCATAATATGGCGACAAATATTACAAGCGTAATTTTTAGCTCACCCCGCCCCACGGAGCCCGACATGAACCCTCTCCCCCTGCGTCTTCTCACCCCCCTGGCCCTGCTGGCGGTACTCAGTGGCTGCAACAACAAGGCCGACCCCGTCGCCGAAGCGCCCCTGCCCCGCCCGGTGCTGGCCGCCAAGGTCGAAGCCGCGGGCAGCCAGCAAAGCGCCTACACCGGCGTAGTGGCCGCACGCACGGAAAGTGACCTGGGGTTCCGCGTCAGCGGCAAGGTGATCGAGCGCAAGGTTGATCCCGGCCAGCACGTCAACCGTGGCGACACTTTGCTGGTGCTGGATATCGGCGACTTCGAACTGGCCCTGCGTTCGGCAAAAAACCGCGTCAATGCGGCCCAGGCGCAACTGCGCCAACGCCGGGACGATGAATCCCGCTACCAGCGCCTGGCCAATACCGGCGCCGTGTCGCGGCAGATTTTCGACCAGTCCGCCACCAATCTGCGGGTGGCCGAAGCCGAACTGGCCTCCGCGCAATCCGACGCCAGCCAGATCGAAAACCGCCGCACCTACTCGGTGCTCAGGGCCGACAGCGACGGCATCATCACCGACGTGCGGGTGGACCGCGGCCAAGTGGTCGCCGAGGGGCAAGTGGTGGCGCGCCTGGCCCACGACGGCGCCCGGGAAGCCATCGTCAACCTGCCGGAAAACCAGCGCGACCAGGCTTCGCAAAAAGCCCTGGCGTTCCCCTTCGGCGTCCCTGAGCAGGCAGTGACCGCCACGTTGCGCGAGCTGTCTGCCAGCGCCGACCCGACCACCCGCACCTACCGGGCCCGCTATGTATTGCATGGCCCCGTCGACCGCTTCGCTCTCGGCTCGACCATCACCGTGCGCCTGCAAGGTAACGGCCAGGCGCAACAGACCCGCGTGCCCATCGGCGCACTGCAGGATGCCGGCAAAGGCACCGGTGTGTGGGTGATTGGCGCCGATGACAAGGTCAGCTTCGCCCCGGTCAACGTCGCCAGCCTCGGCCAGGAGGACGCGTTGCTGGACAGTGGCGTGGACCCTGGCCAAGTAGTCGTCGCCCTCGGCGCGCACCTGCTGCACAGCGGTGACGCGGTACGCCTGTTGCCGGCCCAGGTATTGGCCCTCAACCGTCAGCAGGAACACTGATAATGCGCGGGATCAACCTCTCCGAACTGGCGGTCAAGCATCGCGCGGTCACGCTGTTCCTGATCATCGCGATCCTCGCCGCCGGGGTCTTTGCCTTTGGCAAACTGGGGCGCGCCGAAGACCCTTCGTTCACCGTCAAGGTCATGACCATCACCGCCGCCTGGCCCGGCGCCACCGCGAAAGAGATGCAGGAGCAAGTGGCCGACCGCCTGGAAAAACGCCTGCAGGAGCTGGACTATTACGACCGCGTCGAAACCATCGCTCAACCGGGCTTCGTCTCGATGCGCATGACGTACCTGGAGTCCACCCGTCCCAGCGAGATCCAGGACCTGTTCTACCAGACCCGCAAAAAGCTCAGCGACGAAGCCGCGAAGTTGCCCAAGGGGGTGATCGGGCCGTTTTTCAACGATGAATACTCCGACGTGTACTTTTCCCTGTACGCGCTGGAGGCCGAACACCTGCCCCACCGGCAACTGGTGCAAATGGCCGAGGACATGCGCCAGGGCCTGCTCAATCTGCCGGGAGTGAAGAAGGTCAATATCCTCGGCGAACAGGCGCAGCGGATCTTCGTCGAGTTTTCCTATGAGCGCCTGGCCACCTTGGGCATCAAGCCCGAGCAGATCTTCGCCGCCCTCGCCGCCCAGAATGCCGTGGCGCCTTCAGGCTTTGTCGAGACCGCCGGGGCACGCGCCTATATCCGCATCGACGGGGCCTTCGACAGCCTGGCGCTGATCGAAAACGTCCCGCTGGAAGCCAACGGCAAGCTGCTGCGCATCGCCGATGTGGCCACCGTCAGCCGGGGTTATGAAGACCCGCCCAGCTACCGTATCCGTCATCAGGGCGACCCCTCGCTGATGCTCGGGGTGATCATGGAGAAGCACTGGAACGGCCTGGAACTGGACAAGGCCCTCAAGGCCCAGGAAGCGAAAATCCAGGCCGACCTGCCGCTGGGGGTCAACTTCGCCAAGGTCTCCGACCAGGCGAAAAACATCAGCCTGGCGGTCAACGAGTTCATGCTGAAGTTCTTCGTCGCCCTCGCGGTGGTGATGGTCATCAGCCTGCTGGCCCTGGGGTTCCGCGTCGGCCTGGTGGTGGCCGCTGCGGTGCCGCTGACCTTGTCGATCGTGTTTGTGATCATGTTGATGACCGGTCGCGAATTCGACCGGGTGACCCTGGGTGCGTTGATCATTTCCCTGGGCCTGCTGGTGGACGACGCGATCATTGCGATCGAGATGATGGTGGTCAAACTCGAGGAAGGTTTTGACCGGATCCACGCGGCCACCTTCGCCTGGAGTTCCACCGCCGCGCCGATGCTCACCGGCACCCTGGTGACGATTATCGGCTTCTTGCCGGTGGGTTTTGCCCGCTCGGGGGCCGGTGAGTATGCCGGGAATATTTTCTGGATCGTCGGTTTTGCGCTGATCGCGTCGTGGCTGGTGGCGGTGGTGTTCACCCCGTACTTGGGGGTCAAGCTGTTGCCGCAGATCGAGCCGGTTGTCGGCGGCCACGATGCAATTTACGCCGGGCGCTATTACCAGAAACTGCGGCGCCTGGTGGACGCTTGCGTGCGCAGACGCTGGCTGGTCACCGGGTTGGTGGTGGCGGCCTTTGTGCTGTGTGGCCTGGGCATGGGCGTGGTGAAGAAGCAGTTCTTTCCCAACTCCGACCGTTCCGAGCTGATTCTTGAGGTGTACATGCCACCGGGCAGCGCCTTCAAAAGCACCGAGGCGGTAGCGGCGCAGGTGGAAAAGGCGTTGATGGAGGAGCCGCAAACCGTGATGGTCGACACCTATGTCGGCGGTGGTGCACCACGGTTTTTCCTGTCGCTGAACCCTGAGCTGCCAGACCCCGCCTTCGCCAAGCTGATCGTGCAGACCGCCGACGCCCATGCCCGGGACAGCCTGAAAAAACGCATGGCTGAACGCATCGCGGCCGGCGAATTTCCATCGGCGCGGGTGCGCGTCACCCAGTTGGTATTCGGCCCGCCGGTGCCCTTCCCGGTGGTGTTTCGCGTGTCCGGTCCCGACCTGAATGTGCTGCGCAGCCTGGCTGAAGATGTGCGCCAAGTGGTCGCGGCCAACACACTCACGCGGGACAGCTTCCTCGACTGGGGCGAGCGCGCCAGCAGTTACCGCCTGGTACTCGACCAGGACCGCCTGCGCCTGCTGGGCTTTACCCCCGACGGGGTGAAATCCCAGCTCAACGCGTTGCTCAGCGGCAACCCGATTACCGAAGTGCGCGAAGGCAATCGCACCGTTTCAGTGGTTGCCCGCTCCCAGGGCAGCCAGCGCGAAGACCTCGGCAACCTGGACAATATGACCCTGACCAACAGTGCCGGCGTCTCGGTGCCATTGGCCCAGGTCGGGCATTTCCAGGCGGTGATGGAAGAACCGATCCTCAAGCGCCGCAATCGCGCACTGACCGTGGAAGTGCGCGCCGACATCGTCGACGGCACCCAGCCGCCAGATGTGGAAATGGCGGTGTACAAGGACCTGCAACCCCTGATCGCCAAGCTGCCGTCCGGGTATCAGATCGTCATCGGCGGCCCGGTGGAGGAAAGCGCCAAGGCCAACGTGGCGCTGGCGGCACTGTTCCCGATCATGATTCTGCTGACGTTGACCGTGATCATGTTCCAGGTGCGTTCGTTCGGGGTGATGTTCATGGTGTTCGCCACCGCGCCGCTGGGGCTGATCGGGGCGGTGCCGACGTTGCTGCTGTTCAACCAGCCGTTCGGGTTCAACGCAATATTGGGGCTGATCGGGATTGGCGGGATCCTGATGCGCAATACGCTGATCTTTACCGACCAGATTCGGCAGAACCAGGACCAGGGCATGGTGATTCGCGAGGCGATCATCGAGGCCACGGTGCGCCGGGCACGCCCGGTGATCCTGACCGCGCTGGCGGCGGCGCTGGCGTTTATTCCGCTGACACTGTCGGTGTTCTGGTCGTCGCTGGCGTATGTGTTGATTGGCGGGGTGCTGGTGGGGACAGTGTTGACGTTGCTGTTCTTGCCGGCGTTGTGCAGTTTGGTGCTGGGGCGGGAGAAGACCCGGGAAGTGGTGCCTGCAACCTGATCCAACCAACACCACAAACCAATGTGGGATCGGGCTTGCTCGCGAAAGCGGTGTACCAGATAAGCAGATGTCGACTGATAGACCGCATTCGCGAGCAAGCCCGCTCCCACACAAGCCCGCTCCCACATTTAGAGGTGTGGCGTTTTTAAGTCAGCGCTTGGAGAGCTCCATGATCATCCGGCTCAGCAGATAAATCCGCGGCGCCACGCTCTCCACCTCGGCATATTCCTCCGGCGTATGGATATTGCCCCCGACAATCCCGAACCCGTCCAGGGTCGGCGTACCCACGCCAGCCGACAAGCTCGCATCCGCCGCCCCGCCGCTGCCCTCAATGGTCAGCTTGCGCCCCAACTCGCCATAAATCCCCTGGGCAATCGCCACCAGCTTGTCCGACTCCGGCGTCTGCGGCATCGGCGGCAGGCCACGGTGCAAACTGGTGGTCACTTCAGTCTCGGGGATCAGCTTGTTGGCCGAGACCCGTGCCAGGTCTTTCTCGATCCGGTCAAACTCTTCCGGCAACGCCGCCCGTACATCCGCCTTGGCGGTGGCCTGGTCGGGGATCACGTTGACCCGGTCGCCGGAGTTGATCACGGTGAAGTTGATGGTGGTTTTCTTCTCGGCATCCCCCAGCTTGCCCAGTTGCAGAATCTGGTGCGCCGCTTCCATCGCCGCGTTGCGCCCCAATTCCGGGGCGACGCCGGCGTGGGCGGCCTTGCCCTTGACCTCGACCACGGCGGTGGCGCTGCCTTTGCGCCATACCACCAGGCCATCGGCCGGGCGACCTGGTTCCAGGTTGAGCGTCACGTCGTGGCCCTTGGCGGTGTTGCGGATCAGCTCGGACGCGCCGTCGGTGCCGGTTTCTTCGCTGGCGTCCAGCAGGAAGGTGATTTGTGCGTAGTCCTTGAAGCCCTGGTTTTTCAGGACTTTCAAGGCGTAGATGCCGGCGACGATGCCGCCCTTGTCATCCATTACGCCCGGGCCATAGGCGCGGCCGTCCTTGATGTGGAACGGCCGGGCAGCCGCCGAGCCTTCCTTGAACACAGTGTCCATGTGGGCCATCAGCAGGATCCTGGCCTTGCCGGTGCCCTTGAGGGTGGCGATGACATGGCTGTTATGAGCGGCGGCATCCGGCACCAGCTGGATGCTGAAACCCAGTTGCTTGAGCTCATCGACGGCGATGTCACGCACTTGGGTCAGGCCCGGCTCGTAGCCGGAGCCCGAATCGATATTCACCAGGCGCTCCAGCAGTTTCAAGGCGTCGGCCTTGTACTGCTCGGAATCGGCCTGGATCTGTTTGTGGGGTTCGGCGCTGAAGGCCGGCATGGCGAAAGACAGCGCCAGGGTGGCCGCCAGCAAGGTACGCGGGAAGTTGAAGAGCATGAACCGATCCTTGTTTTTTGTTGGGAGGTAGCGCTCCACCCTACCTGACAAATACCGATTTGTTGATCCTCAGATCGACCTCAGCCAACTTCCCTGCACCGAACTGACCCGGTTGCGCCCGCTGCTCTTGGCCTCGTACAAGGCCTGGTCGGCATCGTTCAGCCAACTGGTGGCGTCGGCGTGTGCCGGCCGGTATGGCGCCAGGCCGATGCTCAGGCTGGCGCGCAAGGTCGGGTCCTGTGCGTAGGCCAGGGAGTTGAAGCGATCACGCAGGGCGTCCATCACCTCGGTGGCGCGGTTCAGGGGCATGTCCGGCAGGATCACGCAGAATTCGTCGCCACCGTAGCGCCCGGCCAGGTCAGTGGCCCGCAGGTTCTGGCGCAGCACTTTGCTCAATTGACGCAGCACGATATCGCCGGTGACATGGCCGTAGGTGTCGTTGATGGTCTTGAAGTGGTCGATGTCGATCAGCGCGATGGCGGCGCCCTGCTGGTCGCGGCGGCAGCGCTGGAACTCGATTTCCAGGTGGTCTTTCCAGGCGCCGTGGTTGAGCAGGCCCGACAGGCTGTCGGTGCGGCTCAGGGCCAGCAACTCGCGCTTGTGCCGGGCCAGGGTGATCGCTTGCCGGTAACAGATCCAGCCCAGCGCCAGGGGATACAGCATCAGGATCGGCAGGCAGGCGTAGAGCTGCACTTCACTGGTGAGGGCGGTCACCGCCGGAGTGAACACCAGCATCGAGGCGCCGATGCCCAGCGCCTGGGCCACCCAACCGGCGAGCATGAAGCGCGGGCCGCCGATGGCGACGTTGTTCATGGTCATCATCGACAAGGTGGTCACGCTGGGCAGCGGGTTGAACTGCATGGCGCCAACCCAGAACCCGCCGCAAAACGAGTCGAACAGCAGGTTGCGGTGTTCCGAGCGCAGGGAGTTTTTCGAGTGCCGCGACCATTGGTAGGCCACATGCGGCCAGATGAAGGCATTGGCGATCATCACTCCCCAGACCCAAGCGGATTTATCCAGCGGGTAGATGGCGGCGGCCACACAGACAAACCCGAGGGTCAATCCCAGGGTGCGCGACTTGTACAAGCGTGAAGCGAGCGAAAGTCCGTTTCCTCCTGCGGCTGGCATGTCTGGCTTGATCCTGGATGAATGCCCGAAGTCTATCAGGGCACCGGCAGATCGCCACTACCGCTCATAAGCTGACCTTCAGCTGGAAAAGCCCCTGGCCAGCATCAGCGCCACCCCCAGCAGCAACACCGCCGTGGCCCGTTGCAGCAACACCCGGCGCTTGGGGTTTTCCAGCACGTGCTTGATGCGCTGGCCGAAGTAGCAATACAGGCACCCGCTGGCAAATTGCAGCAGCAGGAAGGTCAGGCCGAGGATCGCGATGTCGGCGGCGGCGCTGCCCTGGCCGATGGCGGCGAACTGCGGGAATACCGCGCTGAACAGAATGATCGCCTTGGGATTCGACAACCCGGTCAGCAGGCCCTTGCCGAAAAGACTGCGGGCATTTTCCGCAGTTGCATCGTTGGTCTTGATGGTCACTCCGCTGCTGGTCCATTGCTTGTAGGCCAGGTAAAGGATGTAGGCCACGCCTACCACCTGGATGATCCGGGTGATCAGCGGGTAATCCTTGATCAGCTCGGAAAAACCCACGGCAAAGATCAGGATCGACACCAGGTAGGAAACACTCGCCCCGAACTGCGCCGGCAGGGAGCGGCGCAGGCCGTCCTTCAGGCCGAGGCTGAGCAACAACAAGGTCATGGGCCCGGGGCTGAAGGCCAGGGTGGTGCACAGCAGCAGGAAATACAAAAACGAAGACAGCGTCAGCGCGGTGGCCATGGCGTGGAATTTCACAGCAGGAAAGAGGGCTTGCAGTCTAGGGCGCACGTGCCGCCACAGGCAGGTAAACTCTACGGATATACGCGCAGACTTTACCGGTGAAGTTGGCGGCAAACTTAAGGACAGTGTGATGCCCATTCCTGCGATTCACTTTCATGACCGAGCACCGAAGGTGCAGCAGATCGTCGATGCCCTGGCCCATGCGATCGAGCAAGGCGAATTGGCCGCTGGCAGCAAACTGCCTTCGGTGCGTGAGTTGGGAGCCTTGCTGGGCGTCGGAAAATTCACCATGAATGAAGCGCTGGATCGCCTGCGCGGGCGTCACCTCCTGACCTCCAGCCAGGGCCGCGGGCACTTTGTCGCCAGCAGCCTGGCACAGCCGTCGTCCAGCACCTGGGTCGACTTGCTGCCCCAGGACTTGCTCAGCGTACTGCGCCGCCCCCTGGCCATGGCCCAGGGCGACCTGCGCCCCGGCGGCGGCCATCTGCCGGAAGACTGGCTGGATTCCGAAGCCCTGCGCCAGGCCATGCGCAGCGCAGTCCGCGCCCCTACCCTGCGCATCGCCGGGCTGGGCACCCCGGCGGGCCTGCTGCCGTTGCGCCAGGCGCTGCAACAGAAACTGCACGGTGAAGGGTTGTCGGTGCCGGTGGAACAAATCATCACCACGCCCAACACGGTGCAAGGCCTGGACATGCTCATGCGCCTGCTGGCGCGGCCCGGGGACACGGTGCTGCTGGATGCACCGTGTTATTTCAACTTCCACGCGAACCTGGCGTTGCATGGGGTCAAGGTGGTGACGATCGCCCGGCGGCCTGACGGGTTTGATTTTGTCGCGTTGGAGCAGTTGTTGGCGGAGCATCGTCCCAGCCTGTACCTGACCACCAGCGTGTTGCATAACCCCACCGGGCATTCATTCAGCCCGAGCCAGGCATTTCGGTTGTTGCAACTGGCCCGGGAGTATCGCTGCCATATCGTTGAGGATGATCTTTACGGGGATTTGCACCCTAACCCGCCGCCGCGCCTGGCGACTTTGGCGGGATTGGAGCAGGTGACGTACCTGTCGGGGTTTTCGAAGGTGCTGACGGCGAATGCGCGGGTCAGTTATGTGGTGGCGGCGCCGCAATTGGCGGCGAATCTGACCAATATGAAGTTGATGAGCGGCGGCATAACGTCCGAGCTGTTCGAACAGATTGTGTATCGGCTGCTGAGTGAGGGTGGGTATGCCCGGCATCGCAAGCGCATGGTTCAGCGGCTGCTGGAGGCCGGTGGGCGGGTTGAGCAGTGGCTGCGGCGTTGCGGGTGTGAATTGCCGATGGGATTTGAGGGCGGGATGTTTATCTGGGCGCGGTTGCCGGCGGGGGTAAATGGTGAGCGGCTGGCTGAAGCCGGGTTGAAACGCGGGATGGTGTTGGCGCCGGGGGCGTTGTTCGGGTATGAGCCGGGGTTGCGGGATTTCATGCGATTTAATGTGGCGCATTGCGACGAAGGGCGGGTTCAGGCGCAGTTTGAAGGGTTGCTGAGGGCGCCAACCCGAAGAGTTGGCGCCGGGGTTACGGATCAAGCGGAGGGTTGATCACCGTTCACTGGAGATCACGCGCTGGCTGCAGATATGAGCCATGCTGACCGGGGTAGCGTCGCCACCCACGCCGACATCCGGGTACTCCTCGATGCGCAGGCGCCAGACGGCGAAGTTGTAGTTGGTCTCCCAGGTATTTTTGTAACCCGAGTCGTAGGACACATACCTGACAGTCGCCTCACCCGCGCAGTTGCCCAGGTTGACCGTACCGGATGCCGCGCCCGACACGCCGGTTACCGAACCGTAGTAAGGGATGTACACCGGCAGGTAGGTATTACGGTTGACGTGCTTGTCGAGTTGCAGATACGGGGTCAATCCCTGCAGGCGTTTACCGGTGCTGTCGGCCCAGGTCACGGCCCAGCTCAAGTCACGTGCCGCCTGGGTGGTCATGAACGGGTCGTAGTCATTGGCCGAAGCCGGGATCCGCACCACGTTGTCACCTTGCACACTGTGGCTCAACACCTCGGGTGTGGAGCCCAGCGACAGCCTGTAGCGCGCCGTAGCCTTCCAGGTTGCGGCCGGGTTAGGCCGCACCCGTACGTTCACCACACCATTAACCGATGGCGTTGGCCAGGTGATTTTCGCCTTGGGGCTGATCGGGATCCATTTGACGCCGTCAAAATACTCGGAAATCCACTGGCCCCGATCGCTCTCGTTCACACCGTCGAAATAGGCACTGACCTTCTGCCCGCGCAGGGCCTTGAAGGAGAAGTAGTCTTCATCGGTCGCCGTGTCGGAGTTACCCGTGACGTAGTTCAGGGTATCCGGCAGTTGATAAGCCGTTTCGAAACTGTCGTTAGACTCGAAATCGTCAATCGTCATGTTGATATCCACGCCGAAACTGAACGGCGAACCGTCAGCGGAATTGGCATGCATGAACCAGTAGTAGTCGCCAGGTGGCAGTACCCCAGCCAACACCTCGTTGGCATTGCCCGGGTTATCCGACGTGCCGAGAGAAGTGATGTTGTTCTGGCCGTCGTCCTGGAACAGGGTCAGGGACATGTTGGTGGCAGCACTCTGCCCTACCAGCATCACTGTCGCCCGTGCTTTTTGCGGCACGTTGAAGTGGTAGCAGACGTCGTTGCCGGTTTGCACACCGTCCAGGTTATACATCTGGTTGATACCGAGGGTCTGGCACAGCGGCGTGAACGCCTGGGCCGCCACGGCCTGGGCATCCACCTTGGCGCTATCTGCCTGTACAGGCTCGGCGACCACAACCCCGCTCAAGGCCTTGGCAGCCTGCACCGGCTTTTTCAGCTGCTGCGAGGTTTTGATTTTGTCCAGGAAGGCAGCCGACGCCTTCTGCGCCGTGACGTTGCCGCCACTCTTGAGGGCTTGTTGCACGGCTTGCTGCAACGGTTGCGGCGTCAAGTGTGCAGGAGATTGTTCGGCCAGGGCGCAGGCCGAAACGAAGCAGGACGCCGCGATGGCGGCTCCGAGCATGAACGCTTTTTTCGATTTCATTTTTTATCCATCCATAGTTAAAAAATTGAAGCTCAGGTGATCGGCGACATCCGGTCACCTGGGATGGAATGTAGGACATAACTGTATGCATGTACAGTATTTTTATGGCGGCAGGATAGATGCGCCAATCCCGACTACGCTCATCCCCAACAAAAACAGCACCGAGCGCCCCCAATGACTCACCCCACCGAGGCCTTCCGCACCACCTACCGCGCCAGCATCCACCCCTGCTACAACCCGTGGCTCCACGCTGGTTTCGTTTTCGGCTACGGCCTGCTCTGCATCAGCCTGTTCTGGTCCACCACCCGGCAAATCCAGCTATTGGAATGGCTGGCCATCCCCCTCACCCTGATTTTCTTCAACCTGTGTATCTATCTCGTCCACCGTCACCTGGGCCATCACAAACACACCTTCGCCCGCCTGTTCTACGCCCGCCACACCGGCGACCACCACAGCTTCTTCACCCCCGATCACATGACCTACGACAGCCCTCGAGACTGGCGTGTCATCCTGTTCCCCGCCTGGCTCATCCTGGTCCACAGCCTGGTCATCACCCTCCCCGCCTGGTGGCTGCTCAAACACCTCAACCCCAACGTCGCCGGCCTGTTCGCCGGCTGCATGATCCTCGGCTACCTGCTCTACGAGTTTTTCCACGCCTGCGAACACCTGCCCCCCGACCACCCCGTGGCCCGCCTGCCGTGGATCCGCCAGATGCACCACCTGCACGCCCTGCATCACCGGCGCGAACTGATGCAGGGACGCAACTTCAACATCGTCCTGCCGCTGATGGACTATCTGTTCGGCACCCTGCATTGGGAACCGCCCACCACTGATCACCAGGAATCGTCATGAGTACCCGTCCAAGCAACGTTGGTCGTCTGGTCCTGCTGATCCTGACCGCCATCGTCGCCTTCCTGCTGCTGATGCCCACCAAAGTGCAACCGGTCAACTGGTCGCCGCCCAAGGCGCCATCCCTGAAGGACGGGCCCTACGCCGAAAACCAGCGCCTCAAGGACGTGAAAAGAACCGGCGCCCAGGACATCGCCGGGCCCGAAGCCTTGTTGCTGGATGGCAAAGGGTTCCTCATCACCGGCCTGCATGACGGGCGCATCATCCGCACGGCCCCCGAAAGCCACGTTCTCGAAGAGCTGACCAACACCCAGGGTCGCCCCCTGGGCCTGGCCCTGCATCCGGACGGGCGGTTGATCATTGCCGATGGGATCAAGGGCCTGCTCGCCCTCGACACCCAGCACAATCTCACCACCCTGGCCACCAGCGCCGCCGGCCTGCCGTTTGGCTTTGTCGATGACGTCACCGTCGACGCCGCCGGGCGTTATGCGTACTTCAGCGATGCATCAAGCCGATGGGGTTATGGGGAAGACGGCGAGGCGGTGATCGAGCACGGCGGTGACGGCCGTTTGCTACGGTATGACTTCAGCACCGGCCACACCGAGGTATTGCTGGACCAGTTGCAATTCGCCAATGGCGTGGCCCTGGGGCCGAACGAAGACTATGTGCTGGTCAACGAAACCGGCGCCTATCGCATCAGCCGCTACTGGCTCAAGGGCGACAAGGCCGGCGTCCACGACCTGTTTATCGACAACCTGCCGGGCCTGCCGGACAACCTCAGTTTCAACGGCAAGGACCGGTTCTGGGTTGCCTTGTATTCACCGCGCAACCCGCTGCTCGACGGTTTTGCCGGCTACCCGCTGATGCGCAAGATCATGGTACGGGCACTGATGGTGGTGCCCAAGCCCATCGAGCGTAAGGCCTTTGTGCTCGGGCTGGACGTGAACGGCAAGGTCATCGCAAACCTGCAGGATGGCAGCAGCGGTAACTACTCGCCCGTCACCACGGCACGTGAGTACGGTGACTGGTTGTATCTGGGTTCGCTTAAAAACACCGGTATGGCGCGCTTGCCACTCAAGGTGGCGTTGGCGCAATAACGAAAAAAAGCCCCTCGGCTATGGCTTGGACCAGACCTCCCAAATGATTGCCAGGACCATCAAAACCATTCCGCCGTAATAGGGCCATACTGCCCATCGCTTCAGGGCCACGGGGACGGACGTCAACTCTGCCTCAGTTACCTCGCCCTTTTTCAAATGGCGTTTTGGCATGGACAGCAGCTCGACGATCACAACCATTCGCATGGTTTTGTCGATCGGCAGATTCCTGCGCCAAAAACGCTTGGTGCGTTGAACGGCCTCGTTTTCGGTGAAATAGCTTTCCAACTCATCGAGTTTTCTGTACGCGACGAAGAGCAACAGTCCCAAGTTGATAAGCATCCATAAAAGCAACGTAACAGTGAAAAAATCATAATAAGACATGATCAAGCCCCATCAGGCTGATACATCAGGTCACCCATCATTTCTCCACCCCATTCACCGGCACGCCCAAACGTACTCCCGGCGGCATAACCTCCGGCAGCACCGCCGATGATCCCGCAGACCAGCGCACCCTGCCCTTTCACCGCAACCCCCATGACTATCCCGCATAAACGTCTCCCGAGTGCAGCCCCCAGATTCCCTCCAATAGCGGCTCCACCCACCCCGCCCACCAACTTCCCACCCTCCACATACTTCGCCCGCCTACACATCGCCTCCCGCCCCTCCATACAGGCTTCCTTGATCTCCAACCCCGCCACACCCACATCCAACGCCAACCCCACATACGTCCCCTTGCCCAAAAACCTCGACGTCTCGGCAATGCTGCGAATCCGCTGCGTGTAGCCCACGATTTCACTCTTGTGCAGATAACTCTTGGTGGAAATACCCAGTACTTTTTTCAGTGACTTATTGGTTTTCAGGCTCGTGCCAAATCGCGCCGCACCTTGAAGTTGAGTATCCAAGCGCCGGAACAACATCTGCCGCTTCTGGATAAACGCTTTCTTATTCAAGGCTCCATCCTTGAGTTGTTGATGCAAACGCTCAATTTCTTCCAGAGTGCGCTGAACCTCGTCCAGGTGTCGCCCCCAGGCCGCCGTCGAACTGCCGACTCCCACCGAGCTATAAGCCAATAAACTCTGGAATAGATCATAGTTATTGATCACCGCCGCCCCAGCCGAGGCATCCAACTCCAGATTGCGCTGAATCTCCTGGGCATGGCGCATCAACCATGCATCATCAGTAGTGCAAGCCACAGCGTAGGCATCGGGAACGATCACCATCTGCCCCGGCGTCACCAGGCTTGCCTGACGCAAATGCAGGTTCAACGCGTCGAATTGATCGGAGAGTTGCCCACTGGCCCCGGTCAGTAACCGGGATTTCAAACTGAGGTAGTCCGTGGTGCGGTCATTGATGTATCCCTGCGCCATCACTTACATCCCTGATGTAATGGATATGGCGCAGGAATATAGGCAGGCGAACACGGCCCGGACACAAGGTTGGAACAGCTGAAATTACATTTGGGAAATCACCTACCTGGCAGGTAATCAAGGCCTACAAAAAATCGTCGGACTCAATACCCCGTCATCTCCAGATACCCCACCCCACCCTGAAATATCACCGGCCCTTCCCAGTAAGGAATGCTCAGGTTCATCCAGGCTTTTGGGTTGACCGCTTCCGTGGTGATATCCAGATGTTTGCCCGGGATCTTCAATGACCACTGGGTGGGAATGCTGCGCCCATCGATCGCGGTCGTGCCCAGCGGCGTCAGTTGAATATCCTGGTTGTGCAGGGTCTGTGTGTGGCCTTCTTTGTCGATCCAGGTACCCGTCAGGTACGACGGCCCGTCTTTCTGCCGCACCCGAAACAGCATCAACTGCTCGCCACTGTCCAGGTGCAGGGAGAACCAGTCCCAGCCAGTCTGGCTGGCGGTCAGGGGCTGGCTGCTCCATTCGCGATCGAGCCAGGCGTTGCCGCTGACTTGATAAGATTTTCCATCGATGGTCACGCGGCCATCTGCCTGGAAAAACGGCTGGCTGTAGTAGTACGACGCCTGGCCCTGGTCGGACTTGCGGCTGTAGCCGTTGTCGCCCTGGAGCACCAATGGGCGGCTGGAGGTCAGGTGCAGGTCGTAGTTGAAATGCTCGCCTGCAGCCTTGAGTTGCATGTCCGCCAGGGGGCTGGCTGCACCGGGGCGGGTGGCGAAATTCCAGTCATCGATCCAGGCATTGAACGGCACCGCCTGGGCCCCCGCCTGCCCCACGCCGCCGCGGGCGTAGCGTTCGCTGGCGTAATGGCGGGTGGCCGAGGTGACGGCGGCGTGGCCGAGCCAGATCGTCGAGTCGTGCCAGCCCGGTTGTGTCGGGCCGGCCTTGAGTGCGTTGCGAAACAGCGTCCATTGCACGCCGTAGGCATTGCCCTCGGCATCCTTCAGGTTGGCGGTGAGGTACCACCATTCGATGCGATAGCCGTCATGGGGGCCATGGTCCTGGGGAAAGCTGAAGACCTTGCCGGGTACCACCTGGGCAAAGTCCGCGGCCTGGCTGCCCAGCCCGGCGAAGCTTTCTTCAGGCGCAGGAGGTTTGTCGCAGGCGCCCAGCAGCAGGAACGTCGCCCATAGCAGGTACTTAATCTTCATTGGCAAAGGTCCTCAGCAAATCCGCCGGGCGACTGCGGTACAGCTGCCACAACGGCCAGGCCGAAGCCAGCAAGGTGGCCAGCATCGCCAGACCCAGCAGTTGCGCCAATTGCCCCGGGAACACCTGCAACGGCAGGCGCCAGCCGAAGGCCTGGACGTTGATCACCACGTCCAGGCACCACGCCAGCAGCAAGCCCAGCGGCAACGCCAGCACCAGGGTCAGCACCGCCAGCAACCAGGTCTGGCCGAGGTTGAGCAGCATCAATTGGCGGCGCGTCACGCCCAGCGCCCACAACGGCGCCAACTGGCCGAGGCGGCTTTGGCTCTGGGTCAGCAGGCTGATAAACAACGCCACGCCGGCGACGCCCAGGGTCAGGCTGTTAAGGGCGGCGGTGGCGGCAAAAGTTCGTTCGAATACCTGGCTCGACCAGCCCTTGAGCTGCTGCTGGTCGACGATGCGGCTGTCTTCGAGGGCAAACCGTTCCTGTACTGCACGCACCAGCGGCGGCACGTTGCCCGGCAAAACCCGCAGGTTGAAACGCGCCGGCGACAATCCCGGCCAGTGCTGCAACAGGTGCCGCGAATTCACCAGCAAGTGGCCCTTGGGGTTGCCGTAGTCGGCATAAATCCCCACGACCTTCGGCGACCATGGACCATGGGGCGTGGGGATGCTGACCACATCGCCCAGCCGCACCTTGAGCCGGCGTGCCATTTGCTCACTGAGCATCAGGCTGTCGTCCTGCAGCAACTGGCCCCATGGGTCCGTCGCCGCTTCCAGCAACGGCCAATGCTGGCGATAAGTAGGGTCGTCGACCACGCCGAACAGGTCAGCCGGCCACCCCTGCAACTGCACCGCAACCTGCCAGGTCGGCAGCACTGTCTGCACCAGGGGCTGCTGTACCAGCCAGGTTTGCAGCGCCTCGGCCTGGGCCGGGTTTTGCGGGTTGAGGTACAACTCGGCGGTCAGGCGTTGTTCCAGCCAGTTGCTGAAGGTCTGGCGAAAGCCCGAGGTCATCGAGCCCGCGCCGATATTGGCGGCCAACGCCAGCAGCAAGGCCATCAGCGCCAGGCTCAGGGCCGGCAACTGCTGGCGGCAATCGGCGAGAAACCATTGCCCCAGCACCGAACGGCTGCGCCCCAATACCGCCTTGAGCACGCCATTGAGCACCACCGGCAAGCCCAGCGCAGCGCCCAGCAACAAGGCCGCCATCAAGACAAAACCACTGGCCAGGCTATCGCCAAATACCAGTGCCAACAGCGCAAGCAGTAAGGCCAAACCCGCCACCCAGCCCTGGCGTCGCAGCCAGCGCCCATGGGCCTGGTGCCAGGCCTGGGCATTGGCCAGCGCCAGCAGCGGCAAACGCGCCGCCCGCCACAAGCTGCTGGCCCCGGCGAGCAACGCGCCGAGCAAACCCAGGCCCAGGCCACTGAGCCACCACAGCGGGCTGAGGCTCAGTTGGCCGGGCAACTCGGCGCCATACAGGCCGCGCAAGCTGGCGGCTACATCCGGCAGCAACAGGCTGGCCAGCAAGTACCCGCTGGCCACGCCCGCCAGGCCACCCAGCACGGCCAGGCCACCGAGTTCCACCGCCAGGCTGAGGATCAGCATCCGCGCACTGATCCCGCACGCCCGCAAGGTTCGCAGCAGGCCGCGCCGCTGCTCCAGCGCCAGGCCGATGGCGGCATGCACGATAAACAGGCCCACCACAAAGGACAGAAAGCCCAGCGCATCGAGGTTCAGATGGAAGCTTTCAGTGAGGCGCGCGAGGTTGTTTTCCTCGGCCTGCTTGAGCTGCAGTTGCGCGCCCAGTTCCGGCGGCAGGGCGGGATGCGCGGCGGCAAAGGCCTTGTCCAGCAGCAACCGCGACAGGCGTTGGGGCATGTCCAGCAGCGGTTGGGCGAAGCCGATATCGGTCAGCAAGACGCCGGGGGCCATGTCCGCTTGAACATGCAGCGGCGGCAGCGCGAGCCCGGCGGCTGTCAGCGGCTGGTCGCCCTCTTTCAGGCCCAGAGACTGCAAGGTCTGCGGCGCGATCCAGGTGCGTCCCGGCGGGTTGAAGAACGCGACCATCTGCGCCCGGTCCAGGGTCTGCCCGGCCAGCGCGCCACCGCCGGGCAACGACACCGGGTCGATGCCCATCACTTGCAGGCGCTGGTCTTCATGGCCCTTGAGCTGCACGCGGCCCTGCACCACCGGCGACACCGGCCACCCGGCGCGGCGCAGGTCGGCAAACAGCGCCTGGGGGAAGCTGGCACCGTCCGGCGCACTGAGGCTGGCCTGGGGTTCGCCGCCGATCAGCTGGCTGGCCCGCGCGTAGCTGTCCCGCGCCTGGCTGTTGAGGGCTTGCACGCCGGTCAACAGCGCGGTGGCCAGCCACAGGCCAGTGAGCACACTGAAGAATTGCACAGGGTGGCGACGCCAATGGCTGAGCAGCGCGCGCAGTGTCCAGTGGAAGACGCGCATGTCAGCGGGCGTCCGCAGCGAGTACCTGGCCGCGATGCAACACCACCTGCTGGTCAAGGCGCGCCGCGATGCGCGGGCTGTGGGTGACCATCAGCAAGCTGGTGGGGCTGTCCCGCAGCAGGTCCAGCAGCAGTTGCAGCACTTCGTCACTGGTGCCTTCGTCGAGGTTACCGGTGGGTTCGTCCGCCAGCAGTAAGCCGGGGCGCGACGCCAGGGCTCGTCCTACCGCTACCCGTTGCTGCTGGCCGCCGGACAGTTGTTCGGGGTAACGCCTGAGCAAGTCACCCAGGCCGAGTCGCTCCACAAGCTGCGCTTGCCACGCCGGATCGAGGCGCCCGGCCAGGCGCGCCTGGAAGGCCAGGTTGTCTTCGACCCGCAGGCTGCCGATCAGGTTGAACTGCTGGAACACCAGGCCGATCTCGGTGCGACGCCAGTGGGCCAGTTGCGCCTCACTCATCTGGTCCAGGCGCTGGTCGCCGACCTGGATGCTGCCACGGTCGACCTGGTCGAGCCCGGCCACCAAATGCAGCAGCGTGCTTTTGCCACTGCCCGACTCACCCATCAACGCCAGGCTGCTGCGCGCTCCCAGGTACAGGTCGACACCCGCCAGCACGGTCAACGGCCCCTGCGGCGTGCCATAACTCTTGAATACCCCTTGTACCTGCAGCATCACCCCTCCCCACAAGCTTCTGGACTTAAGCCGGAGAATAACGGTTGTCACATTTTTATGTCACAACCTTGGGCAAAAGGAGCGCCCCATGACCCCTGCAAATTTTTCACATCGATTTCACCCGGCCGCCACCTGCTGCACTTTAAATTGCCGTCCATGGGCAGATAACAGGCTGGTTATTTCAAACGCCCGTTAGTGCAAGTGACCAATTTTTTATATCGGTATGTTCAGCAAAAAGACAGCGCCCCTGTGACACGCTTTTGCATATTCCTGCATCAGCGCTACTCACTTGGCGCCTGCCTAACTTGCCGCTGCCAGTTACCGGATTAACGCCTGGAAGTTACCAATGGTGAATAGTGTGGTTGACCTGACCCTGAGCAAGTCTCGCTCGCGCTGGGCATTTGTAAAACAGCTGAACAAACTGTGGCTTGGCGTGGCAGGTATCGTGATGATCAGCCTGGCAGTAACGGCGTTCATCTGGTGGCCAAGATCGCCGCTGGACCTGGGCGTGGGCCACCGCCTGCTCACCTCCGGAACCCTGGAAGCCTGGCGTAACGGAGACCTGGTGGTGCTGGTCCGCCATGAGGAACGCTGTGACCGCTCCAACAACCCTTGCCTGGGCCCGGCAGACGGCCTGACCACGCTCGGCTCGTTGTCTGCCAGTGCCGTGGGCAAGGCCTTCCAGACCCTGGGCATGGAAAACACCGACGTACTGAGCAGCCCCACTACCCGTACCGCGCAGACCTCGCTTTTCATGTTCGGCAAGGCCGAATTGTCACCCGGGCCCCTGGCCATCTGCGGCCCTGCTATCGGCGAGGAACTGCGCCCGCATAAACACGCGGACCGCAACCTGCTGGTGGTCACCCACAGCGCCTGCATCAGCGACTTCGAGGAGGCATTGGGCTACTCACACGCTGCCCATGCCGAGTACGGCAGTGCATTGTTTGTAAAGCTGCTGCCCGATGGCAAGTTCAAGGCGCTGGGTATTTTGAACAGTAAGGACTGGGCCGCCGTGCTTAAACAACTTTAGAACACTTCTTAACATTTAATCATTCAAGTTCGTTCAGCAAAAAGACAGCCAGACCGTGGCATCGTCTATGGTTTTAATTGATTTTTTTAGAAAAATTATTAGCTCACTAACTTTTCACAAGTTAACAACATGACGATGACCTTCGATGACTTATTGGACGCCACACGTTTAACGAGCTTGACTGGGGCACAGGGATATTCAGTTTCGCCCCCCCACTAACAGACTGTTTAAGGAATAACGTTCTGTGCCGCATTTCTACCCGACCACGACCACCTTCTACCCCTCGCGCATGGCTGATCCAGCGCTCGCGCTGATTCACCGTCAATACCGCTTGAGAGTGCAATAGCCATGACCCGCCTTAAACCATTGCCCGTATTGCTACTGGCATTCGTGATGTTCTATCTGTTGCCACTGGGCCTGCATGGCCTATGGATCCCTGACGAAACCCGCTACGCCCAGATCAGCCAGGAAATGCTCATCAGCGGCAACTGGGTGGCACCGCACTTCATGGGCGTGCGCTATTTCGAAAAACCCGCCGCCGGCTACTGGCTCATTGCACTGGGCCAGGCGTTGTTCGGTGAAAACCTGTTCGGCGTGCGCATCGCTTCCGCCCTGACCACCGGCCTGAGCGTCGTGCTCGCCTACCTGATCGCCCGCCGGCTGTGGAACGACCCGCGCAAGAGCTTC
This sequence comes from Pseudomonas sp. Ag1, assembly GCF_000278565.1. Lineage (NCBI taxonomy): Bacteria > Pseudomonadati > Pseudomonadota > Gammaproteobacteria > Pseudomonadales > Pseudomonadaceae > Pseudomonas > Pseudomonas sp. Ag1. The sequence goes on from NZ_AKVH01000063.1 coordinate 22,486, forward strand.
GCCTGCGCGCTGCTCTACATGAGTTTCGGCCTGGTGGCCGGGCAAGCCGGTTATTCCAACCTGGATCCGCAATTCACCTTTTGGGTCAACCTGAGCCTGGCGGCGCTGTGGTTTGCCCTCGACAGCTCCACCCCCCGTGCCCGCCTCGCCAGCTGGACGTTGTTGGGTGTGGCCTGCGGCATGGGTTTCATGACCAAGGGTTTCCTGGCGTGGTTGCTGCCGGTGCTGATCGCCCTGCCTTACATGCTCTGGCAACGTCGCCTGGGGGAACTGCTGCGCTACGGGCCGCTGGCGATTCTGGTGGCGGCCGTGGTGTGCCTGCCCTGGGCGCTGACGATCCACCTGCAGGAACCGGACTACTGGCGTTTCTTCTTCTGGCACGAGCACATCCGCCGGTTCGCCTCCGACAATGCCCAGCATGCACGTCCCTGGTGGTTCTACCTGCCGCTGATGGTGGTGTCGTGCCTGCCGTGGGCGGCGCTGCTGCCGGCGACACTGTGCAAGGCCTGGAAGGAAAAGCGCCAACCGGCCATCGTCTTCCTGGCGCTGTGGTTGCTGCTGCCCCTGGGCTTTTTCAGCCTGAGCAACGGCAAGTTGCCGACCTACATCATGCCGTGCCTGCTGCCGCTGGCGCTGCTGATGGGCCATGCGTTGATCGACCTGCTGGCCAACGCTCGCACCCGCACGCTGCGCGTCAATGGCCTGCTCAACTTGGGCATCGGCCTCGCCGCGATGGTGACGCTGATCTACCTGCAAATCGACCGGCCGTTGTACGGCAATAGCCACAGCGAGATGTTCAACCTGTCCCTGACGTTCATCGTGCTGATGGGCTGGATGCTCGCCAACCTGCTTCAAGCCTTCCGCCCACTGGCGCTGTGGGCGATGCCGGCGTTGGGCATTGGCCTGCTGGTGGCGCTGTTGCCCGCCGGCATGCCGGCGGTGGTCGAAGATAACCAGATGCCTGACCAGTTCGTGCTCCAGCACCTGGACGAGCTCCAAAAGACCCAAGCGCTGCTGAGCAACGAACTGGAATCGGCGTCGGCCCTGGCATGGCGCCTGCGCCGGCCCGAAGTGACGCTCTACAACACTGAAGGCGAACTACGCTACGGCCTGCAATACGCCGACTCGATGCACCGCAAGGTGGATCTGGACAGCGTTCAAGCCTGGCTCAAGCAGGCGCGCCAGCAAGGTTCGGTGGGCGTGCTGATGCGGGTCAGGAGCACCAGCGAAATGCGCGAAGCCGGCCAGCTGCCGTTGGGGGGCAAGCGTTATTACAAGGGTGACCTGGAGATCATCATCTACCCGCAATTGCCGTAACACAGGCGCCCTAATGTGGGGTGACCCCATTCAACACTCATCCCACATCGGAACCGCTCCATGAACTTCTGGAAAACCGAACGCGGCGCCCTGCTGCTGCTCCTGGGCGTGTCGGCCCTGATCCTGCTGCTGGGCCTGGGCGCCCGCGACCTGTGGGGCCCGGAAACCCGCTGGGCGAACATCACCCTGCAGATGCTGCAAAGCGGCGACTACTTCGACCCGTACCTCAAGGGCACCCCGTACTACGACAAACCCTTGCCGTCGTATTGGCTGATCACCGGGTTTGCCAACCTGATGGGCGGCCTGGGGCCGTGGTCGTTGCGCTTGTCATCGGTGATCTCGGCGTGGCTGAGCATCTGGCTGGTGTACCTGATCGGCGAGCAACTGTTCCGCAAAGGCACCGGCCTGATTGCCGGCTGGATGCTCGCGACCACCTTCTACTTCCTCTTCTGGGCCCGGGTGGCCACGGCGGACGTGCTGACCGTATGCGGCGTGCTCGCCGCCGTCTGGTGGTATTGGCGCGGGCCGGACGATACGCGGCTGGGGCGCTACACGGTGTTCTTCCTGTTACTGGCGGCGACATCACTGTTCAAGGGTTTGATCGGCTTTGTACTGCCGGGCCTGGTGCTGTTGCCGCACTTGCTCAGCGAACAGCGCTACAAACGCCACCTCAACCTGCGGCTGGTGTTGGCCGTGGTTATCGCCGGGGCGTTCTATGCGATTCCGTTTGTACTGTCCCATCTCTACGGCGCACCGACCTACGGTGCAAGCGGCCTGGAACTGGTGTTCCGGGAAAACGTGGTGCGCTTCTTCGACCCGTTCGACCATATGGGTCCGATCTACACCTACCTGATCTACCTGCCGGCCTACACCTTGCCCTGGGCGCCGTGCTGGGTGCTGGGCCTGTGGCTCGCCGTGCGGCATTGGCGCGACACCCCGCCCAACACCCGCTGGCTGGTGTGGGGGCTGGGCCTGCTGTTTGTGTTCTTCACCGCCAGTGGCAGCCGGCGCAGTTACTACGTGCTGCCGCTGGTGCCGTTCGCGCAGTTGCTGGCGGCGTGGTGGGTCAGTGAGCGTATCGCCCGCAAAGGCACGGTCGGCCGGGGTTGGTACCGTGGGTTCGGCATCGCTGCCGGGGTGATGCTGCTGGTACTCGGGGTGGTGTATCCATGGACCAATGGCAATGGCGGCGTGACCCGTTTCGCCGAGGACGTTCAAGCGCAAGCAGTGAAAAGCGCGCCATGGAACGAGTGGCAGATGGTGATGGTGGAAGTCGACAACAAGGTACCGATGTACCTGCAAAATCACGGGACGCCGTTCTACTACGTTGCCGAAACCCAGGACTTCCCGCGCCAGGGCGACAGTGCGGCGTTCATGGCCTGGCTGGAAAAAACCAGCGGCCGCACCTTTGATCCCAAGCGCACAATTATTGTCGCGCAGTCCACCAAGGATGACCCGACGCCGCTGGCCTACCTGGGCAACGATCATCAGGTCATCACTACCCAGCCGGACAATGGTGAACGGTTGTTCCACAAGCGTGACGGTGGCAGCGTGGCATTTGTGCCCAACGCCGCGCCGTAGCACTGGCGGCATGGGGCGGGCATTGCTAGTGTGGCGCGCTTAAGCCACCGTCCGAGCCCGGCCCGCCATGCCCTACTCTTCCCTTTCCCTTGCCGCCCTGAGCCTGATCGTGCTCGCCACGCCGGTAGCGGCAGACACGCCGATGCCGGCCAACATGGTTTACCTGCGCAGCCTCGACCCGAGCATCGCCCAGGACATTCGCTACGCCAGCCCCCACAACTTCACCGGAGCGCCGCTGGACGGCTACAACGCAGCCGAATGCGTGCTGTCTGCCGACGCGGCAAAGGCACTGGTACGGGTCCAGGCCGAGTTGGCCAGGCAGGGTTACGGCCTGAAGGTCTTCGACTGCTATCGTCCCAGCCGTGCCGTGGCGAACATGGGCCGCTTCGCCAGCCTGCCGGGCGATCCGGCCAAGGCCGAGTTCTATCCCCGGGTGAACAAGCAGGATTTCTGGCGCCTGGGCTATGTGGCCAAGGTTTCCAACCACTCCCGGGGGGCGGCAGTGGACGTGACCCTGACCGGCCCCGATGCACTGCCCGCCCAGGTCTGGAGCGCCGACACCGCGGCGGTGGATTGCGCCGCCGGTTACGGTCGACGCTTGCCCGATGGCGGCCTGGACATGGGCACCGGTTTTGATTGCTTCGACGAAATGGCCCACACCAACAGCCCCCACATCAGCCAGGCGGCACGCCAGAATCGCCAACGGTTGAGCGCTGCGATGGCCAAGGAAGGCTTTACCGGTTATGCCGGCGAATGGTGGCACTTCACCTACAGCCGCAATCCGGTGCGGGCCGAGCCGATGGACTTCCCTATCGAACCGCTGCGGTAACATCACAACACAGCTTCAGCTTGATAAAGCCCGGGGCAAAAACTAGCGTTTGAGGTTTCCCTCTTTTCAAGGACTGAACGCCGTTGAACACGCTCATCAAAACCTGCGCGGCGCTGCTGACGCTGCTTTCAAACGTGGCACTCGCGCAAATCCCCGACGACAGCCGGCAACTGATCGTGGTCACCACCCCGGACTGGAACAGCATCCAGGGCACCGCACAACGCTATGAGCGGCATGGGCAAGGCTTTCAGAAAGTCGGCGAACCCTTTGCCATCGTGGTCGGTAAAAACGGCATGGCGTGGGGCACCGGCCTTACGACACCCACCCCCGACCAGCAGCCCCTCAAGCATGAAGGCGATGGCAAGGCCCCGGCCGGCATCTTCAAACTCGGCGGTGCCTTCGGCTACGCCCCCACCGCTGACACCCGCTTGCCTTACGCGGCCAGTACCGCCACCCGCGAATGCGTGGATGACAGCCAGTCCAGCCATTACAACACCCTGGTGGACAGCTCGGCGGTAAATAAGGACTGGACCAGTTCCGAGCGGATGCTGCGCAAGGACCAGCTGTACCGCCAGGGGATTTTTGTCGAGCACAACACACCGGCCTTGGCCAACGGCGGCTCGTGTATTTTCCTGCATATCTGGCGCAGCGTCAGTTCGGGAACATTGGGCTGCACGGCGATGGACCCGGTGAATATCCAGGCGTTGTTTGCCTGGCTGGACCCGCGAGAAAACCCGCTGCTGGTGCAACTGCCCGCAGCGCAGTACGACCTCTACCGTGAGCGCTGGAAACTGCCGTCCCGCTGAGCTGACAGCAGGCGTTGAAATGCGGCCAATACCTCGCCGGGTTTTTCCAGCATGAGTTGGTGGCCGCATTCGGGCAACAACTGATACTCGGCATTGGGCAAATGCCGGGCGAGTGCTTCGCCGCCGCTGGCCGGGGTCAGGCCGTCGGTGTCGCCGGCCAGCACACTCACGGGCAGGGTCAGGGTGAGCAGTGCATTGGCGTCTGGCCATTGGACGTTTTTCATCAGGGCCTTGAACATGTACAGCGGGTTGCGCTCGGTGAGTTTTTCTTCGTAGGCGACCAGTGCGGGGTCGGCCTTGGCGTTCCATGCCGCCTGGCGGAAACCTTTGGCCAGCAGTGGGCGCAGCCATTCCAGGAGCCATGCGGGTAGACGCATCAGGCCGCCGCTCCGGCTGATGCTGTGGAGTCGGGTGCCCAGCAGCAATACGGCTTCGATGGGGATCGCGGGTTTGGCCAGCAAGGCGCTCAGGGTCAGGCCAGTGCCGAAGGAGTGGGCGACGATGAGGTTGCGGGAGCCGCCGTAGCGCCTGAGGATTTCCAGGTAATCGGCGACCAGTTCGGGCCAGGCGTAAGCCTCGGGGTTGCGGGGTTTTGCGCTGGCGCCGTGGCCGAGCAGGTCCCAGGCGACCAGACTGTAGCCTTGGGTTTTCAGGGATTGCCATTGGTGGCGCCACTGGTCCTTGTTGCCGCCGGCGCCGTGGCAGAAGAACACTACCGTGTCGGGTTGGGTGGTGCCCGCGTGATGGGTGATGCTCAGGTGACGGTTGGGGCGGATTTCCAGTGGTTGGCCCTGGATCACTGGCAGTTCGGTGAAAGAGGTCGGCATGGAGGTTTCTCAATAAGTGAAAGGGTTGAGTGTGGTGAAGCAACAGCAAAATCAAAGGCGGACACGATCCAAATGTGGGAGCGGGCTTGCTCGCGAAGGTCGTTAACGATAACGCGAACATCCTGATTCAACGCGGCGCTCTCAGGTTCTTCGCGAGCAAGCCCGCTCCCACATAAAGCGGCTCTGCTTTTGCTCTAACACTCAGGTCGCCTTTGCCGCTTTTGCAATGTGACTCGCTGTAAGAGCGAAACCATAGGTGGCCGTTACCTGAATAACGGATATGCCCCCAACCCCAACACCCCAAGTCAGATGGCCTCAGCCATCAACAACTCCCGCGTATACGGATGCCGTGCATCAGCAAACAGCGCCGCCGTTTCCCCCTGCTCCACCACCCTCCCCTGACGCATCACCGCAATCCGGTCGCACAACCGCGCAGCCACCCGCAAGTCATGAGTAATAAACACAATGCTCAACCTGAACCGCCGCTGCAGCGACTCCAGCAACTCCAGAATCTGCACCTGGATCAGCGCATCAAGCGCCGATACACACTCATCAGCGATCAACACCTTAGGCTCCACCGCCAACGCCCGGGCGATGCCGATGCGCTGCCGTTGCCCCCCGGAAAATTCATGAGGAAACCGCTCAAACGCCGCTGCCGGCAACCCCACCAACCCCAGCAACTCACGGGCCCGCCGCTCGGCATCCGCCTTGGAAACCCCCTGCACCAAAGGCCCAGTCATAACAATCTGCCCCACCGTCTGCCGCGGATTGAGCGAGGCAAACGGATCCTGGAAAATCATCTGCACATCACTGCGCAACGCTCGCAGCCGCCCTTCAGACAACCCCGCGACCTCCCGCCCCAACCACTCGATCCGCCCGCTGTCAGCACGCAGCAAACGCACCAGGCACCGACCCAGGGTCGACTTGCCCGACCCCGACTCCCCCACAATCCCCAACGTCTCGCCTTCACGCAATTGCAGCTGAACCGCATCCAACGCCTGAGTCGTACGCCGCCCCCACCAACCGCTGCGGCTGCTGAACACCTTGCCCAGCGCTTCGGCCTTCAGCACCACAGGGCCAGCCACCTGCGTACGTGGCACCAGCGGTTGCGCCGACACCGCCGCCAACAACTGCCGGGTGTAATCTTCCCGGGGCACACGCAACACCGCCGGGGCCGTGCCCTGTTCCACCACCCGGCCCTTTTCCAGCACCAGCACCCGGTCGGCAATCGCCTCGACCACGGCAAAGTCGTGGGTGATAAACAACAGTGCCATGCCCTTGTCCTGCTGGATCTTGCGCAGCAGGTCGAGAATCTGCGCCTGGGTGGTCACGTCCAGCGCCGAGGTCGGCTCATCGGCAATCAACAGCGCCGGATCAAACGCCAGGGCCATGGCGATCACCACCCGCTGACGCTGCCCGCCAGACAGTTCAAACGGATACGCCAGACGCAAGCGCTCAGGGTCGGGCAAGCCGACATAACCGAGCAAATCCACCACCCGCTGACGCCGCACCCGTGCCGCCGCCACGCCATGGGCGCGCAGGGTTTCATCGATCTGTTGGCCCACCCGCAACAGTGGGTTGAGGGCGCTCATGGGCTCCTGGAATACCATGCTGATATCCCGCCCGCGTAGTTGGCGCATGGCCTCTTCGCTGCGGTCGGCCAGATCTTCGTCGCGAAACACCAGGCGCCCGCTTTCCACCTTCAGCGGGGCCGGCAACTGGCGCAGCAAAGCCTTGGCCAGCATTGACTTGCCGGAACCGGATTCACCCACCACACACAAGCATTCGCCACGGTTCAGTTGCAGCGACAGGTCATACAGCGCATGGCTGCGGTCCGCACCGGCCGGCAAGGCGATACGCAAATGTTCAACATTCAACAACGTCATAGCGACCTCCCGGGCTCAAAGGCCACACGCAAACCTTCACCGACTCGATTGACCGCCAGCACGCACAGCACAATCGCCAACCCCGGCAGAAAGCTCATCCACCAGGCGTCCCGCAACAAGCCACGGGAGGCATTGATCATGTAGCCCCAGCTCATGGCTTCCGGGTCGCTCAAGCCGAGAAACGCCAGGGCCGCTTCGGTGAGGATCGCCGTGGCCATGACAAAGGTCATGGTCACCAGCAGCGGCGACAGGGCGTTGGGCAGGATCTGCTGGGCGATGATCCCCAGCGGCGACTGCCCCAGCACCCGCGCGGCCTGCACGAATTCGCGCTGGCGCAGGGTCAGGAACTCACTGCGCACCAACCGCGCCACCGCCGGCCACGCTACGAGTGCGATGGCCAGCACGATGGAGAACAGGGACGGCTCAAGGATCGCCACCAGGATCACCGCCAGTACCAGTTGCGGAATGATCTGGAAGAACTCGGCAATGCGCATCAGCACACCGTCGAGCCAGCCACCGAAATAGCCGGCGACCGCGCCGACCAGCAGACCCACCACCAGGGTCGCCAGGCTGGCCAGCGCCCCCACGGCCAGGGACACGCGCGCGCCGTACAGCAGGCCACTGGCGAGGTCGCGACCGAGCAGGTCACTGCCCAGCCAATGGGCCGGGTCGTGGAATGGCGCGAGCATCGGCTGGCTGTTCATCTCCCATGGCGAGCTGCTGGTCAGCCAGGGGGCGGCGATCGCCAACAGCGTCAGCAGCAGCAAAAACAGCGCACCGATCAACGCCGCAGGCTGGCGCACAAAACGTCGGAAAACCAGCATCAGCCTTGCACTCCTGCACCGATACGCGGGTCGAGAAAACGACAGATCACATCGGTCAACACGTTAAAGCCCACCACCAGAATCGAGATCACCAGGAAACCGCCCATCAACACGCCGTAGTCACGCTGGGCCAGCGAGTCGTACATCAAGCGACCAATCCCCGGCCAGGAATACACCACCTCCACCAGCAACGCGCCGCTGGCCAACTGGCCCAGTTGCAAACCGGCAAAGGTCACCACCGGCAACAGCGCATTGCGCAACACATGCACGTACAAAATCCGCCGCGGGTGCAGGCCCTTGGCGTGGGCGGTGCGCACGTATTCCTGGCCAAGGGCTTCGAGCACGGCGGCGCGGGTCAGGTGGATATACAAGGCGAGGAACAGCACGCTCAACGACACGCACGGCAGCAGCAGGTGCTTGAGCCGGTCGAGCAGGGAAAAGTCCTGTGCCACCGTTTCCATGCCAAACGCCGGCAACCAATCGAGGCTGACGGAGAACAACAGGATCAGCAGCATCGCCAGCCAGAATGGCGGCATCGCATACAGCAGCAATGCGCCGTGGGAGATCACGCCATCCAGCCAGTGACGCTTCTGTCGGGCCCGGGCGGCCAACGTCCCCAGGGTGACGCCAAGCACCGACGAGAGCAAAAATGCCGAGCCCATCAGGGCCAGTGTTGCCGGCAAGCGCTCGGCAATCAGCGACCACACCGAGGTCTGGTTGCGGTAGGAATAACCCAGGTCCAGATGGGCGATATTGCCCAGGTAGATCAGCAACTGCGTGAGCAACGGCTTGTCCAGGCCCATGGTCTGGCGCAGGTGTTCGATGAACTGCACATCGTCCACCCCCGCCTCGCCGGCCAACAGCAGCGCCGGGTCACCCGGCGCCAGGCGGATCAGTAAAAAGCCCAGCACCAGCACCGCCACAATCATTAACAGTGCCTTGAGCAGGCGACCGCTGAAATACAGCAACCCGTTCATGGTGCAGGCGCGTCGAGGTAGACGCTTTCGTAGTCTTCGTTAAGGCTGGTGGCGGTTTGCAGCAGGTTCTTCACCTCTTTGTGGAACAGTGTCGGGTAGCGCATTTCGAAGATCGGCGCGATCGGCAGGTCGGTGTTCAGCACGTTTTCCAACTGGCTATAGAGCCTGGTGCGTTCCGGGCCTTCCGGGGTGTTGGCGACCTGGGTCCACAGGGCATCGGCCTCGGGGCTGTTGTAGCCGCTGACGTTGGCAAATGGCGAAGTCTTGAGGATGTAGTCGGAGCGGTACAGGTAGGCGTTGGTCAAGTACGGGTCGCCGATCTGGAAGATGAAGTTGTAGGTCAGGTCGAAGTCCCAGTCGCTGACGCGCTGGAACCAGGTGGCGGCGTCGGACGTCACCACTTGTACCTTGAAGCCCAGCGGCTGCAGGGCTTGCTTGGTGTATTCGGCCAGGCGCTCCCAGGCACCGCCCTTCTCGCCGTTGAGCAGGCGAATCCGCACGGCGCCCACGTCCACGCCGGACTCGGCAATCAGCGCCTTGGCTTTTTTCACGTCATAGGTGTACTGCGGCAATTGCGGGTCGTGGTACGGCGAGGTGGACACGAACTGGCCGGGGGCAACCTTGCCCGAACCGAAGAAGATGTTGTCGACGATGAACTGGCGGTTCAGCGCATACAGGATCGCCTGGCGCACCTTGGGGTTGTTCAGCGGCGGCTTGCGCGTATTGATCTGCAGGAAGGCCAGGCCGGAATACAGCTCCCAGCCTTTTTCCGACGACTGCACGTCCGGCAAGGCGGTCAGGCGCTTGAGGTCGGAATAGTCGGCATCACCGCTGCGCAGCACCTGCACGTCGTTGCGCTCGAACGCCGCAGCGCGGGACGAGCCGTCCGGGATCACGTGGAAGATGATCGCATCCAGGTGTGGCAGGCCCTTTTTCCAGTAGTCGGGGTTCTTTGCCAGCTTGATATAGGCGCCGCGTTTCCACTCCACAAACACAAACGGGCCGGTGCCGACAGGCTTGAGGTTATAGGGGTTGTTGCGAAAGTCAGTGTTCTCGTAGAGGTGCTTGGGCACCACAGGCCGCAGCCCGCTGCCCAGGGCCGAGAGCAACGGCGCGAAGGGTTTCTTGAGCTGGAACACCACCTGCAGCGGGCCCTTCGCGGTGATGCTGTCGACGTACTCGGTGAAGACCCCGCCCAGGCGCTTGTCCACTTCGGGGTAGAAGGTCTGGAAGCTGAACACCACGTCATCGGCGGTGAACGCGTGGCCGTCATGCCAGCGCACGTTGTCCTGCAAATCGAAGGTGTAGGTCAGGCCATCGGGGGAAACGGTCCAGGCCTTGGCCAATACCGGTTTGGGTTTCAGGTCGGTGTCGAAGGTCAGCAGGCCCTGGAGGATCTTGCCGCTGACGTACTGGGTGGACACGTGGCTGACCACGCCGTGCATCAGCGACGGCGGTTCGGGTTGGGCCACCAGGTTCAGCACTCCGCCGTCATGGGGTTGCGCCTGAGCGGTGCCGGCCAGCAGCACGGCGCCAAGTCCCAGGTATGAAAGGACACGGCGAAAAGATAAAGGGCGCATGGAGACTCCTTGACTAAGGTTTTGTCAGGGATTTAGCAAGGGCTGTGCCATGGGGCGACGGGCCGCGTTTGCGGGCATCACAGGCCTTGGCAGTGATGAAAAAACCACAGTGGCCGGGACGAGTGTGGAAAAAGCAACAGCCCGCCCTCTTGAGGAATGGTTGTGCGTAGCAGCTGCCGAGCCTTGGCGAGGCTGCGGCTGCGGTGTGTCAGGTACGCCGCCAACGTAGCCTCGACAAGGCTCGGCAGCTGCTACGGTAAGGTTTGAAGTTTGAGGGACCCATCACTGGCACAAGGTTTGCCCTTCTAACCGCTATCTGAACCCATGAGTTTGAAGCGCATGTCACTGGATTACCTGGGCAACCCCATCGACACCCGCAACCCCGCCACCCGTCAGGGCCTGGATGATTTCGTCGGCGGTTTTCTCGGCTATCAGCCCCGTGCCGAGGGCATCCTCGCGGTCGCCGATGCCGACCCCGACTCAGCATTGGCCAACGGATTTGCCGGCCTGCTGCTGATGTTTATCGAGTCGCCCGAGGGCCCTGTGCTGGCCGAGAAGTACCGTCAGCGGGCGGCGGCGGTGAATTCCCGGCATCCACGGGCGCTCGTGTATCTGCAAGTGCTGCAAGCCTGGATCAACGACGAGCTGGATGAAGTGCTGCGCCTCAGCGAGCATCTGCTGGATCTTTATCCGCGGGACCTGCTTGCGGCCAAGCTCAACCAGTACCTGGAATTCAACCGGGGCAACTGGCCGGCGCTGCTGCGGATCGGGTTGAAGGCCACCGCCGGCGCGCCGGATATCGCCCACAGTCACGGGCTACTGGCGTTTGCGTATGAGCAGTGTCATTTGCTGGAGGAAGCCGAGGCCAGTGCGCTTGAGGCGTTGCGGTTGCAGGCGTCCGAGCCATGGGCCCATCACGCATTGGCCCATGTGATGCTGACCCAGGGGCGTATCGAGGAAGGCATCGGGTTTCTGGAGGGCGTGAAGCAGCACTGGGACGGGCTTAACTCGTTCATGTACACCCATAACTGGTGGCATCTCGCGTTGTTTTATCTGGGGCGCGGGGAGGATCAGCGGGTGCTGGAGATTTATGACCGGCATGTGTGGGGGATCTTGCCGGAGTACTCCCAGGATCAGGTGGGCGCGGTGTCATTGCTGGCGCGGCTGGAGCTGGCCGGGATTGATGTGGGTGAGCGGTGGCAGGCGTTGGCGCCCTACCTGCAGCGTCGGGTTGGGGATGCGGTGCAGCCGTTTTTGAGTGTGCAGTATTTGTATGGGTTGGCCCGGGCGGGCAAGCCTGAGGCGGATCAGTTGTTGGCGGCTTTGCGCAGGCACAGTGTGGAAGCGCGGCCGGTTTGGGGGGAAGTGACGTTGCCGTTGGCTGAGGGGTTGTTGGCGCACGCCCGGGGGGATGCCCGGCGGGCGTTGGAACAGCTGGGGATAGCGTTGCCGCGGCTGAATGAGATTGGCGGGAGTCATGCGCAGCGGGATTTGTTTGCGCAGGTCGAGCTGGACGCACGGTTGCGGGTTGGGGATTGGCTTGGGGCGCAGCAGACGCTGGAATTGCGCCGGCGGTATGACGGGCTGGATGTGCCGACGAACCGAGCTTTGGTGGTGGTGTATGAGGCTTTGGGGTTGCCTGGGGAGGCGCTGCGGGCGCGGGCGCGGATTGGGGGGATATCCGTTATTTAGGTGATGGCTTGTATTGGTTCCGCTCTTGCCCCACCACTCGGCACCTCACTTCGGCCAGCGTGGTTTAACGGGGCGCCTAAGATCAAGATCAAAAGCAGATCAACAGCACAGCGGCCTCCCGGCCGGCTTGAGTGTTGTAAATCAAAAGCTAAAGCGGGCACGGTCCAAATGTGGGAGCGGGCTTGCTCGCGAAGGTCGTTAACGATGACGCGGGCATTCTGGATGA
>NZ_AKVH01000064.1:0-36806 GCF_000278565.1 Pseudomonas sp. Ag1
CGGGCCGGAGTGCGGGCATGCCGAGCCTAGGCGAGGCACCGAGTGGTGGGGCAAAGACCTTTTGGTTACTTTTGGGGCGTTTGCCAAAAGTGACCCGCTGTAAGAGCGGAACCATAGGTGGCCGTTACCGCAGCAACGGATATGCCCCCCATCCAAAACCCAAATCACCGCGGCACCGCCCGAATCACCGCCCTAACCCCCTGCCCCCCGGGAATCGCCTTATCCACCGAAGGCAACTGCGGCGCCTGCACATCCGGCATCGCCCAGCTATGCTCCGGCTGCAACCCACCCTGGGCCCTGCGCATAAACTCATAGCGATTCAGCGTAATACTGCGCCCCGCCCCACCGTCACGAATAATGTAGGGCCGCAAAAACACCATCAAATTAGTCTTCGTCACACTGCGCTTTTCATTCCTGAACAACGCCCCCAACCCCGGAATATCCGACAACCAGGGCACCGCGTCATTGCTCTGGCTGTACCCATCCTGCAACAGCCCGCCAAGTACCATGATCTGCCCGTCATCCAGCAAAATACTCGTATCAATCGCCCGCTTGTTCGTCACTGTCCCGGCATCCACCGAAGCCCGCGTGTCGACGCTGCTGACCTCCTGATAAATATCCAGCTTCACCGTCCCCCCCTCGGAAATCTGCGGCCGCACGTTCAGCTTCAGCCCCACTTCCTCGCGCTGCACCGTCTGGAACGGGTTATTGCTCGTGCCGCCGCCGCCCGTCACATAACTGCCGGTGACAAACGGAATCGTCTGCCCCACAAAAATACTCGCCGCCTCGTTATCCAGGGTCAGCAGGTTCGGCGTCGACAACACATTGGTCCCGCCCTTGCTCTTCAATGCCCGGGCCAGCACCTTGAGGTCCAGCACCTTGCCAATCCCCGGAATGTCCACCGAGCCGTTCACCAGCCCGATGTTCAAACCCTTGGGCAACACATCAATGCTGGTCTTGCTGGTGGGGGTTCCATTCAAGCCGCTGCCCCCCAGGTTCACCCCACCAAAGCCACCCTTCCCGCCCAGGTTCCCCGCCTGCCACTGCACCCCGAACTCGCTGGCATCGTCCTCGCCCACTTCGACGATCAAACTCTCGATCACCACCTGGGCGCGACGCTGGTCGAGCATGTCGATCACCTCCCGCAGGTTGCGATACAGCGGGTCCGGCGCCGAGATCAGCAAGGTGTTGGTGGTGGCGTCCGCCTGGATCGTCACGCCACCGGCGCTGAACGCGGTGTTCTGGTCGGTAGGGGAAGAGGCTCCGGTGCTGCTGGTGTCCTGCCCGTAGCCACTGGGCTGGACAGTGCCGCTGCCGGTGGGAGTGCCGCTGCTGTTCTGGGTACTGCCCTGGCCACCCTGGGTGTTGCCGCCCATGCTGCTCAACTTGCCACGGGCATTATCACTGGTACCGGTGTCGCTCTCACCAGTGAGCAAACCCCGTAGCGACTGCGCCAACTTGCCGGCCTGGGCGTTGCGCAGGTACACCACGTGCATATTGCTCGGGTTGCTCTGGGCGTTGTCGAGCTTGTAGATCAGGTTGCGCGCCAGTTCCGTGCGCTCCGGGCTGCCGGCGCGGATGATGATGGAGTTGGAGCGCGGGTCGCCAATCACGTTGATCTTCTGGGTCTGGTCGGCGCCCTGGGTTTCGAGGAGCTCCGAGACCATGGCGGCGATGTCCACGGCGATGCCGTTCTGCACCTTCACCACGTCGGTGTCGATGGCGCTCGGGGTGTCGATGCCGTCGATGATCTGTGCCACCCGCGCCAGGTTTTCCGCGTAGTCGGTGATCACGATGCTGTTGTTGCCGGGGTAGGCGTTGATCGGGTTGTTCGGCGACACGATCGGGCGCAGCACCGGGATCAGGTTCACCGCGTTTTCGTATTGCAGGCGGAAGGTGCGGGTCTGCATGCCCTGCCCGCCCGGGTTGGCGCCGCTGTAGATCGGCCCGCCCAGCAGCTTGGCGTCCGCCTCCGGCACCACCTGGGCCACGCCGCCTACGTCGACCACGCTGAAGCCCTGCATACGCAGCGCCGCCAGCAGCATGTCGTAGGCCTGGTGCGCCGGTACCTGGCCTTCGCTGACCAACGTGAGGTTGCCTTTGACACGCGGGTCCACCAGGAATTGCTGGCCGGTGGCGCGGGACAAGGCGCGCACCACCGCCTGGATATCGGCGTCGACGAAGTTCAGTTGTACCGGTTGATCACCCAGCGGGTTGCGCGCCCTGGCCGGTGCGGCGCCATGGCTGCGGGCGCTGTTGGTCACCGGGTGTTGCACCCGGGGTGGCGGCACGGTTTCGCGCTGGCGGTCCAGTGGTGTGTCGCCGCTGCGCCGGGTGTCGGCCAGGGGTTGGCCAAGCTCGCTGTCCACCAGCAACGGCGCGGAGGATTGGGGGTTGCTGCACGCTCCCAGCGCCAACAAGAGCAAAGGGGCGACCTTGCGATAAGGCGCAGCGTTGGGCAATGACCACTTCATGAAGCTTCCTTAGCGCCAGGCGCCTGATCCATGCGAACGGTCCCGGACAAAGTGCCGGCCGAGTTTGAAGAGGTGGCCTCGCCTGCGCGTTGCAGGCGGGCCGCAGAGACTTCCAGGGAGAACGGCCGGGGGTTGGCCAGCAGCCAGTCGATCACCGCGTCCGCCGGGGCATCGTCGAAGGTCAGGCGCCAGCTGCCGGTGTCCTGCGGCTGCAATTGATAGCGGCCCTGCAGCCCGGCGTTGTCGAGGGACTGGTGCAAGGCGGTTTCCAGGTCACTGCTGCGCGGGGCTGGGGCGACGCCTTGCAGCAGCACCTGCAAGGCCTCGGCCTGGCTGCGCAGTTTCGGGGTTTCGGCTTGCCAGTAGTCGATCTTCTTCAGCGGTGGCTGGATCAACAGCAACCAGGTCAGCAGGCCCGCCAGCACCAGGCTGGCACCCACCAACAGACGTTTTTCACGCATGGCCAGGCCGTTCCAGAACACCTGGGCCTGGCTGCGCAGAAGCTGCCAACGCTTATTCATCTTCGGCCTCATCGTCTGCATCGGCTTCAACGCGCTCGGTGAGCGGGCCGACTGTCCAGCCCTGGTCGTCGCGACTGGCGCTGAACCCGGCCTGGGCCAGCAGCGCCTGCGCGTCAGCGGCCAGCGCCGGGGTCCGGGCGTCCGGCAGCAGACTCAGCTGCAGGCGGCCTTGCTCGTAGCTCAAGCTCTCGACGCTGCCCGCCATGGACGGCAGGCTGCTACCCGCCAGCGCCAGCAAGCCGGTAAAGCGCTGCCCTGGTTCGGCCGCCGCGCCGCTCTGGCGTGCGGCCAGTTGCTGACGGGCTTGTTGCAGCGGGTTGAGAATCACCGGCAGTTCGGGGAAGGCCTGGCGTACTTGCTGGCTCATCTGCGCCTTTAGGCGTTGGCCTTCGTCGACCTGGCGGGCGGCGTAGAGGTTCAGGCCCAGGGCCCAGATGGCGACCGCCAGCGCCGTGCAGGCCGCCGCCCTGCCCCAGCCACCGGTTGCCGCCTGCTGGAGCCGACCGTGCAAACCCCAGCCCGGCGCAGTACCGCTCCAACGGGCAACGTCGGCCACATGGAGCACATCGACACCGGTGGCGAGCAGGTCATCCAGCGCCTGCTGCCCCAGAGGGTGTACCGCGCCCTGCTGCAGGCTATGGCGCAGTAGCAAATGCCCGTCGCAGAAGGCCGCGCTCGCTGGCCCGCTGACCGGCAGCGCGTAGGGCGCCGGGTACAGGCCACGCACTTTGATTTTCAGCTGGGTCGTTATCCGGCCCAGGTGCTCAAGGCTGCTTTTGGGCAACCAGCCGACCTGCACCAGGCCGCTGCTGTCTCGTGGACCGTGGGCCACATGCATCAACTCCAGCGGGCCGAGGATCAATGCCTGGGCCGCACAGGTCACTGCATCGTCGACCTTGGCGGAGGGCAATTGCGGCAGCTCCAGGCTGGTCAGCAAGCTGTCCCGTGGATGCAGAAAACACTCCGCCTGGGTATTCGCCCATTGCGCCAGGCGGCCCTCGCCCTGCTGGCTGACCTGCCCGGCGCGGTCCAGCCAGGCGAATTGCACCTGGCTCTCGGTGGTGAGTTCACCCAGCGGCGGCAAGCCGATGCGCAAACGCTTCATACGCCCACCCGCGACCAGATCACCTGGGGCTGACGGTCTTCCGGGCGATACAGCAACGCCTCCAGCGTGACCCGACGCTGCTCGCGGCGCGCCTGGCCGTGCACGCGAAACCACTCGCTGGTGATCCCCACCTGCACCGTGTCCACCGCGACTTGTGGCATGCGCAACCGGTTGACGAAATCCCCGCGATTGACAAACCAGCGCCCGCCGTCGCGCTCGGCCACCAGTGCCTGAGCCTGGGACAGGCTGAGCCCCGGCACCACGCTGCTGAGCACCTCGGCGCTGGCGGTATTGCCGTTGACCCAGGTATTGCCGGGCAGCACGCTGACATAGCTCGCCATGCGCCGCAGTTGGCGCGGGTCGAGGCCTTCGATACCGCTGAGGTCGGTGAGGCTGCGCAACATCGGGTACTTGGCCGGGATCAATGGCGCGGCGGCACCGGGCGAGGTATCCCGGCTGCTGTTGAAACCGCCGGTGAGTGAGGCGCCGAGCTCGCGCTGGTCGTATGAGTCGATCACTCGCCGGCTGATGCGGCGACTCACGGCCGGCTCGATGCCGATCAACTGGCACAGGCGTTCGAAGCTCTGCAATTGCCCGGCGTCCGGGTGTTGTTGGGTCACCAGGTTGCGCAGGTTGAACTTGCCCTGCTCATCCTCAATCCGCCCCTCGAAAGCACCGCCGAGGGGCCGTGCCCACGGTTGATCGAGCCGGGTCAACACGTCCTGGCGGCGCGCGTCCCACAGGAGCTGGCGACTGGTTTCCAGGCCGCCATTCAACAACCATTGGCCCTGGATACGCAGTTGTTCAGCTTCCAGGCTGCGGGTGAATACGGTTTGCCGGGTGAGCATGGCGCCGGCAAGCACCGCGACCACGGCCGCGATCAGCAAGGCGCTGATAATCGCCATGCCGCGCTGCTTCGCCGCTGTAGGCGAATGGCTGTTCATCGCCGGCCTTACAACTGCCAGGAGCCGATATCGGCGTTCACGCCGTCACCATCAGGTTTCCCGTCGGCGCCGAGGGAGAACACATCCACTTCGCCGTTGGCCCCTGGGTTGAGGTAGTGATACGGGTTGCCCCACGGGTCGTTGGGCAAGCGTTCGAGGTAGGCGCGCCAGTTGCTGTTTTTCGCATCGGCCGGGCGTTCCACCAGCACCTTCAAGCCCTGGTTCATGCTGGGATACGAGCCGTGGTCGAGGCGGTAGAGTTTCAGGGCCTGCATCAGCCCACCAATGTCCTGCCGGGCCGCTGTGGCCCGCGCCTGGTCGGGGCGGTCGAGCACCTTGGGCACCACCAGCGCCGCCAGAATCCCCAGGATCACCACGACCACCATGATCTCGATCAGGGTGAAACCGCGCTGCCTGCGCGCTGACGTGAAGTGTGCGATATCCATGTCGACATTCCTTGGCTTGAGTGCATTTCGTGGCGCAGTGTTGCAAGAACACATGTCAGTCATGTTGAAAATCCTCGGGAGCTTTGGTCGCCAATCGGTCAACTCCCGGGGCTAGTCTGCGGGCCTGTTTCCCGGTTTTGAGTACGCCATGGGCGGGCCCCGCAACGAGCAAGGTTTCACCCTGATTGAAGTGTTGGTGGCACTGGCGATCATCGCCGTGGCCATGGCGGCGGCGGTACGCGTGGCCGGGCTGATGACCACCAGCAACGGCCTGCTGCGGGACAAGTCGATGGCGCTGCTGGCAGCCCAGGGGCGGATGGCGGAACTGCGCCTGGAAGGTCGGGTGAGCACCGGGCGCAAGACGTTCGACTGCGACCAGGGCCGGCTGAAACTGCGCTGCGAACAGACCATCAGCAACGGGCCGGATGGGCGCCTGTTCCAGGTCAGCGTGCAGGTGCTGGACGCCACCCGTGAAGCGCCCCCCCTGGCACGCCTGGAGACACTGCTGGGGCGCCCGCCGGTGAAGCGCCCGGTTACTGCCGAATGAGGCTTGGCAAGGCTGGCCCGTCGGGCAACTTGTCGAGGGGCACGCGGATTTTTTCCGCGCCGCGCTCGATCTCCACGCTATCGCCTTCAATGGCCGTCAGCCGCACGCCGGGACTCAGGCGTTCACCCAACAAAAAGCTGCGGGGCGGGCCGTCGTTGAGACTGAGGATCGCCACCGCCCCACGCGCCCCGGCAAGCACCCCGGAGACCCTGATCTGCATCACCGCCGGGGTATTGGAAAACCATTGTACGGCGGGGTTGTCGCTGCGGGCCGCCAACGCCTGGGGCGCGGCCTGCGGGGTGTGGGACTCGGCCGACGTGAGCAACAGTGGCGTCCAGGTCGCCACCCCTGCCAGCGCCGCCAGCAACGCCAAGGCCTGGACGCCATGGGCGGGTGAAAAACGATGGATGAATGCCATGGGCGGGACCTCCTGTTTGTCCGTCGCCTCAGGCTACAGGGCAATTCACACCTTTTTATTTCAGCGGTTGATCAGGGAGCAAAAAATGAAACAGCAGGGCTTCACGTTGATCGAGTTGATGGTGGTGCTGGTGATCATCGGCATCGCCAGTGCGGCCATCAGCCTGAGCATCAAGCCTGATCCGCTGCACCTGCTGCGCAAGGACGCGGAACGCTTGAGCCAGTTGCTGCAGGTGGCCCAGGCCGAGGCGCGTGCCGATGGCCGGGCGATTACCTGGAAAGCCGATGCCAAGGGATTTCGCTTCAGCCGCGTTACCGATGATGGGCTGGGAGTGGAGAACTTCAGCGGCGATCAGCAACTGCGTCCGCGGGCCTGGGACAGTGCGCCGATGCAGGTGCGCATCGAGCCCGGGAAAACATTGGTGCTGGATGCTGAATGGGTGAACCCGCCAGTGCGGGTGGTGCTGTCGGATGGGCAATACAGCCTGAGCCTGCAACGGGATGCGGCGGGGTTGTTGCGGGTGGTGAGTCATGAGTGACCAGAAGGGTTTTACGCTGATCGAGGTGATGGTGGCGATCATGTTGATGGCGGTGGTCAGTGTGATTGCCTGGCGCGGGTTGGACAGTGTGACCCGGGCTGATCAGCATTTGCAGGCCAGCAGTGAGCAGACTGAGGTGTTGTTGCGGGCGCTGAACCAGATGCAGCTGGATGTGAGCTTGCGCGCGGGGGTTGAGTTGGGGCCGCCGATTGGCGAAGACGCACCGAAGCCTGGCGGGTTGGTGGCGGTGTCGGTGAGGAGTTCGGACAGCAAGGGGTTTCGGCTGGAGGTGATCCGGAGTGCGCCGGTTCCTGGGGATGGGTTGCAGCGGGTGCGGTGGTGGCTCAAGGGCGACACGCTGTATCGGGCGGCGGCACCGGCGCGGGATCGGTATCCGCTGCCGGCGCCCAGGGATGCGGTGGCGGTGCTTGGGCAGGTCAGGGATTTGCAGGTGCGGGCTTGGGACAAGGGGTGGCGGCAGTTGAGTGGGAATCGGCAGGAGGAACCGCTGGGGATCGAGGTGGTTCTGGTGCGGGAGACGGGCCTGGGGGTGGAGCGGTATCGGCAGGTTTTGGGGCCCTTGCGGTAGGGCTTTTTGGGGTGGTGTACATATCCGTTATTTTTGTTATGGCTGATATGGGTTCCGCTCACTTTCGAAAAGCCGGAATGCCGGCCCAGTCAAAAGTAAGCAAAACGCTCTTGCCCCACCACTCGGCTCCTCGCCTAGGCTTGAGTGTTGAAGAGCAAAATCAAAAGCTAAAGCGGGCACGGACCAAATGTGGGAGCGGGCTTGCTCGCGAAGGTCGTTAACGATGACGCGGGCATTCTGGATGAACGCGGCGCTCTCAGGTTTTTCGCGAGCAAGCCCGCTCCCACAGAAAAGCAGATCTGTTTTCGCTCTGGTCTTTGCCTTTGCTTTTAACACTCAAGCCGGCCGGGAGGCCGCTGTGCTTTATGATTTTGAAGCAGCCGTTACCTAACTAACGGATATGCACACCGATCTAACTCAACAAAACAACACCGCCAGGCAACTCCGTACACTTGGCCCCATACGCATCGCGAATCAAAAGCGCCACCCCCGCCAACTGATGCAGACTAAACCGCGCCTGCACCCGCCGCTTGCCCAACTGCGCATTCATCAGCAGCAACATCCCCGGCCGATAGCGATTGATCTCATCCACCACCGTCGCCAGCGTCGCATTATCAAACACCAGCACCTGCTCCCGCCAAGCCACCACAGCCTGCACGTCCACCGCCACCGGCTCACCCACACCGCTGGCGTCATAAGTCAGCTGCCGCCCACCCTCAAGCCGAACCGTACGCCCCCCAACACCCACCAACAGCGCCCCATCAATACACGTCACACACACACTGTGATCCGTATTGCGCACATTGAACCGCGCCCGAGCCGCACTCAACCACCCTCCACCCGCCTGAACCTGAAGCGGCATCGCAGCATCGGCCAGCACCTCGACCTCCCCCTCCAACAACTCAATCCCACCCTCACGCCGGCTGATCCGCGTCTGCGTATTGAGCTCCAGCCGAACCCCATCACCCAACTCCACCCGCCGCTGCTCCCCGACCTCGGTGCGGTAATCCGCCGTCAACCCGGCAAACCCACCCGGCACCGTCACCCGCACCATCAACACCGCCGCCGACGCCGCAATCGCCCCGCCCAAAAACGCCCGCCGCCCAAAATGCCGCGGCCGGGAAAACTGCTCGGCGGCGGGAGCCAATTGCTGCCACAACACCTTGGCCTGCTCGAACGCCCGGGCATGCTCCGGGCTCTGGGCGCACCACTGGCGCAACGCCTTGGCATCAGCAACGGTGGCCCGGCCCGACGTCAGCAGCACCAGCCAGTCACGCGCTTCATCGTGCAGGGGGCTGTCGGGCGCAGCACGGGCAGCGGAGAGGTTAAAAATGTTCAAGCGCGCAGGTACTCAACGGATTATCAGGGACTCAATCACTAAGACGGTTTTCCGGCCCCGGGACCGAACCGCTGGATCACTTTTCTTTCAAGGCGCTGTGCACAGTGGCCCAGCCCGGCCTTGATTTCCTTTTCGACCATGCGCGTGGAAATCCCGAAACGCCTGGAGATCTCCAGGTGTGGCGCCTCTTCCAGACGTGCAGCGATAAGGATCTGGCGCCGCCGCGCCGGCAGTTCGTAGAGGGCCTTGAGCAAGGACTGGATTTCCCGCTGGCCACCCACCACCCGCGACGGGTCCTGGGCTTCATCGACGGTTTGCAGCAGCTCTTCGACTTCGCTGCCGGTCAACAGTCGCGCATCCGCCTGGCGTCGGTCAGCGGCGATGTTCAGCGCCATTCGATACAGGTAGGCATTGGGTTGCGCCAGGTTCGGCGGCATGTCCATGCGGTCGACCCGCAGGTAGGTTTCGTGCAGCACGTCGTTGGCCAGGTCCTCGGACCCGAGGCGCTTGCGCAGGCGTACCTTGAAGTCCTCGTAGGACGCCAGGAACAGGCTGACCATCATGCTGTGGCCGGTATCTTTCATGCCCCGGAAACTCCTTCCCCTGCTGTGCATTCCATGCGTGTTCCTGTTGAATCGGGCATCAAAAGTAAGGTCACCGGCAAGCGCAGCGAACTGGGCGCAGGGCGTTCGACCCGGGTGGCGCCCAGGCCGCGTACCAGCGCTTCGTCACGCTGCAGGTCACCGGTGGAGCTGACCAGCCGGCTGTGTTCGATCACCCCGTCACCGTTGACCCACACCTGCACCAGCGCCCGGAAACTGCCGGGGCGGGTCAGCGGCGAACGGCACAAACTGCGTTCGATCGCCTGCTGCAAGGCCGCGGCATAGCTGTTGTTGATCCGTGCTGCATGCCCTGCCTTCAGCCCCCGCGTCGTGGCCGGCTGGCTGACCTCGGGGGCTTGCAGGGTGAATGCATCGCTGCGGGCATAACGCGCCATCAGGCCACTCCCTGTCAGCAGCAGGCCCAGGGCTTGCTGCGCACTGTAGCGGCCATGCACGCCGATGGAGCGCCGGCCCCGGGTCAACTCGCGGTCCACCAGCACCGCCATGCCGGTGGCATGGCTGAACGCCTGCAGGGCGCTATCCAGGTTCTGCGCGGGCAGGTCCAGGGTCACTTCGGCGCGCACGGTCTGCGCCAGCCCCAACAGCAGAGCCAGGCAGCAGCCCGCGCGCCTCCAAGCCCCCCTGCTCAGCATCGCAACACGTCCGACATAGCCTACAAAACCGTCATCCTGAGGCCAGTTTATGAACCTGATGTTACGGTGCCAGCAAAAAAAACATCACGGTGACGGGCAGCCCGCTGCACTACACTTTTGAGCCATACCGGCCCATTTCCCAGGGCTCGCCAGGAGGCACCGATGAACCTGTTCCCGACCCTCGCCAGCCTGTTGCTGTGTGCTGCCCTGCCACTGATGGCCCACGCCGAAGGAACGCCCAATGGCTGCACCGAGGTCAACGTGGATGGCTACAAGGCACCGGACTATGGCTGCCTGAGCCAGCAGATGGGCAACAACCCGGACGCCGCCAAGGCCACGCAAAAGAACCAGCAGGCGCAACAGGTGCCCATCGACAAACGCAAGCCGAACCAGATCGGGCTCTCTACACCCGCAGCGACCAGTGTGCGCATGGGCAATACGTTCGGTACTTCGGTGAAACCCCAGCGGCCTTGATCGCCGCTTGTCCCCCCCTGCCCGCCCAGTGCAAAAAAAGCCATTGTGTTATCGCGATTGCCGATGTTATGTTTCTAACAGACATCAAAATCATGAAACATGAGTAACATCAATGACCGGCCTGCGCGAAAACGTCATGGATAAAAACAGCTTCCAGCGCACGCTGGAACAGCAGTTCCCGACGCTGACGCCCACCGGCAAGCGCATCGCGACGTACCTGCTGGGCAACCTGCAACAGCTGCCGTTCGAAACCGCCGACAGCATCGCCCAGCAAGCCGGCACCACCGGGATTTCAGTGGGGCGTTTCTTGCGAACCCTGGGTTATCGCAACCTCGATGACGTCAAGCAAGGCCTGCGCGGCGACCCGCAAGCCTCCTGGCTGATCACCGACCGCCTGGGTGCGTTTCGCCAGGAGAACGATCAGGAAGACGCCCTCGACCGTTCCCTCAACCGCGAGATCGAAGCCATCCAGCATGTGTATGGCCTGGCCCGCAGCCAGGGTTTCGCCGACATCGTGCAGCACATCGTGGACGCCGACGCCGTGTTTATCCTCGGCATCCAGTCCACCCGGGGCATCCTCAATGCGTTCCACAGCCACCTGGAATACATCCGTCCCAAGGTCTATTACGTCGATGGCCTGTCGGGGATCTACGCCGAGACCCTGAACTCCGGCTTTGAAAAACCCTACGCCATTACAGCGGACTTCCGCGCCTATTCCAGCATCACGCCCACGTTCTGCGAGACCGCGAACGCCCAGGGTCTACCCTTGGCGCTGATCACTGACTTGCAATGCCCCTGGGCCCGGGACTACGACCTGGACCTGCTGCAACTGAAAACCGATGTCGGCCAGTTCTGGGACTCCATGGCGCCCCTGACGTGCCTGTTCAACCTGATGGTGTCTGCCGTCGCTGACCGCTACGGCGAGCGACTGGATGCACGCCTGGCAAAAAACCGCGCCCTGCAACAGGCCTTCGGCCAGTTCGAATCCTGACCCTGGAAAGGAAATCTTTGAGTGAAAACCAGCCCATTGGTAGAAATCGCCCCACCGGAATACCCGGTACAGGTCGACCTGATCTACGCCAGTGCCGACAACCTGGCAGGCACCGTGATCTACCGCAACACCCGCTGCCTGCTGCACACCGAAGCGGCGGCCTGCCTGCGCAAGGCGAGCCTGTTGGCACGCCAGGCCGGCATGACCCTGCTGATCTACGACGCCTATCGCCCTGCCTACGCCCAGCAACTGTTGTGGCAGGCCCTGCCCAACCCGGACTACGTGCGCGACCCACGCCTGGGCTCGCACCACACCCGCGGCGTGGCCGTCGACCTGACGCTGATTGATGAACACGGCACCCCACTGGACATGGGCACGGCGTTTGATGCCATGGAGCCCAAGTCCCACCAGTTCTACCCCGACCTGCCGCCGCAGGTGCAGCGCAACCGCCTGCTGTTGCTGGGCATCATGCTTGGCGCCGGCTTCAAGGCGATTGCCACCGAGTGGTGGCATTACGAATTGCCGGATGCCGAACTTTTCCCACTAATTGAGGAGTCATACTGATCCCAAGGACCGTACCATCACAATAATGAGCAGCACCCTTTAGCTCCAACTGCCCGGTTATAGATTTCATAAAAATAAACCAACCCGCTTTTTCCTCTAAATAATCAAGGAAACCGGCATGACCCCAAGCAACCGCAAGACCCTCGCACTCTCCCTGCTGTGCGCCGCCCTGAGCCTGGGCGCGTGGCAATCGGCAAGTGCCGCGGCGCCCAAAGACACCCTGATGATCGGCAAGGCCGCCGACCCGCAAACCCTCGACCCGGCCGTGACCATCGACAACAACGATTGGGCGGTGACGTACCCGGCGTACCAGAAGCTGGTGGCCTACAAAGTCGAAAACGGCAAGGGCAGCACCGAGGTCAAGGGCGACCTGGCCGACAGCTGGACCACCTCGGCCGACGGTCTGGTGTGGGACTTCAAACTCAAGCCCGGCAACAAGTTCGATGACGGCGCCGAGGTCGACGCCAATGCGGTGAAGTTCTCCTTCGACCGCGTGATGCAGCTCAAGCAAGGCCCGTCGGGTGCGTTCCCGGATGACATGAAAGTCACCGTGGTCGACCCGCTCACCGTGCGCTTCACCCTGGCCAAGCCCTACGCGCCCTTCCTCTACACCCTAGCCCACAACGGCGCCGGCATCATCAACCCGGACGTGGTGAAACAGGGCGACGTCAACGCCTACCTCTCCACCCACACCGCCGGCTCCGGCGCCTTTCGCCTGAGCAACTGGCAGAAAGGCCAGAGCCTGACCCTGGAACCCAACACCTACTACGCCGGCACCAAGCCCGCGCTGAACAAGGTGGTGATCAAGATCATCAGCGAAGCCTCGGTACGCCGCCTGCAACTGGAACGCGGCGACCTGGACATCGCCGAAGACATGCCCCAGGACCAGCTCACCAACCTGGCCAAAAAGAAAGACGTGGTGATCAAGGAGTTCCCGTCGCTGCGGGTGACCTACCTGTACCTGAACAACCAGAAAGCCCCGCTGAACAACCAGAATGCGCGCCAGGCAATCGTTGATGCGGTGGACTACAAAGGCATTGTCGACGGCATCCTCAAGGGCCAGGCCAAGTTGATGAACGGGCCGATTCCTGCCGGCATGTGGGCCAATGACCCGAGCCTGCCCTTGATGAAACAGGACCTGGACAGCGCGGGCGCGAACCTGAAGAAACTCCCGGAAAAAATCACCAACCTGAATTACATGTACTCCGACAAGGACCCGGACTGGGAATCCATCGGCCTGACCCTGCAAGCCAGCCTGGCGCCGCTGGGGATCAACCTGAAGATGGAAAAACTGGCCAACGCCACCATGCGCGAGCGCCTGGGCAAGGGTGATTTCGACGTGTCCATCGGCTCGTGGGCACCGGACTTCTCCGACCCCTACATGTACATGAACTTCTGGTTCGACTCCTCCCTGCAAGGCCTGCCGGGCAATCGTTCGTTCTACAGCAACCCGGTGGTGGACAAGCTGATTCGCGATGCGGCGGCCAACAACGACACGGCCAAGCGCACCGAGCTGTATCAGGAAGCCCAGAAGATCGTGCTCAAGGACAGCGTATACGCCTACCTCTATCAGAAGAACTACACCCTGCCGATGCGTGATTCGGTGAAGGGTTATGTGTTCCATCCGATGCTGGAGCAGGTGTTCAACGTGGCTGAGATCAGTAAGTAACACGCGATCAAATGTGGGAGCGGGCTTGCTCGCGAAAGCGGTGTATCAGTTACCCGATGTATGACTGACCCACCGTATTCGCGAGCAAGCCCGCTCCCACACTGGACCTGCTGTGTTTTCCAGGCTGTATTCCTGATCCAAATGTCTCGCGTTACCGAGGAGCCCTCATGGCCTTCCTGAATATGTTGCGCAAACGCCTGTTCGGCCTGATCCTGGTCGTCGTCGGCGTTTCGCTGATTACCTTCTGCATCTCCCACCTGATCCCGGGTGACCCGGCGCGCCTGATTGCCGGCGACCGGGCCAGCGACGCCATTGTCGAGAACATCCGCCATCAACTGGGCCTCGACCTGCCGCTGTACCAGCAATACGGCCGCTACATGAGCGACCTGCTGCACGGCGACCTCGGCACCTCGATCCGCACCAGCCGCCCGGTGCTGGAAGACCTGAAAGCGTTCTTCCCCGCGACCCTCGAACTGGCGGTCGCCGCCCTGCTGCTCTCGGTACTGGTGGGCGTACCGCTGGGGGTGCTGTCAGCGGTGTATCACAACCGCGCCATCGACCAGATCGCCCGAACGCTGGCGGTTACCGGCATTTCCACGCCGGCCTTCTGGCTCGGCCTGGGCCTGATCGTGTTGTTCTACGGCCAGCTCGGCTGGCTGCCCGGCAGCGGGCGGCTGGATGAAGGCCTCGAACCACCGCGCACCATCACCGGGTTCTACCTCATCGACTCGCTGCTGGCCGGCGATATCCCACTGTTCCTGAATGCCCTGGAACACCTGATCCTGCCCGCCGTCACCCTGGGTTTCGTCAACCTCGGCGTGGTCGCCCGGCAGATCCGTTCGGCGATGCTCGACCAGTTGGGCGAGGACTACATCCGTACCGCCCGCGCCTACGGCCTGTCGCGCTGGGCGGTGATCCTGCGCCACGCCTTGCCCAACGCGCTGATCCCGTCGATCACCGTGCTCGGCCTGACCCTCGGCGACCTGCTGTACGGCGCGGTGCTGACCGAAACCGTGTTCGCCTGGCCGGGCATGGGTGCCTATGTGGTGAAGTCGATCCAGTCCCTGGATTTCCCGGCGGTGATGGGCTTCGCGATCCTGGTGTCGTTTATTTATGTACTGCTGAACATGCTGATCGACCTGCTCTACCGGGTGGTCGACCCGCGCATCGGCGAGGTGAATTGAGATGACCGCTCCCCTGACCATGCCCGTACCGGTGCCCCTGGAACAGCGCCCCACCTGGCGTGCGCGAATGGAGTACCTGGGCTATCAAATACGCCGCAGCCCGCTGACCATCGCCGGCCTGACCATCACCTTGATCGTGCTGATCTGCATGGCCTTCGCCCCCTGGTTGGCGAGCCATGACCCCAATGCCCTGAACCTGGCGCAACGCCTGGCCGAGCCCTCCGCCGAACATTGGTTCGGCACCGATGAAGTCGGCCGCGACCTGTTCAGCCGGGTGCTGTACGGCAGCCGCCAGTCGGTGGGCGTGGGGCTGTTCGTGGCGTTTTCGTCCTGCCTGGTGGGCGGGCTGCTGGGCTGCCTGTCGGGGATTATCGGCGGGCGTTTCGACAGCCTGATCATGCGCCTGATGGACATCATGCTGTCGGTGCCGTCCCTGGTGCTGATCATGGCCCTGGCCGCCGCACTGGGCCCGAGCCTGTTCAACGCGATGCTGGCGATCACCGTGGTGCGCATCCCGTTCTACGTGCGCCTGGCCCGGGGCCAGGCCCTGAGCATTCGGCAGATGGGCTACGTCAAGGCATCCCAGACCTTCGGCGCCGGGCGCTGGCACATCGTGTCGTGGCACGTAGGCCGCAATGCGATGCCGCCGTTGCTGGTGCAACTGAGCCTGGACATCGGCAGCGCGATCCTGATGGCCTCGGCCCTGGGTTTCATCGGCCTGGGTGCACAGCAGCCCACCGCCGAATGGGGCGCGATGGTTGCCACCGGGCGCAATTTCATTCTCGACAACTGGTGGTACTCGACCTTTCCGGGGCTGGCGATCCTGGTCACCGCGACCGGCTTCAACCTGCTGGGTGACGGTGTTCGTGACCTGCTCGACCCACGGCAACAGGGGAAATGACCATGTCCAGTCCGGCAGTGCTTGCCATCGACAACCTGAGCCTGGAATTCCCGGCTTACCGCAACAACGTCCAGGCACTCAACGGCGTGTCGTTGCACGTCAACCCCGGCGAAGTCGTCGGCGTAGTGGGTGAATCCGGCTCCGGCAAATCCGTGACCGCGATGCTCAGCCTGCGCCTGCTGCCGGAACGCAGTTACCGGATCACCGCCGGCAGCTTGCAGATGCTCGGCCGCGACATGCTCGGTGCCAGCGAGAAGGAGCTGCTGCAGATCCGCGGGCGTGACGCGGCGATGATCTTCCAGGAGCCGATGACCGCGCTGAACCCGACCCGGCGCATTGGCCGGCAGATGCTCGATGTGATCATCCACCACCAGCGCCTGAGCAAGGCCGCCGCCCGTGCCAAGGCCATCGCCCTGCTGCGGGACATGCACATCGCCGACCCCGAGCAAGTGCTCGACAGCTACCCCTTCGAACTCTCCGGCGGCATGCGCCAGCGGGTGATGATCGCCCTGGCATTTTCCTGCGACCCTCAGTTGCTGATCGCCGACGAGCCCACCACTGCCCTCGACGTCACCGTGCAACGCCAGGTGCTGTTGCTGCTGCGGGAAAAAGCCCGGGAACGCGGCACCGCGATCCTGCTGATCACCCACGACATGGCTGTGGTCTCGCAGTTCTGCGACCGGGTGTATGTGATGTACACCGGCGCCGTGGTGGAAGAAGGCCCCACCGCCCAGGTGATGAGCGACCCGCGCCATCCCTACACCCAAGGGTTACTCAGCGGCTTGCCGGAACAGGTGAAACCCGGCGACGACCTGCTGACCATCCCCGGCCAAGTGCCCAACCTTGCCGCCCTGCCCTCAGGCTGCACCTTTCGCGAACGCTGCCCCCAGGCCATGAGCCAATGCATCGAGCGCCCGCGCCTGGACCTGATCAACCCTGCCGGCACCCGCAAAAGTGCGTGCTGGCTGACTGCCGGGGAGTCGGTGCAATGACCGTGTCTCAAGATTCACTGCTGGCTTTGCGGGATGTACGGGTCAAGTTCCCGGTAAAAACCGACTGGCTGGGCCGCCCGCGCGGTTATGCCCACGCCCTCAACGGCATCGACTTGCAGGTTCGCCGTGGGGAAACCCTGGGGATTGTCGGCGAGTCCGGCTGCGGTAAAAGCACCCTCGCCCAATTGCTGATGGGCCTGGTCAAGCCCAGTGACGGTGAAGTGGACTGGGTCTACGAAAGTGCCCGGGAACGCCACCGGCATGTGCAGATCGTATTCCAGGACCCGCAATCGTCCCTCGACCCGCGCCTGCCCATCTGGAAAATCATCACCGAGCCGCTGTTCGCCCTAGGCGACACGCCCAAGAGTGAAATGCGCACCATCGCCGCCAAGGTCGCCGCGCAGGTAGGCATTCGTGCCGAATACCTGGACCGTTACCCGCACCAGTTTTCCGGTGGCCAGCGCCAACGGATCGCCATCGCCCGCGCGCTGGCGTCCAACCCGAGCATCCTGGTGCTGGACGAGCCGACCTCGGCCCTGGATATCTCGGTGCAGGCGCAAATCCTCAACCTGCTGGCCGAGCTGCAACGGCGGCTGGGGCTGACCTACATCCTGATCTCCCACAACGTTTCGGTGGTGCGGCACATGGCCGACCGAGTGGCGGTGATGTACCTGGGGCAGATCGTGGAACTGGGGTGTGCCGAGCAAGTGCTGGAGCAGCCGAAGCATCCGTATACCCAGCTGTTGCTGGAAGCGGTGCCCAAGCTGGGGGTGGCGCTGGACGATGCGTATGTCAGTGCACCGACAGAGCTGCCGGGGAACCGGGTGTTGCCGGGTGGGTGTTTCTTTCTCGACCGCTGCCCGAGGCGTACACAAGGCTGTGAGCGGCCGCAGCGGTTGACGGGTGGGATGAGTCAGCAGGTGCGCTGTCACCTGGAGCATCCGTGAGGCGTCCTTAACAAAATTTTCATGATTGCGCGGCTATGATCCGCCACCTCGTTGGGGAGTAGCCTGCTTCGGATTCTCGAAGCGTTCGTATCAACATTCTCGGCAACATGCCGTGGTGCGAACACCATTTTGGTTGGTGAGACCAGCGACACATCCATGCCTGAAGTCGGGCGTGTGGTTGTGTCGTTGACTCATACAGCCCGACTGGAAGCCTTACCGTGAACCCCATTTCCCTGATTCTTCTCGCCCTTGCCATGTCCACGGACGCCTTTGCGGCGGCCATTGGCAAAGGTTCCAGCCTGCACAAACCACGCCTGACCGAAGCCCTGCGGGCCGGGCTGATCTTTGGTGTGATTGAAGCGATCACGCCGATCATCGGCTGGGCTATCGGCCAGGCTGCCACTCGCTGGGTGGAGCAGTGGGACCACTGGATCGCCTTTACCCTGCTGGTAGCCCTGGGCCTGCACATGATCTACAACGGCTTGAAGGCCGATGATCCAGAGGAAGAGAAACCGAGCCAGCACTCGTTCATGATTCTTGCCGTGACCGCGTTTGCCACCAGCATTGATGCCCTGGCGGTGGGCGTAGGCCTGGCGTTTGTCGACGTGAATATCCTGGTGGCCGCTGCGGCGATCGGCTTGGCGACGATGACCATGGTAACCATCGGCATGATGCTTGGCCGGGTGTTGGGGACTGTGGTCGGCAAGCGCGCCGAGATGGTTGGCGGCGTGGTGTTGATGCTGGTGGGTGCGACGATTTTGTATGAGCACCTGTCGGCCTAGAAACCGGCGAAGATCAAAATGTGGGAGCGGGCTTGGGTGGGAGCGGGCTTGCTCGCGAAAGCGGTGGTTCAGCCAGCCTATTGAGCGACTGACACACCGCCTTCGCGAGCAAGCCCGCTCCCACACCAGCCCGCTCCTACAGGGATCGGCGGCGATCAATCAGGCCGCGTGTTTTTCTTTCTTCAGGCTCTCGATGTCGATCACGAACCGATACTTCACATCCCCCTTGAGCATGCGCTCGTAGGCGTCATTGATGCCCTGGATGTCGATCATCTCGATGTCCGAGACAATCCCGTGCCTGGCGCAGAAATCCAGCATGTCCTGGGTTTCCTGGATGCCACCGATCAACGACCCGGCCAGGCTGCGACGCTTGAAGATCAGGTTGAACACGGTCGGTGACGGGTGCGGGCTATCCGGGGCGCCCACCAGGGTCATGGTGCCGTCGCGCTTGAGCAGGTTGAGGAAGGCGTCGAGATTGTGGGACGCGGCCACGGTGTTGAGGATGAAGTCCAGGGAGTTGGCAACCTTGGCCATTTCGTCCGCGTTCTTCGACACCACCACTTCATCGGCCCCCAGTCGCAGGCCGTCTTCGCGCTTGTTCGGCGAGGTGGTGAACAGCACCACGTAGGCGCCCATGGCATGAGCGATTTTCACCGCCATATGGCCCAGGCCACCGAGGCCGACAACGCCGACGCGCTTGCCCGGCCCGACGTTCCAGTGGTGCAGCGGTGAGTAGGTGGTGATGCCTGCACACAGCAGCGGCGCGACCGCCGCCAGGTTGCTCTCGTCGTGGGAGATGCGCAGGACGAACTTCTCCTTGACCACGATATTGTCCGAGTAGCCGCCGAAGGTGTTTTCGCCGCCAAAAGCCGGGCCGTTGTAGGTGCCGGTGAAGCCGTTTTCGCAATACTGCTCCTCGCCCTCGGCGCAGGATTCGCAGTGCTGGCAGCTGTCGACCATGCAGCCGACACCGGCCAAATCGCCCACCTTGAACTTGCTGACATTGGCGCCCACGGCGGTCACTCGGCCAACGATTTCATGGCCCGGTACCGACGGGTACAGGGTGTTTTTCCATTCGTTGCGTACGGTGTGCAGGTCCGAGTGGCAGACGCCGCAATAGAGGATGTCGATCTGCACATCATCGGCCCCGGGGGCGCGACGTTCGAACGTGAAGGGTTTGAGGGAATCCTTGGAGTCACGAGCGGCGTAGCTGTAAGTCTTGGCCATTTCGTTCACCTGTTTGTTCAGACGGTAGAAAGCAGTTGACCAGCATAGACGCTGAACCGTTCAACCGAGCACAGGCATACAAGTCCCTCGTCAGATTCTGCGCCTATAGTATTGGCTGCCCTCTCACCCAAGGAGTTTTGCCATGAGCACCCTACGCACACAAGACGGTACCGAGCTCTACTACAAGGACTGGGGCACCGGCAAACCGGTGCTGTTCAGCCACGGCTGGCCGCTGGATGCCGATATGTGGGAATACCAGATGGAGTACCTGAGCAGCCGCGGCTACCGCACCATCGCGTTCGACCGCCGTGGTTTTGGCCGCTCGGACCAGCCCTGGACCGGTAACGACTACGACACCTTTGCCGACGATATCGCCCAGTTGATCAACCATCTGGATCTGCAGGACGTGACCCTGGTGGGCTTCTCCATGGGCGGCGGCGATGTCAGCCGCTATATCGCCCGCCATGGCAGCGCGCGCGTGGCCGGGCTGGTGTTGCTGGGGGCGGTGACGCCGCTGTTCGGGCAAAAGCCGGATTACCCGCAAGGTGTCGAGATGGCAGCGTTTGACGGGTTCAAGGCCGCGTTGCTGAAGGATCGCGCGCAGTTCCTGGCAGACTTCAATACGCCGTTCTATGGCATCAACAAGGGCCAACAGGTCTCCAGCGGTGTGTTGACTCAAACACTGAACATCGCCCTGCTCGCCTCGCTCAAGGCGACGGTGGATTGCGTCACCGCGTTCTCGGAAACCGATTTCCGCCCGGACATGGCCAGGATCGACGTGCCAACCCTGGTTATCCACGGTGATGGCGACCAGATCGTGCCGTTCGAAACTACCGGCAAGGTCGCCGCGCAGATGATCAAAGGCGCGCAGTTGAAGGTGTACAAGGATGCCCCCCATGGTTTTGCGGTGACCCACCAGCAAGCCTTGAACGAAGATCTGCTGGCCTTCCTGCAACGCTGAGCCGATTGCGTTCTCCTGCGACGGCTTATTTCTGGCCGGGCTGACACCCGGCCTTTTCAGGCAGTCGTACTATTCCCCGGTGCCGGCAAACCCCGCGACGATCTCGTCGATCACCACCCGCACCCGGGCGGTGTGCCGCAGGTCGGCATGGGTCACCAGCCACACATCGTAGGGCAACGGCCGCGTACGGTCCGGCCACAGCCGCACCAGGCCGTCGCGTTCGCCGGAAACTATCGGAACCTCACCGATACCGATCCCTGCAGCGATGGAGCGGCGAACCAACAGGCTTGAACTCAAGGCCGCAACAATACGCCCGCGTCCCAGCGGCTCGCTGACCAGGGTCAGGTCCTTCTGGCTTTGCAGGTGCGGCTGGTACACCACCAGGTCGTGTCCTTCGAACAGGCTGCCCGGTTCGGGTGCGCCGTGCCGATCGATATACGCCTGCGAGGCAAACAGCCCCACCGGCCAGCGGGCGATGCGCCGGGCGATCAGGTCGGGGTTGTCCGGGCGGGTATTGCGCACCGCGATATCGGCTTCGCGTTTGGCCAGGTTAAGCAACTGGGTCGAAGCGTCCATCTGCACGCGCACGTCAGGGTGCGCATCGTGCAGCCGGGCAATGGCCGGGATCAGGAAGTCGATGGCCAGGGAATCGGTGGTGGTCACCCGTACGGTGCCGGTCAGGCGGTCGTCCAGGCCCAGGACCTGACGCTCCAGGTCAAGGGCCGAGCGCTCCATGTTCTCCACCGATTGCAACGCGGCCTCACCCACGGCGGTCAGCGCATAGCCCTCGGAGGTGCGCAGGAACAACGTTGCGTTCAAGGACTTTTCCAGGGCATTGACCCGTCGCCCCACGGTGGCCTGATCCACCCCCAGCACCCGCGCGGCTCCGCGTAATGTGGACTCGCGGCACACCGCGAGGAACACCCGCGCATCGTCCCAATTCATGGCTTTCCCCTTCGATGCATTTTTGCATCATCGTGACGTGTAATCGCAGCATTATTGCATCACTCATCACAGCTATGCTGGGCACCAGAGAAAATACCCAGGATCGCCAGCAGGCTGAACCGCTCGGTGACGGGCGCGGTCCCAACCCATACGTTCATTGCTACAGGTGCGCTCAAATGAATCTGCCCCACGAAATGACCCTGATCGAAATCACCAGCCCCGGCGGCCCCGAAGTCCTGCAACCACGCCAGGAGCCGGTACCTGTCGCCGGCCCCGGCGAAGTGCTGATCCGCGTGCACGCCGCCGGCGTCAATCGCCCGGACGCCCTGCAACGCGCCGGCACGTATCCGATGAAACCCGGCATGAGCCCGATTCCCGGGCTGGAAGTGGCCGGTGTGGTGGTCGCGCTGGGCGAAGGCGTCAGCGAGTACGCGCTGGGCGACAAGGTGTGCGCCCTGACCAATGGCGGCGGTTATGCGCAGTACTGCGCAGTGCCCGCCAGCCAGACCTTGCCGCTTCCCGATGGCCTGGACTGGATTCAGGCGGCAGCGATCCCGGAAACCTTCTTCACCGTATGGGCCAACCTGTTCGGCATCGGCGGTGCGCATAAAGGCCAGCGCGTGTTGATCCATGGCGGCACCAGCGGCATCGGCACCACCGCGCTGATGCTCTGCCGCGAGTTCGGTATCGAAGCGTTCGCCACCGCCGGCAGCGTGGAAAAATGCGCCGCCATCCGCGAGCTGGGAGCCGAGCCGATCAACTACCGGGAACAGAATTTCGCCGAGGTCATCGCTGACAAGACCGCGGGCAAGGGTGTCAATGTGGTGCTCGACATCATGGGTGGCTCCTACCTGAACGACAACATCAGCGCCCTGGCCATGGAAGGTCGCCTGGTGATGCTGGGCTTCCTCGGCGGCGCACGCGCCAACGACATCGACCTGCTGGCGATCCTCGGCAAACGCGCGATCGTTACCGGCTCGTTGTTGCGCTCACGCACCCGGGAAGAAAAAGCCGCGATTGCCGCACAACTGCGCGAACACGTGTGGCCGGTGCTGTCGGCCGGGCGTTGCCTGCCGATGATCGATGAAGTGTATGCCTATACCGACGCCGCGAAGGCCCATGCGCGCATGGAAGGTGGCGACCATATCGGCAAGATTGTGTTGCGGGTGGATTGATAAACATGCGGAAAAACGGTTTATAACGTCATCAGAACAAAACACTGCGGTTAATGGAGGCTTCATGAAACTGGTCGGCATGCTGGACTCGCCCTACGTGCGCCGCGTGGCCATTTCCCTGGAACTGTACGGCGTCGCGTTCGAACACCAGGCATTGTCGGTGTTCAGCACCTTCGATGAGTTTTCCGGGATCAACCCGGTAGTCAAGGCACCGACGCTGGTGCTCGACGACGGCACGGTGCTGATGGATTCCGGCTTGATCCTCGAGTACCTGGAAGCCCTGGCGCCGGCCGGCAGCCGATTGCTGCCCCCGTCAGCCCCAGCGCTTGCCAGGGATCTGCAAGTGATCGGCCTGGCGCTGGCAGCGTGCGAAAAGACCGTGCAGATCGTCTACGAACATCACCTGCGGCCCGCCGAAAAACTGCATCAGCCGTGGATCGACCGCGTGACCGGACAACTGCTGGCGGCCTATGCGTTATTGGAGGCGCGGGTGGCCGAGCGCGACAGCGACTTGCCGCTGACCCAGGCGAGCCTGACGGTGGCGGTCGCCTGGTCCTTCACCCAGCTGAAGATAGCCGACGTCGTGAAGGCCGATGCGTTTCCCCACTTGCAACGCCACGCGGCCCTCGCCGAGCAGCACCCGGCATTCGGCAAATACCCGATCGAGTAGCCCGTGCCTACCCGGCATACACCGGGTAATCGGTGAAGCCCACCTCGGTGCCGCCATACAGGCCGTCCGCGTTCAACGGGTTCAGCGGCCAACCGTTGAGCAGGCGTTGGGGCAAGTCGGGATTGGCAATGTACGGCCGGCCAAACGCGATCAGGTCTGCCAGCCCCGCCTCTACCAGCCGCACGCCGCGCTCTGCGGTGTAGCGGCCGGCGTAGATGATCCGACCGCTGAAGGTGTCACGCACCGCCTGGCGGAACGACTCGGGCAACTCGGGGGCGTTGTCCCAGTCGGCCTCGGCAATCGACACGTAGGCGATGCCGGCCGCCTCAAGCACCTTGATCGCCTCGATGTAGGTGTGATGCGGGTCTTCCTCGACGAGGCCGATGTAGACCCGGTCCTGGTCAGTGCCGCTGAACAACGGCGCAAAGCGCACACCCAGGCGCTGCGGGCCGACTACTTCGGCCACCGCCTCGACGATTTCCCGCAGGAACCGCAGGCGATTGTGCAGTGAGCCACCGTATTCATCGTCGCGCTGGTTGGAATGCGCCGAGATGAACTGGTTGACCAGGTAGCCGTTGGCCGAATGAATTTCCACGCCATCGAAGCCTGCGGCCAATGCATTTTTTGCAGCCTGGGCGTAAAGCCCCACCAACTCCTTGACCTCGGCGGTAGCCAGGGCGCGCGGCTCGGGTGGCTGCACCAACTTACCGGTGCCGGGCCCGGTTGCAACGAATGCCTTGGCTTGCTGCGGCTGGATCGCCGACGGCGCAACGGGTGCTGCGCCGTCGGGCTGCAGTTCGTGATGGGACACGCGACCCACATGCCAAAGCTGGGCGAAGATCACGCCGCCTTCGGCATGCACGGCATCGGTCACGGTAAGCCAGCCGTCAATCTGCTCCGGTGTGTAGATGCCCGGGGTCCAGGCATAGCCCTGGCCGCGAGGCTCGATCTGCGTGCCCTCGCTGACCATGAAGCCGGCGGTGGCGCGCTGGCGGTAATAAAGCGCCATCAAGTCCGTGGCGATATCACCGGGCTGGGCACTTCGCTGGCGGGTAAGCGGCGGCAGGACGATGCGGTTTTTCAGGGTGTGGTGCCCCAGTGTGATCGGGGTACCTAAAGCGCTGTTGCTCATGGGGGACAGTTCCGGATTCAAATTTCAGACAAGCAGAAGCTGCCGGCTCCCGGTCAGGGGAGCCGCCAACAACGTACTTTTTTGGGGGATTTGGCGGGTTACGCGGTCAGCTTCAACAGCGCTTTGGCAACGTCACTGGAACTGGCAGGATTCTGCCCGGTGACCAGCAGGCCATCTTCAATCACAAAGGATTGCCAATCGGCACCCTTCTCATACGTGCCGCCCAGCGCCTTGAAATCATCCTCGATCAGGAAAGGCACCACGTCGGTCAGGCCAACCGCCGCTTCTTCGGAGTTGGAGAAGCCGGTGACGCGTCGGCCCTTGACCAGCGGCTCGCCGTTGACCGCCTTGACGTGACGCAAGGCGCCCGGGGCGTGGCACACAAAGCCAATCGGCTTGCCCGCACGCTCGAAGGCTTCGATCAGGGCGATGGAGGTTTTCGACTCTGCCAGGTCCCACAGCGGGCCGTGGCCGCCTGGGTAGAACACGGTGTCGAAGTCGCCGGCGTTGACCGACTCCAGCTTCACGGTGGTGGCCAGGGCCTGTTGCGCCGCCGGGTCGCTGGCGAAGCGGCGGGTCTGGTCGGTTTGCGAATCCGGCAGGTCGCTGACCGGGTCCAGGGGCGGCTGCCCACCGGCCGGCGAAGCCAGGGTCACGTCGGCCCCGGCGTCCTTGAACGCGTAGTAGGGAGCAGCAAATTCTTCGAGCCAGAACCCGGTCTTGCGGCCGGTGTTGCCAAGCTGGTCGTGAGAAGTCAAAACCATCAATACTTTCATGTGCCAGTGCCTCGGGGTGATGTGGGTTGGAATGGAATCAAGCTTAGGAGCCGGGCCAAAACCGCACAATGTCATGTCCGCAAGGATTCCGGACATTGCGCCAAGGCGGTTGCCGTTTCCCTGGCACACGCCGACAATCACCGCTCCGCGCCCCCTGGAGAGATGAGATGCACAGCATTGCGCTGATGGTGTACCCGAACTTTCAATCCTTGAGCCTCAGCCTGGGCTCGGTGTTCGAGTGCGCGAATCTGCTGCGTGGCGAGCAGGCGTATGAATTTCACCTGGTGTCGGAAAGTGGCGGCCCGATCATGACGTCCCAGGGCTTCTCGGTGAACAGTACGCCGATCCGGCCCGAGGGCTATGACACATTGATCGTCAGCGGTTACCTGGAGTTCCAACTGCCTGACGCCAGCCTGCCGAGGCTGGTCCAGGCGGCGTCCAAACAGTCGCGACGGATTGCTTCGTTGTGCATGGGCATCTTCGTGCTGGCCGAGGCGGGATTGCTCGAAGGCAAGCGCGCCACCACCCACTGGCTGCACGCACCGGCCTTTGCCAAGCGCTACCCGCAGATTCGCCTGGAGGAAGACAAGCTGTTCGTGGTCGACGGCCAGATCTGGACCGGTGCCGGCATGAGCGCCGGGGTGGACCTGGCGCTGGCGATGGTGGAGAACGACCTGGGCAGCGACCTCGCCCGCCGCATCGCGCGCAAGCTGGTGATTGCCCAGCGCCGTGGCAGCGAACAGTCGCAGCTATCGGCGTTGCTGGAACTCGACCCCAAGTCCGACCGTGTGCAGTTGGCCCTGGCCTACGCCCGGGAGAACCTGACCCACGACCTTTCGGTCGAGGCCCTGGCGGCCGTGGCGCGGCTCAGCCCACGCCAGTTCAGCCGGGTGTTTCGCGAGGAGACCGGGCAAACCCCGGCCAAGGCCATCGAATCCCTGCGGGTGGAAGCCGCCCGGGCAATGATGGAAACCAGTCGGCATCCGGTGGAAGTGGTCGCCCGCGAGACCGGGTTCGGTGATCGCGAGCGCATGCGCCAGGCGTTCCTGCGGGCGTTCGGCCAGCCGCCACAGGCGATGCAGGCGGCATTGTTCAGTGCAGGGGCTGGCGCAGCGTTTAACTGATGCCTCAGTGCAACGCTGCGCGCGTCACCAGGAAGCTCAGCAGGTTTGGCTCATCGTCCAGCTCGATGGCCTGCACCGGACGCGGCAGGTTATCCAACACCGTGCGCCAGAACGCCTGGCTCACTTCATCCTGATCATAGAAACGCACCAGCCAGTTCGCCTCGCCGCTGCTCAACACCTGAGTGGCGATGGCGCGGCCAATGCCCTTGCGGCGGTAGCGTTTGAGGATGAACAGGTCCGCCAGTTCCAGCGCATCGATCCCCGGCAACTCGCTGCCTTCGATCAGCAGGAAGCCGGCGATGAAGCCGTCGACCAGCAGCAGGTTGGCACTCCACTGCGGGTCTTCCCAGTAGCGGGCCAGGTGCTCCTCATGGATGTAGAAGCGACCGTCCACCTCGACATCTTCCTGTTCCCAGTCCGAGGACTCGTAGGCGTAGAACTGGTAAAGGTTGGCGATCAACGTGGCGTGTTCCGGGCCGGTCTCGATCAGTTCGACGGTGGTATCGGGGATTGCAGGCATGGGCATCTCGGCAAAAAAACAGGCCGCCATTGTCAACAAAGCCACCTGCAATGCCAATACACCGGCCAAGCTTTCTGATTGCTGAACCGATCGCGCTTTTCTCGTGTCAACGACAAAATCGTTACAAAGTTAGACTAAACTCCGCGTCACTTCCCTCCCCTTGCTTTCAGGATAAGTACTTTGACAAACGTCTGCACCAGCGGCCTCGATGTCGGCTTTGCGTCCCTGGATTACCTGCAAATAGGCATCCTGGGCATCATTCAGGGCATCACCGAATTGTTGCCCGTGTCTTCCACCGCCCACATGCGCATCGTGCCCGCCCTGCTCGGCTGGCCGGATCCCGGCTCGGCGTTTTCCGCAGCCATGCAGTTGGCCGCACTGGCAGCAGTGGTCAGTTACTTCTGGAAGGATGTACGCCAGGTCACGGTCGGCAGCATCACTGCGGTGCGCCAGGGTGACTACAACAACCAGTGGTTCAAGCTGGCGGTGGCCATTGTGCTGGCGACGATTCCGATCGGGATCGCCGGGATAGCCTTGTCGTCGACCCTCAACTCCTGCAACTCGCCGCTGCGCGGGCTGATGGTGATCGGGATTTCCTGCCTGGTGATGGCGGTGCTGCTGGCGGCGGCTGAACTCAGCGCGAGGCATAAGCGCACGGTGGGCGAAATGCGCCTGCGGGATGCGCTGATTGTCGGCATTGCGCAGATCGGCGCGCTGATTCCAGGGGTTTCCCGCTCGGGTTCGACCCTGACCGCCGCACTGTTCCTCAACTTCAAGCGTGAAGAAGCGGCGCGGTTTTCGTTCCTGCTGGGCTTGCCGGCGATCGCCCTCGCGGGGCTGAAAGAGCTGTGGGTATTGTTCCACGCCGACCTGCCCGCCCACGCCTGGCCGCACCTGATCTTCGGGCTGGTGGTCGCCAGTGTGTCGGCGTTCTTCGCGATCTGGGGCCTGATGAAGTTCCTGGAGCGATTCTCCACCTGGCCTTTCGTGATCTACCGCGCGGTGCTGGGGGTGTTCCTGATTGTGGCGGTGAGCACCGGGTTGTTGGCCTAAGGCGCGCGGTCGGCCAGTTCTTCGAGCAAATCCGCAGACGGTATGAAGAACAGGCCGCCGGTGACCGCCGTGCTGAAGTCCAGCAGGCGGTCATAGTTGCCGACCGGTCGGCCGACAAACATGTTCTCCAGCATCAACTCCAAAGGCTCTGGCGAGCGCGCGTAGCCGATAAAGTACGTCCCGAATTCCCCCGCGCCCGGCCGGCCAAAGGGCATGTTGTCCCGCAGGATCTTCACTTCCTCGCCGTCCTTGGTGATGGTGGTCAATGCACTGTGGGAATTGCTCGGCTTGGTCGCATCGTCGAGCTCGATGTCCGACAGCTTGGTGCGCCCGATCACCCGCTCCTGCGCCTCCACCGACAATTCATTCCAGGCCTGCATGTTGTGCAGGTACTTCTGCACCATTACATAGCTGCCGCCGCTGAAGTCCGGGTCCTCATCACCGACAATGGTGAAGCCCACCGCCTTGCGCCCGACCGGGTTCTCGGTGCCGTCGACAAAACCGATGATGCTGCGCATGTCGAAATAGCGGAAACCCTGGACCTCGTCCACCACCGTCACCGCATCCCCCAGCGCCGCCATCAACTGGGTGGCCAATTCGAAACACAGGTCCATCTGCTCGGCACGAATGTGCAGCAGGATATCCCCCGGCGTGGCCGGCGCCAGGCGCCCGGCCACGCCCACTTCCTTGAACGGGTGCAACGCTGCTGGCCGCGGCCCCCCGAACAGCGCGTCCCACGCCTTGGAGCCAAACCCTGCGACACACGTCAGGTTGCCGGCTGGCACCCGTTTGCCGACCGAGCGCACCAGGCCGGCGATATCGGCGCACCAGCTGCGCACCGCCTCAGCCGAGTCACTGCCAGGCGCCAGGGTCGCGACCATGAAAATGGCGCTGCTGGTGATCGGGCTGCAGACGGATTGGGGTTCAAGGTTTTGATCGGATGGCGATGTCATTGAGAGGTCCACGGGTGGCGGTCGAGATTCAACGAGCGCAGATTAGCAGACCACCTAACCCTGTGGGAGCTGTCGAGCTTTAGCGAGGCTGCGAAGGCGGCAGCAGTGTCAACATTGATGCTGCCTGACCCACCGCTATCGCAGCCTCGCTAAAGCTCGACAGCTCCCACACTGGATTTTCGTTTATGCGCCACTTGTACATTTCCTCCGGACAAATCCCACAACGGGGGCTCCCCTCTTGCGCCCTCCCGATGGTAGTGTGTGAAATTGTTTCTGACCTTTCGATCAGACATTTCTCACTCACTCCCTGCAAAGGAATGCCCCCAGCAATGGATTTTTCCCTCAAGCAACTGGCCGTAGCCACCCTGATGGCCGCCAGCCTTTCGGTGTTCACCACCCAAGCTCAAGCCAACCTCACCCCACAACAGAACGCCGTCATCCTGAAGACCTTCAGCGATGCCTCGGTCAAGGATTTCCGGCAGTTCCTCGCCAGCCTGGCCAAGAATGACGTGGCCAAGAGCGACAACCTCGGCCCGGCCATCAGTGCCTTTCTCGACAACAAGGACCTGAGCGCCGACCAGCAGAATGAAATCCATCGCCTGCTGGGCCTGTATGCGCGGGTGAAGTACGGTGCGGCCGCCACTGAAACCCTGCGTGAGCTGGTGGAGATCCCGACCTTCCAGGTCGCCGGCGTGGCCCAGCACGACAACCCCGAGTTCATCAAGATCGCCGCCAAGATCAAGAGCCTGGCCGAGTCGTTCAACCTGAACTTCCGCAACATCGACAACCGCGTCTACGAGATTTCCCTGGAAGGCAGCGGCGATGAAGTGGTCGGCATCCACGCTCACGCGGACGTGGTACCGGTAACCCCGGAAAACTGGGTGCTCAAGGACGGCACCAAGCTCGACCCATTCAAGGTCACGCTGCTCGGCGACCGGATGTATGGTCGCGGCACCGAGGATGACAAGAACGGCATCGTGGTGGCGATGTACGCGATGAAGGTGATCAAGGAAGAGAAGCTGCCGCTGGCGCGCAATTTCAAGCTGCTGGTGGACACCACCGAGGAAACCTCCGGCGACGCGATCCCGTACTACTTCGAGCACAACCCAACGCCCAACTACAACCTGGCGCTGGACGGCGGCTACCCGGTGGTGATCGCCGAGAAAGGCTACGGCACGGTTATGGCCAAGTTCCCCAAGCGCAAGGCTGAAGGCAAAGGCGCAGAAATCATCTCGATGACCGGTGGCAAGGCCACCAACCAGATTCCGTCGGCGTCGGTGGTGACATTGCTCAGCGACAAGCCTGCCGAACTGGCCGCCAGCCT
Source organism: Pseudomonas sp. Ag1 (assembly GCF_000278565.1). Classification (NCBI taxonomy): domain Bacteria; kingdom Pseudomonadati; phylum Pseudomonadota; class Gammaproteobacteria; order Pseudomonadales; family Pseudomonadaceae; genus Pseudomonas; species Pseudomonas sp. Ag1. The sequence continues at coordinate 30,541 of NZ_AKVH01000064.1, forward strand.
GCAAAAGGCCGGCAGCGAGTACGCCAAGCGCAATGGCGGCGACTTTGAAGTGGCGGCCAAGGTCGTCGGCAAGGACGTTCAGTTGACCGTCACTGGCGTGTCCGCCCACTCCTCCGAACCGGAATCCGGGGTGAACCCGGTAGCCAGGGTCCTCGACTTCCTCAACAGCCTCGACGGCAAGGTCGCGCTCAAGCACAACCAGTTCACCGACGCCGCGCACTACGCCGCCAACAACTGGGGCCTGGATTACCTGGGCGCCAAGCTGGGCGTGGGCTTCTCCGATGCGTTCATGGGCCCGCTGACCACCTCGCTGACCTATGTGGGCGAAGATGACACTACCTTCAAGCTGGCGGTCAACCTGCGGGTGCCAAAGGGCAAGTCACCGGAAGCGCTCAAGGCCGAAATCGCCGACAAGCTCAGCGCCTGGACCAAGAAAAACCACGTGGCTGTGACCTTCGATTACTCGATCGCCGAGCCGATGTACCGCAACCCTGAGGGCGAGTGGGTCAAGGCGCTGTTGGCGGTGGCCAGCGAGAACCTGGGCATGGAGCACAAGTACGGCACGTCTGCCGGCGCTACCTCGGTGCATGAGCTGCCCAACGGCGTGCAATTCGGCCTGGCACGGCCGGAGGTCAAGTACACCGGCCATACCGACAACGAGTTCAAGACCGTCGACCAGTTCCTGCTGGACCTGCAGATCGTCACCGAAATGATGGGCCGCATCGGGCAACTGCCGAAGCTCTGACCTGCCCTTCGGACCCGCCGTCCTGGCGGGTCCACTAAGCGATACGCCAGCCTTTCGACGCCCGCCGCTGCGCGAGGAACCGGGCATAGCGCCCTTGCCTTGCGGTCAATTGCTCAGGCGTGCCCTGCTCCACGATCCGGCCTTCATCGAGCACCACGATCTGGTCGGCCATCACCACCGTCGACAACTGATGCGCGATCACGATCAGCGTGCATGTGCCGCGCAAGCGTGCCAGGGTTTCGGCGATGACCGCCTGGTTCTCGGCGTCCAGTGCTGCCGTGGCTTCGTCCACCAGCAGGATCGGCGCGCCCTTGATCAACGCACGGGCGATCGCGACACGCTGACGCTCGCCACCGGACAGGCGTGCCCCGCCCTCACCCACCGTGGTCGACAGGCCCATCGGCAGGCGCTCGATAATCTCTTGCACGCCAGCCTGCCGCGCGGCCTCCAGTACTTGTGCGTCGCTGGCGTCGGGTTTGCCGAGGCGAATGTTGTCGGCGACGCTGCCCTGGAACAGGTACGTGTCCTGGAAGATCTGGCTGATCTGCGCGTTGAGCTGCTCATTGGACATCTGTCGCACATCCACGCCTGCGATGCACACCTGGCCCTGGCTGACTTCGAAAAACCGTGCGACCAACCGCAACAGCGTGGTCTTGCCCGAACCGGAAGCCCCGACCAGCGCGGTCATGCTGCCGGGCTCAATACGCAGGTTCACCCCGCGCAGCACGTCCCGCGAACCGGCCGCGTGGCGAAAGCTCACATCGAACAGCTCCACCGAGGCATCCCGTGGAGATTGCGGCGCGCTCGGCGCCTTCAGGGGCGACGCGGCCAATATCTCGCGCACCGCCTCAAGCTGCACCCCGGCGCCGCGCAACGTTTCGCCATAGCCGGCCACCTCCAGCAACGGGTCGATGAAGCGGCTGACCAGCAACAGCGACACCATCACCGCAATCACCGAGCCCACGTGCAAGGCATTTCCCAGGTAAGCGTCAAGCCAGAGCGCGGCGGCGATCAACAAGGCCGCGAACACCACCTGCACCAGCCACATGTTCAGCAGAATCGAGGTGGCGGACAGCAGGATCAGGCGCGCCCCGGTCACGTGCTGCTGCTCGATCGCCCGTTGCAGGAACACCGAGCTGCCGCCGCCACTGAAGGCACGCAACACCGACTGCGACTGGGCGAACTCCAGCATGCGCTGGCTGGTGTCGGCCGAGCTGCGCTGGAACGCCCGGTCGGCGCGCCGCCCAAGGCGGGCGCTGAGCCAGAACGCGCCGCCGAGAATCGGCAACGCCAGCAAGGCGATCAGGCCCATTTTCCAGTGCAGCACAAACAACGCCAGTACCAGCACCAATGGCGTCACCACGCCGCTGAGCACCGGAGTAAATACATGGGCCGGCAGCTGAGCCACGGCCATCATGCCCTGGGTCACCACCTGGTTGAGCCGCGCCGTGTTATCAGGCGTGAACCAGCCGACAGGCAGTTCGGCCACATGGTCGCCGATGCGCTGGCGCCCGCCTTGCAGCACCGCCACACCGACCGCGACGCCAGCCTTTTCAACCTCGCGTCGCGTGGCCCAACACGTCGCCACCGCCGCCAGGAACACCACCAGCCACAACGCCGCTTCTGCCAGATCACCGTTGAGCATGTCGGTGAGTACCGGCACCAGGGCGGCGAGGGTCAGCCCGCACAGCGCACCGTAGAACATCACTTTCCCGACATAGCGACGGAAGACCGGCCCGTCATCGCCCAACAGTTCGATAAAGGTTTTCAGCATGTCGGCAGCGCCTGTTCGCGGGTCTGTTTGTAACCGCCCGACGCCCACAGGCGCGCATAACGGCCCTCTTGCGCGATCAGTCGAGGATGGGTGCCCTGTTCAACAATACGGCCATTTTCCAGCACGATGATGTGGTCGGCGTGCATCACGGTATCGAGGCGATGGGCAATCACCAACAGCGTGCGCCCTTGGGCAAAGCGCGACAGCGCCTCCTGGATTGCCACCTCGTTTGCGGCATCGGCGGCGGCCGTGGGTTCATCCAGCACCAGCACCGGCGGCGCCAGCAATACTGCGCGGGCGATGCTGATACGCTGCTGCTCGCCACCGGACAACTGCGCGTCCTCGCCGATCACCGAGGCATAGCCCCGTGGCAAGCCGATGATGCACTCATGAATATTCGCGGCCCGTGCGGCCGCCTCGATTTCCTTGCGGCTGGCGCTGGGCCGGCCGAGGGCGATGTTTTCGGCAACGCTGGCGTGGACCAGGCGCACCTCTTGCAGCACAAAGCCGATCAGGTTGTAGAGCTGCGAGGTCTCGATCTGCCGCAGGTCGACGCCGCCCAGGGTGATACGCCCCTCGGTCGGGTCAAAAAACCGCAGCAGCAGGCGCGCCAGGGTCGACTTGCCCGAACCCGAGGCGCCGACGATGGCGGTTACGGTGCCAGGCTTGAGGGTGAAGCTGATGTTCGACAGTACCGGGTGCTGCGGGTCGTAGGCGTACCCGAGGTTTTCGACGCGTACTTCGGCGTCCTTGGGCAAGCGTTCGCACCCCGGCTCCACCTGCGCCAGCACCGGCGTCGCCAGCAGTGCCTGCACGCGCTGGGCCGCGCCGGTGGCGTTGTCCAGATCATGCACGATGTAACTCAGCAGCATCAGCGGCGCGCAAATGCCCGGTGCGACAATGGCGAACGGCAGCACCTCCACCGCGCTGATCCAGCCCAGGCTGACAAACACCAGGCCAAACGTCAGCACCATGGCGAGCACCGTCACCGGGGCGATCATCGCGTTGGCATTGGCCATCGTCCCCACCAGTGGACGGGTGAACTCAACGAAGGCTTCGCTGAAATCATCTACCGCCTCGCGGTAACTGGCGTGGGCCTTGCCGGTGGCACCGAAGGCCTTGACCACCGGAATGCCGTTGACGAACTCGACCACCGCGTTATTGACCCGGGTCATGCGCTCGACAAAGGACTGCATGTGACTGCCGCTGGCTTTCATCGCCCGGGTAAAAAACAGCAAAAACCCCGGAAACGGCAACAGCGAGACCAGCGCCATGCGCCAGTCCACCATGAACAGATAAGCCGCCGACAGCAGCACGGCCCCGGCACAACGGCCCACGGTGGTGTAGAAATGCGCAGTCAGGCTGTGCAGGGTGCCGATGTCATCCTGCATCGCCTGCTTGACCTCGCCCGACGCCCGCTCGGTGAACCAGCCCAGCGGCACCTGGCTCAGGCGCTGGGCGATGGCCAGGCGCAAGTGGCGAGTGATGTGGTTGTCGGCCAGGTGCGCGACCGTCTCCGCAACTGTCATCAACAGCAGGCCCGCGAACAGGCTCGCCAGGCTGAGGCTGATGGTCAACCAGACCTCGCCCGATGCCTGGGCCATCGACGGCGCGCCGAGGGCGACCCTGGCGATATGCACAATGCCCCCCAGCGGCACCAGCGTCAGCATACTGCCCACACCGGCCAGCAGTGCCGCAGCGATCAGTCGCCCGCGCACCGGCCGCAACATTTGCGAGACCGCGCCGCGCCCACTGGGTTTGGCCGCAGCCACATCCTTGTTACTCATGAAGTCTCCCTGACTGAATGAGCCTTTGCTCGCCCTTACCTTATCTTCCGAACGAGCGGCCAAAACCCTCAATCGAAACCTCAAGGAATTTTCAGGCAGGGGCGCGGACCGTCACCCAATAGCGGGTGCGCCGCACCACCTGGATCGGCAACGCGGCGGCCAGGTTGTCCAGCGCCAGGTCGGTGTTGTCCAGGTGCAATACACCGCTGACCCGCAGCATCGCCACCTCAGGCGCACAGCGCAGTACACCGGGGCGGTAGCGTCCCAGCTCGGCGATCAGTTCGTCCAGCCGGGTACCATCGGCCACCAACAGGCCCTTGACCCAGGCGATGCTGCGGTCAGTCACTGCTGCGGTCGGCTGCACGGTGTCCCTGGAAACCGTGGCGCCTTGACCTGCCTCCACCCGCGCACCTGCGCCATGGTCGGGCTGCACCTGCACGGCGCCCTCAAGCACGGCCAACTGGCAGTTGCCGTCGTCGCATTGGCGCAGGCTGAAACGCGTGCCCAGGGCATGAAACACGCCCTGGCGACTCTGCACCCGAAACGGCCGGGGTGACGGCGCGGTCGTGATGAAGACCTCGCCGGCCCGCAGCAGCACCAGGCGCTGGTCCTCATCGAACTGCACGTCAATTGCTGAAGCCGGGCCCAATACCAGGCGGGTACCGTCGGGCAATACCACTTCGCGAACTTCGCCGGTGCGGGTGCTATGGCCGGCACTCGCCAGTTGCCAGGCGTCGGTGTGGCGCACGCCGTAGGTGAGGCCACCGGCTGCGACCAACAGGCCCAGCAGGAGCAGGGTGCTCCGGCGATCGGGGGAGTCGGGAGCGTCGGGTTCGGCCAGGCTGTGCCTGGCCACCGGCGCGGGGATGCTGTGGAGTTTTTGTTCGAAGCCCAGCAGGCGCGTCCAGGCCAGTTCGTGATGGGGGTGTTCGGCGCGCCAGTGCAGGCAGTTGGCGTGGTCTTCGGCGCTGGCGTCATCGGCCCACAGGCGGGCCATCCAGGCGGCGGCGCGCTCGATGATATCCGGGGAGATTGGCTGCTCGGTCGACATTGCGAGGGTCAACCGTACAGGGTCTGGTAGCAGGCCAGCAGGCCGGCGGCGATGTACTTTTCCACCGAGGAGACGGAGACCTGGAGCTCGGCGGCGATCTCGCGGTAGCTCAGGCCATCGAGCTTGCACAGCAACAGGGCCTGGCGCGCCTTGGGTGGCAGGCTGTGCAGGGCGGCGTCGATTTGGATCAGGGCCTCGATGGCCAGGGCGCGGGTTTCTTCATCGGGGGCGCAGGGTTCGGGCAACAGGGCCAGGGCTTGCAGGTAGGCGGATTCGATCTGGCGGCGGCGGTAGAGGTCGATGACCAGGCCGTTGGCGATCTGGGTCAGGTGCCGCCGGGATTCGGCGGTGGGCGGGAGTTGGCCCTTGCGCATGAGTTGCAGGTAGACGTCGTGGGCCAGGTCGGCGGCGTCGAATGCGTTGCCCAGCTTGCGGCGCAACAGGGTACGTAGCCAGGCGTTGTGGTCGACGTATAGATTTTCAACCTGGCGTTGAAAGGCGAACTGTCCGATGTTCACAAACCTCTCCTTTTACCCAATGGGCCCGGGGTGCTGGGGCGATTGGGCTGGTAATGATTTGCAAGACTATCGGCTCTGGGCTGCGGGTGCAATGCGGGGGGCTAGCGGGGGGGGATGGCGGGGTTATGGGTACATATCCGTTGCTGCGGTCACGGCTGCTATTGGTTCCGCTCTTACAGCGGCTCACTTTTGAAAAGCGCAAAAGTAAGCAAAACGCTCTTGCCCCACCACTCGGCACCTCGCCTAGGCTCGGTGTGCCCTCACTCCGGCTTTGGACCGTGGGCCGCCGTCATGGGCCATCCTTGGCCCAGGACGGCTAACCCGGCGTCCTGCCGGGTTACCCACGCTCCAAAGCCTGCGTTCGGCCAGCGTGGTTTAACGGGGCGCCCAA
>NZ_AKVH01000065.1:0-37219 GCF_000278565.1 Pseudomonas sp. Ag1
GGCCCACGGTCCAAAGCCGGAGTGAGGGCACACCGAGCCTAAGCGAGGTGCCGAGTGGTGGGGCAAGAGCGTTTTGSTTACTTTTGCGCTTTTCAAAAGTGAGCCGCTGTAAGAGCGGAACCAATACAAGCCATCACCCAAATAACGGATATGCCCCCACCCCAACCAGGAACGCCTCAGGACTTAGGCGTCAAATCCACCTTGAACCATTTTTCGCTGAGTTTCTTAACAGTCCCATCAGCAATCGCTTCTTTCAACGCCGCATCAAACTTGGCCTTCAACTCCGGATCGCTCTTGCGAAAACCCAGGCCCTCGCCATCACCCCAGATAGGGCCCTTGATCTGCGGCCCGGTATACGCCAGCCCCTTGTTCTCAGGTTTGGACATGATCGAATCAAGGAACGTAACGTCATCAAAAATCGCGTCAATACGGCCCGATTGCAGATCAAGAATCGCATCGGCCGACGTGTTGTACTCACGAATCGTTGCCACGTCCTTGAAGTTCTCATCAATGAACTTGGTGTAAATGATGCCTGAAGCGATCCCGATGGTTTTACCCTTCAGCGCCTGACGCAACGGCTCGATCGCATCGTGAATCGCCTTCGGATCAGCACTCAGCGTAATCGCATTCGCCGCCCCGGTTTTACCCGGCAGCAACGCCGCATCCTGCGCGACAAAGTTGGCCGGCGTCTGCGCGTAGGGAATCGAAAAATCCATGACCTGCTTACGGTCGTCAGTGATAACGATCGCATCCATCAACACATCAAACTTCCCTGCGTTGAGACTGGCAATCATGCCATCCCAGTTCTGCACGGTGATCTTGCACTGCAGCTTCATCTTGGCGCACAGGTAGTCCATCAGCTCAGGCTCGAAACCACTGATCTTCCCGCCTGGCAATGTCAGGTTCCAGGGCTCGTACGCGCCCTCGGTCGCGATGTTCACGGACGTCCAGTCCTTTGCCTGCAGTCCGGAAGCACTTGCCATCACTAGGGTCGCTACAGCAACAGAGCCTAACCAATTCGATTTTTTAGCGGTCATTTCTATTTCCTACCAATGTTTTGATGTGGGCTTAGGACTTTTTTCTCGAACGCATACAGGTTTGGGGACTGGCCGATTCGCTCTCCAGTCTGCACATGACTCCACATGTACATACATGTCATTGCAAAATATTTGCCAGCTTTTAAAAATAAATAACCTGTTGATTTTCAAGAAAATTAAACATGGTTAGAAAATGTGCGCGGTTTTTTCGCCCTGTTTTGGGTCGATAGGTAGCGTTTTGCACCCACCCGTGCGTTGTCAGGCATCAGGCGTGGGGGCAGAGTTCGCGGCGAGTATTGGCGTGAATCCCAGGTGCTCAAGCAGTCGCGCCATATCGCGGACTGCGATCGACAGGGTCGCGGTATTCACCAGTGGATGGCAGAGAATCCTGTCGCCGTTCCACACCTCTTCGGCGATCACAACCTGGGTGGCGCGCTGCACGTCATTGCACAACCCCAGCAATGACACCGCTCCCGGCTCCACGCCCAGGGTTTCCATCAGGCGGCGCGGCGAGGCGAATCTCAGGCCCTTGAGGCCGAGGGTTTGTGAGAGTGCACGCAGGTCCAGGCGCTGCTCGCTCTTGAGCACCACCAGGGTGGGATTCAAGCCTTTGGCATCGCACAGGAAGATGTTCTTGACCGCCTGCCCGCTGATCCCGATGTCCAGTTTGTCGGCTTCTTCGCAGGTGCGCACGGCGCTGTGTTCCACGTATTCATAGGCAATGGAGCAGGTATCGAGCAGGTGTAGAACGTCTTTGGGTTGAAGCATTCGCAAAGTCCCCGGGTATCGCTTTGTCTGCGCCAAAAATGGCAAAGGCCCGCCGTCCGAAAAGGAGGGCAGGCCGTTTGACGGCGTGGTTGTCAGTTCAGGTGATGGGCCACCAGGTCGTTGATTTTCCCGCTGCGCACCTGGTCAATCACACTGGCCATGTCAGCGTAAAACGCGCGGTCGTTATCCGCCACCGGCACTTCACTGCGCACCAGGTCATAGACCGCCTTGGTCGCGGTCGATGCCTTGTTCACATCGTGGAAATCCAGGGCCTGGCATGCGACCAGCACTTCGATGGCCACCACCGACTGGAGTTTTTGCGAGACTTTGTAGGCCTTGATCACCGCGTTGTAGGCCAGGCTGACCGGGTCTTCCTGGTTGCCGCAGGTCGAGACGCTGTCGATCGACGACGGCATCGACAGGGTTTTCATCTCGGCGTACAGCCCGGCGGCGGTGTACTGGACGATCATGTAGCCGCTGTTCAGGCCCGGGTTGCGCACCAGGAAGGCCGGCATTTCGCTGAAGTGCGAGTTGATCATGCGGTCGGTCCGGCGCTCGGAAATTTTCGCCAGGTTGGTCAGCGCCACACACAGTGTGTCGGCTGAAATCCCGATGTAGGTGCCGTCGAAGTTGGCGCCGGAAATCGCGATACCGTCACCGTCGTCCAGCGGGAAAATCACCGGGTTGTCGCCCGAAGAATTGATTTCGCGTTCGATGGTTTCCCGCGCGTAGTTGATGAACTGCCGGGAAGCACCATGCACTTGGGGGATGGCACGCAGGCTGTAGACGTCCTGCAGGCGGTAATCGATGTTGTCTGCGATGAGCTGGCTGTCGTGCAGGATAGCCTTGATGTTGGCGGCGGTTGCGGCCTGTGCGGGGTGAGCCTTGATCGAGTGGTAGCGCGGGTCGAACGCGCGGATGGTGCCCTTGAGCGCCTCCAGCGACATGGCCGCCGCCACGTCCGCCAGGTCGGCAGCCTGCATCGCGTTGTACAGCGCCAGTGTGGCGATGGCGGTCACCGACGTGGTGCCGTTCAACATCGCCAGGCCTTCCTTGCACTGCAGGTCGGTCGGTTGCAGGCCGACCTGTTGCAGGGCGGTTGCGCCATCCACCAGTGCACCGCCCTTGACGCTGGCGCGGCCTTCGCCGAGCAGCACCAGGGCCAGGTGGCCTTCTACCGCGAGGTAACCCACCGAGCCTTCGCCCGGCGCAAAGGGCACCACGTCGTGGTTGAGCAGGCCGGCGATCAGTTCCAGCAGTTCCAGGCGCACCCCGGAGTAGCCTTTGCCCAGGCTGATCAACACCATCAACTGGATCGCCCGCACCTGTTCACGCACCAGCGGTTCGCCGACGGAAACAGCGTGGGAACGCACGATGTTGACTTGCAGTTCCTTGGCGTTTTCCGGCGAGATCACATGCCGCACGTTGTCGCCAAAACCGGTGGTCACGCCGTACACCAAACGGTTTTCATCGAGGAATCGCTCGATCAACCCACGGGACTTTTTAACCCGGTTCTTGTAACTGTCGGCAAACGAAACAGTGGCCGAATAGCGGGCGATCGCCACGAACTCTTCGATGCTGGGTTCTCTGTCGCCTAACACGACATGGGTAATTTGTTCAGGCAGGGTTTTCATCAGCGACTCCAGCAGGGCGTAACGCAATGGGGTGGGAAGTGGTTTAACTCTACGGGTTGCACTGACTGAAGAAAATATGAGGTTTTCTGTTACTTTTAGTAGAAAATCTAAACTGCTGAAGTCGCGAGATTCCCCCATGAGCCGTTTACCGCCGTTGCGCGCGTTGCAAGTGTTTGAAGTGGTGGGCCACTGCGCCGGTATGTCCCAGGCGGCGATTCGCCTGGGGATCTCGGTGGGCGCTGTCAGCCAGCAAATGAAACTGCTCGAAGATGCCCTGGGCATGAAGCTGACGCTCAAGGACGGCCAGCGCCTGCGCTTGAACAGCGTCGGCGAACGCCTGCACGCCCGCTGCACCGCGGCGTTCGAAGAACTCAGGCTGGCGGTGGCCGAGGCCGAGCGGGCGAAGAATCCCAACAACCTGTATATCAGTTGCCTGCCTTCGCTGATGACCAAATGGCTGTCGCCGCTGATCGACGAGTGGGGGCAGGACGAAACCGACCTGGACATCTACCTCGACAGCACCCTCGATGATGCATCGGGGGAGGAAAGTGCCGACTTTCGCATCGGTTATGGCGAGCACCCCGAGCATGCCGGGCATAGCGTGCCGCTGTTCCGCGATTGTGTGGTGCCCACCTGTTCACCGCAGTTGCTGGAACGGGTTGCGTGCGCGCGGGACTTGCTCGATTACCGCCTGATCGGCATCGACTCGCGGCCCAAATTCGATTCGCCGCCTTCGTGGACCCAATGGTTCAGCGAGCTGGAAGGGCAAACCGGCCAGCCCATCGTGATCCGCCGCAATTACTCATCATCGATTACCGCGATCCAGGCGGCCATCGACCGGCAAGGCATCGTGCTGGCGCAGTTCTCAATGATCGCCGGGGACCTGCGCGCCGGTCGGCTGGTGATTCCCTGGCGGTTCGCCGTGCCGCTGGCGGCGCCGTACTACCTGAGTTGGCACCCCAATACCCTGCACAAACAGCAGTGCCGTGGGTTTCAACGCTGGATGATTGGGCAGGGGCAGAAACAGGAGAAAATTACCGCTGCCATGCTTTCTGCTGCGCACTTTGATCATTAAGTTGTCACTTACGGTCATTGAGCGCCAGCCGGCGGACTCTTAGTCTGTGGGACATAAACCGATGGAGTGCCATTCGAGCGCTCCACGTCCCGTGATGATCCGTTGTGGAGCTGTACCATGACCGCTGCTGCCTACCCGCACTTGCTGGCCCCGTTGGACCTGGGTTTTACCACCCTGCGCAACCGCACCCTGATGGGCTCGATGCACACCGGCCTTGAAGAAAAACCCGGTGGCTTCGAGCGCATGGCGGCCTATTTTGCCGAACGTGCCCGTGGCGGCGTGGGCCTGATGGTCACCGGCGGCATTGGCCCCAACGATGAAGGTGGGGTGTATGGCGGTGCGGCCAAGCTGACCACCGACGAAGAAGCGCAGAAGCACAAGATCGTCACCCGGGCGGTGCACGAGGCGGGCGGCAAGATCTGCATGCAGATCCTCCACGCCGGGCGTTATGCCTACAGCCCGAAGCAGGTGGCACCGAGCGCAATCCAGGCGCCGATCAACCCGTTCAAGCCCAAAGAGCTGGACGAAGAAGGCATCGAAAAACAGATCAATGATTTCGTCACCTGCTCGGTGCTGGCCCAGGTCGCCGAGTACGACGGCGTGGAAATCATGGGTTCGGAAGGCTACTTCATCAACCAGTTCCTCGCCGCCCACACCAACCACCGCACCGACCGTTGGGGTGGCAGCTACGAAAACCGCATGCGTCTGCCGGTGGAAATCGTGCGCCGGGTGCGCGAAGCCGTAGGCCCGAATTTCATCATCATCTTCCGCCTGTCGATGCTCGACCTGATGGAAGGCGGCAGCACCTGGGAAGAGATCGTGCAGTTGGCCAAGGCCATCGAGCAGGCCGGTGCAACCATCATCAACACCGGCATCGGCTGGCACGAAGCGCGGATCCCGACCATCGCCACCAAGGTGCCGCGTGGTGCGTTCAGCAAGGTCACCGCGAAGTTGCGCGGTGCGGTGCAGATTCCATTGATCACCACCAACCGGATCAACACCCCGGAAATCGCCGAGCAGATTTTGGCCGAAGGCGATGCCGACATGGTCTCGATGGCTCGCCCATTCCTCGCCGACCCGGACTTCGTCAACAAGGCTGCCGAAGGCCGCGCCGATGAGATCAACACCTGCATCGGCTGCAACCAGGCCTGCCTGGACCACACCTTCGGCGGCAAGCTGACCACCTGCCTGGTCAACCCGCGTGCGTGCTACGAGACCGAGCTCAACTACCTGCCGGTCAAGCAGATCAAGAAAATCGCCGTGGTCGGTGCCGGTCCTGCGGGCCTGGCGGCCGCTACCGTCGCCGCCGAGCGTGGGCATCAGGTGACGCTGTTCGATTCGGCCAGCGAGATCGGCGGCCAGTTCAACATCGCCAAGCGTGTGCCGGGCAAGGAAGAGTTCTTCGAGACCCTGCGCTACTTCAAGCGCAAGTTGCAGACCACTCACGTCGAACTGTGCCTGAACACCCGGGTCGACGTTGAGCAGCTTGTTGCGGGCGGTTATGACGAGATCATCCTCGCGACCGGCATCGCGCCGCGTATTCCGGCGATTCCCGGTGTGGAAAACGCCAAGGTATTAAGCTACCTCGACGTGATCCTGGAGCGTAAGCCGGTGGGCCATCGCGTGGCGGTGATCGGTGCCGGCGGTATCGGTTTTGACGTCTCGGAATTCCTCGTGCACCAGGGCGTGTCCACCAGCCTGGACCGCGAGGCGTTCTGGAAAGAGTGGGGCATCGACACCCACCTGGAAGCCCGCGGCGGTGTGGCCGGGATCAAGCCCGAGCGCCATGCGCCGGCGCGTGAAGTGTTCCTGTTGCAGCGCAAGACCTCCAAGGTCGGTGACGGCCTGGGCAAGACCACCGGCTGGATCCACCGCACCGGCTTGAAGAACAAGCAGGTGCAGATGCTCAACAGCGTCGAGTACCTGAAGATCGACGATGAGGGCCTGCACATCCGCATCGGCGCCGAGGGTGAACCGAAGGTGCTGGCGGTGGACAACATCGTGATCTGCGCCGGGCAGGACCCGCTGCGGGAATTGCAGGACGGCCTGGTGGCGGCCGGGCAGAACGTGCACCTGATCGGCGGCGCGGACGTGGCGGCCGAACTGGATGCCAAGCGCGCCATCAACCAGGGTTCGCGCCTGGCGGCCGAGCTGTAAGCACGTAAAAGGGGCGGTGGTAGACTACCGCCCCTTTTCTTGTGCAGAACCGCCCTCATGGGTCCTTTCGACTGGCTCCCCCACGCGCCCCTTGAACCCCTGAAGCTGGACTGGATGGGGCCGGTGGAAGTCGCCGTGCTGCGCCTGGATCGCATCGACCCGCTGATCAGCGGCAACAAGTGGTTCAAGCTCACCGAGCACCTGGCGCAAGGCCGGGCGGCGGGCGCCAGCGGGATCATCAGCCTGGGCGGCGCTTACTCCAATCACCTGCATGCACTGGCGGCGGCCGGGAAACGCTTCGGCTTTCCTACCGTTGGCTTGCTGCGTGGCCATCCGCAAGACACTCCCACGGTGCTCGACCTCAAGGCCTTCGGCATGCAACTGCATTGGCTGGGGTATGGCGGCTATCGCGCGCGCAACGAGCCGGACTTCTGGCTGCCCTGGCGCGAGCAGTATCCGCACCTGCACCCGGTACCTGAAGGCGGCGGGGGCCTGGCGGGCGCGTTGGGTTGCGGGGTTTTGGTGAATCAGGCGCGGGCACAATTAAACGGCCTGGGCTGGACGGACTATCACGGTTGGTGGCTGGCGGCAGGCACCGGTACTACATTGGCGGGATTGGTGCTGGCGGAGGCGGGCGCGCATCCGGTATATGGCGCCCTGGCGGTGCCCGACGACCACGGGGTGGCGCAACAGGTGCAGGCGCTTGTGCAGCAGGGTTATGAATTGCTGGAGGCCAGCCGGGGCGGCTTTGCCAAGGTCGATCCCGAGTTGCTGGCCTTTATCGACGCTACCGAGCAAGCCTGTGGCCTGGCGCTGGAGCCGCTGTATACCGGCAAGGCGTTATTGTCGTTGAAACAACAGATTGAAGCCGGGAGATTTTCCCCCGGCACCCGCCTGATCTTCGTCCACACCGGTGGCCTGCAAGGCCGCCGGGGTTTCCCTGTTGCACCCGGTTAATGTAGGCGCTGGCTTGCCTGCGATGCAGACACCGCGGTGTATCAGTGGCACCGAGGTGATGCAATCGCAGGCAAGCCAGCTCCCACACAAGCCAGCTGCCACATTCAATCCGTGGGCTTACTGAATGCTCCCTCTCTTGCCGGGCATCATCCTCAACGCAGTGTTGTCTCGCAGCACATAGTGATGGGCCAATCCGGCCAACGCATGCAGCCCGATCAGCCAGTAGCCGATCTTGCCGAACAGCACGTGCCAGCTTTCAATTTCCTTGGCCAACGCCTTGTTCTCGGCAATCAGTGGCGGCAACTCGATGCCGTAGAACATCACCGAATGCCCCTCGGCGCTGACGATCAGCCAGCCGGCGATGGGCATGCCGATCATCAAGGCATACAGCGCCATGTGCATCAGGGTAGCCAGGAAGGATTGCCATTGCGGCGGGGCCGGTACGATCTTCGGTGCCACGCCCAGGCTGCGGGCGAACAACCGTAGCCACACCAGCACAAACACCGTCAGGCCGAACATGAAGTGCATTTCCACGATCAACGTACGTGCGCCGCTGCCTTTGGGAAACTGCCCGCGTAACTCAATGCAGGCGTAGACCACCGCCAGCAGCACCACCATCAGCCAGTGCAACGCAATCGACATGGTGCTGTAACGCGTATCGGAATTTTTCCAGGGCATCGCTTTTTTCCTCACTCATCAGGGCAAACCTCCGTTCTTTCGCGACGGAGTCCTTTCAATGTAAGCCTGTTTTACGAGGTTTGCCCGTGAGAGGAAGACGAAGAAGCGATGTTTTGACACCAATCAGTTGCCCTGCGGCATTTCACCCCGTGCCAGGCGCTGGTTGATGTCGGCGATCACCGCAGGCAGGTCGGTGATGGTGTCGATCATGTAGTGTGGGCGCGAGCCTTCGAACATGGCCTGGATACGCGTGCGTTCGCTGGCGAGTGTGCCGGCGTCGAGGGCGCGGAACTGCTCGTAGGTCAGGCCCAGGGCGTTGCCCGAGCAGGTCAGCGCCACGGTCCACATCCCGGCGCGACGGCCTTCGAGGATGCCCGGCACGGTGTCGTCGATCTTCACGCAGGCCGCTACGTCATCGATCCCGAGGGCGATCACGTTGGCCAGGGCCTGGGCCGGCCATGGTCGGCCGTTGGGCACTTCGTCGGTGGCGACCACGTGGTCGGCGATATAGCCATTGGTGGCAGCCAGTTCGACAACCTTGTCCATCACCTGCTTGGGGTAGCCGGAGCACGAACCGATCTTGATCCCTTGCTGGCGCAGGTTGGCGATAGTGTCCAGGGCACCGGGGATCAATGCCGAGTGCTCGGCGATCTTCTCGATCTGCAGCGGCATGAAGCGCTGGTAGATGGCGGTCACATCATCGTCATTCGGTGTGCGGCCGAAGGCCTTGCGGTAACGCTCGGCCACCTGCGGCTGGTCGCACAGGGTGCGGATGTGGTCCCACTTGCCCATGCCCATCGGGCCACGGGCTTCCTCGATGGAGACCTGCACGTCGAACTCGGCGAAGGCTTCGACAAAAATCTGCGTGGGCGCGAACGAGCCGAAATCGACCACGGTGCCGGCCCAGTCGAGGATCGCGGCTTGAAGCTGGGTTGGGTTTGCGTAGTTCATGGTTCAGATCCTGTGAGTAGTGGGCAGTCAGATGTCGAGCACGTTCATTTCTTGCAGCACCTCGGCTACCGCCGCGACCGCGGCTTGCATCTCGGCCTGGTTCACATGGCCGATGCAGCCCACGCGGAAGGTTTCCACCTGGGTCAATTTGCCGGGATAAAGGATGAAGCCCTTGGCCTTGACCCGTTCGTAGAACTCCTTGAACTGGTAGCGCGGGTCTTTCGGCGCGTGGAAGGTAACGATGATCGGCGCCTGGATCGCGGCGGGCAGGAAGCTGCGCAGGCCCAGCTCGGCCATGCCGTCCAGCAATGCCTGGCAGTTGTCGGCGTAGCGCTGGTGCCGGGCGGGCAGGCCGCCTTCTTCGTTGTATTGCAGCAGCGCTTCGTGCAGCGCCGCCACCACGTGGGTCGGCGGTGTGAAGCGCCATTGGCCGGTCTTGGCCATGTAGCTGTGCTGGTCGAAAAGGTCCATCGCCAGGGAGTGGCAGTTGCCTTGGGCTGCAGCCAGCGCCTGCTTTTCAGCGAACACAAAACCCATCCCCGGTACGCCTTCCAGGCACTTGCCGGAGGCGGCGATCAGCGCGTCGAACGGCACCTCGCGGGCGTCGATCGGCAGCGCGCCGAAGGAACTCATGGCGTCGATGATCAGGCGCTTGCCGTGGCGGGCGACGACCTGGGCGATCTCGGGCAACGGGTTGAGAATCCCGGTGCTGGTTTCGCAATGGATCAGTGCGACGTGGGTGATGCCCTTGTCGGCGTGCAACAGGCGGTCGACGTCGGCGGCGGTGGTGGGTTCGTCTTCGGCGGTTTCAAAGGTACTGAACTCGCGGCCGAGCACTTCGCAAATCTTCGCCAGGCGCTTGCCGTAGGCGCCGTTGATCAGCACCAGCACCTTGCCGTCCCGTGGCACGAGGGTGCCGATGGCCGCTTCCACGGCAAAGGTGCCGCTGCCTTGCAATGGCACGCAATGGTGGCTGGCGGTGCCGTTGACGATCACCAGCAGTTGCTCGCAAAGACTGGCGGTCAGTTGATTGAAGCGGTCATCCCATGAACCCCAGTCGACCATCATGGCCTGGCGGGTGCGGGCCGAGGTGGTCAAGGGCCCCGGGGTCAGCAGGATCGGCGCGGCAGTGCTCATTCGTGTGTCCTCGCAAAACATTGGGATGAAGTTACGGCGCCTAAATTGCAGTTTGGCTTGTCATCAATCAAATTGTTTGTTGTTATGCGAGCTATCAGTGAGGCCGATAGCTATGAACCTGTTTCAACTGCGTGCGTTTGATGCGGTGGCCCGCGAGGGCAGTTTTACCCGGGCGGCCGAGCGCCTGTTCATCAGCCAGCCGGCGGTGACCGGGCATATCAAGGCGCTGGAGGAGCACTACCAGATCGCGCTGCTGCGGCGTACCGCGCGGCGGGTGGAGTTGACCGAGGAGGGCACCAAACTCGCGGCGATCACCCGGGCGATCTTCGGCCTGGTGGAAGAGGCGCAGACGTTGCTGGAGGCCAACCGGCAATTACTTACCGGGCGCCTGGAAGTGGCGGCGGACGGGCCGCACATGGTCATGCCGATGCTGGCCAGCCTACGGCAGCGGTATCCGGGGATTACTGTCAATTTGCGCCTGGGCAATGCGCAGGAAACCCTCGCGGCGCTGTTGTCGGAGCGGGCTGACGTGGCGGTGTTGACCGAGGTGGAGCCGCGCAAGGGCCTGCACTTGCAGCCGTTGATCGAGTCACGGATTTGCGCGTTGGTGCCTGCGGGCCATCCGTGGCTGGCGGAGCCTGCGGGGATTCGGCTGGAGCAATTGGATCAGGTGATCATGGTGTTGCGTGAACCCAGCTCGATTACGCGGCGGACCTTTGACGATGCCTGCGCCCAGGCCGGCGTGCAGCCCCGGGTGTTGCTGGAACTGGACAGCCGTGAGGCGGTGACGGAAGCGGTGGCGGCCGAGTTGGGGGTTGGGGTGGTGTCGTCGATGGAAGTCAGCCGGGATCCGCGGGTGCACGCGATTCCGATCCAGGGCGAGGGGCTGGTGAACCGGCATGTGATCGGGTGCATGGAGCGGCGGCGGGAGTTGCGGTTGATTCAGGCGTTTTTCGAGTTGGCGCCTTAGAGGGTGTTGGCTTGAGATCTAGTTGGCCCCTTCGCGAGCAAGCCCGCTCCCACATTCGACCGCGTTCCATCGGTAGAACTCGGTCAACTGTGGGAGCGGGCTTGCTCGCGAAGGGGCCCTCAACTTCACCGCAAACTTTCCCGCACAATCTCCAGAAACGTCGCCACCACCCGCCGCGAACTCTGCTCCTTCAAGCACACCAGTGTTTCCTTCATCCGCTGCGTACAGTCACGGATCGGCATCGCATACACCCGCGAATCTGCGCCAAACTCCGCAGCCGACACCACGCCCACGCCAATCCCCACCACCACCGCCTCCCGCGCGGCTTCGCGGCCTTCCACCTGGATCGCCGGGCGAATGCGCAGCCCGGCCTGGTGCATTTCCTGCTCCAGGGTCTGGCGGGTCACCGAGCCGATTTCCCGCAACACCAGCGGCGTATCGTCCAGGTCCGCCAGGCAGATCGACTCGCGGCCCGCCCACGGGTGGTTGCGGGCGACAAACGCGAGCAATTGGTCATCGGGCAGCGGCAGTGACAGCAGCCGCTCGTCGTCCACATCGCGCCCCAGCAGCGCGAGGTCGGCCTGGTAGTTGTACAGGCGAAACAGTGATTCATCGGTGTTGCCGGTTTCGATCTTCACGCTGATGCCCGGGTACAACTGGCAGAAGCGCGCAATCTGCGGCAGCACATGCACCGGGGCGTCCACCGCGAGTGTCAGGGTGCCGGTTTGCAAGGCGCGGGAATCCTGCAACAGCTCTTCGGCTTCCGCCGCGACGGCAAACAGACGCTGGGTGATGCTCAACAGGCGCTCGCCGAGGTCGGTCAAGCGCACCGAACGTTTGTTGCGATGAAACAGCAGCACGCCGAAACGTTCCTCAAGCTTGCGCACCTGGTCGGAAATGGCCGGCTGGCTGAGGAACAAGCGTTCGGCGGCGTGGGTAAAACTGCCGTGTACGGCCACCGCATGGAAGGCTTTGAGTTGCGCGTGAGACACCGACATCGCGAATCCTCTTACAAGCTCAGCTTATATTTGAAATACGATAAATCGATTTTACCTATTAGTCAGCCATTGCTTTGATAGCCCCAGTCGCCGTAGGTCGAGTCCTACACCTTCGGCGGCCATGGGTCTTCTGCGTGCTCACCAGCGGGACTCATCTGACCAATACCGCGCCCCTCCAAGCGCCGGTACTGCAGTGCTCAACAATAAAAATACAGGCGTTTGCTTTTCATTCTGCCGGCACACTCACACCCGAGGTCAGAACCACCATGAATACTCCCTTGAGTCACATCAAGCGTTGGCGCGTGCAGATTTTCGCCATCACCTGGCTGGCGTACGCGGCCTTCTATTTCACCCGCAAGGCTTTTTCGGTGGCCAAGCTGGGGATCGTCGACGACCCGAGTTTCCCGCTGGACAAGATGATGATGGCCAACCTGGATGGCATCTACCTGGCGGCCTACGCCGTTGGCCAATTCACCTGGGGCATGCTCGCCGACCGTTTCGGGCCGCGTGTGGTGGTACTCGGCGGGTTGCTGATTTCAGCCGCCGCCGCCCTGGTGATGGGCACGTTTGCCACGTTACCGATCTTTGTCACGTGCATGTTGATCCAGGGCCTGGCCCAGTCCACCGGCTGGTCCGGGCTGTGCAAGAACCTTGGCAGTTTCTTCCCGGCGCAGCAGCGTGGCCGGGTGCTGGGTTTATGGAGCTCGTGCTACGCCTTTGGTGGCCTGGTGGCGTCGCCGTTTGCCGGATGGTGGGCGTATACGCTGATCGGCACCTGGCATGCGGCATTTATCTCCAGTGCGGCTGTGGTCTTCGTGGTCGCGGTGCTGTTTTTCATTTTCCAGCGCAACACGCCACAGGATGTGGGGTTACCGGCAGTGGAACCGGAACCGGAACAGACTGCCGCCGAGAAGAATGCCAGTGTGCTGGAGCCGCTGCGGGCCATTTTGCGCAACCGCACGGTGTTGACCCTGGGGCTGGCGTACTTTCTGTTGAAACCGGCGCGTTACGCGATCCTGTTGTGGGGGCCGGTGATTGTGTATGAGCAGATGCCGTCGGTGGGCAAGGTCGGCGCGGCGATTGTGCCGACGGCGTTCGAGCTGGCGGGGTTGCTGGGGCCGATCATGATCGGCATGGCGTCCGACAAACTGTTCGGCGCCCGGCGCATGCCGGCCTGTGTCCTCAGCCTGCTGGCGCTGACCGTGGCCCTGGCGTTGTTCATGGGCGCCTTGCACACCGGCAGCGTGGCGCTGGTGATGGCGCTGCTGTTTGTGATGGGCCTGACCCTGTACGGGCCGGACTCGATGATCAGCAGCACCGCCGCCATCGACTTCGGCACCGCCAAGGCCGGCGCGACGGCGGCGGGGTTCGTCAACGGCTGCGGTTCGGTGGGTGCAGTCCTGGGCGGCTTGTTGCCGGGCTACTTCGACACCGTCACGGTGTTTATCGTGTTTGCCGGCGCCGCGTTGTTTTCCTCGCTGGTGTTGATGCCCTACTGGAACGCCAGGCCGGCGGTGCTGGCGCAGGTGGGCGACTTCGTGCCCGACCGTGAGCGCGCCATCAATCCCTTGCGGACCTGAGGGGCATGGCCGGTTTTTTGGTGGATTAGAGTGTTTCAGCGCTATAAACTCTGCCCCCAAAGCGCCGGCCAGTAGACGTCTCGGCGCGATGGACAGAAGAGAGTGAGTCATGGGCGCACAGTGGAAAGTCAAACATAAAGAAGCGGCATCCAATGCCAAGGGCAAGATCTTCGGCAAGCTGGTGAAAGAGATCACCATTGCCGCCCGCAACGGTGCCGACACTGCTACCAACGCACATTTGCGCCTGGTGGTGGAGCAGGCCAAAAAGGCCTCGATGCCCAAGGAAACCCTGGAACGCGCGATCAAGAAAGGCGCCGGTCTGCTCGGTGAGACCGTGCAATACCACCGCGTAACCTACGAAGGTTTTGCCCCGCACCAGGTGCCGCTGATCGTTGAATGCGTGACCGACAACATCAACCGCACCGTGGCGGAAATCCGCGTGGCGTTCCGCAAGGGCCAACTCGGCGCGTCCGGCTCCGTGGCCTGGGACTTCAACCACGTAGGCCTGATCGAAGCCTCGCCGGACAGCCCCGACGCCGATCCGGAAATGGCCGCGATTGAAGCCGGTGCCCAGGATTTCGAGGAAGGCGAAGAAGAGGGCACGACCCTGTTCATCACCGAGACCACCGACCTGGACGCCGTGCAGAAAGCCTTGCCGGAGCAGGGCTTCACCGTGCTGTCGGCCAAGCTCGGCTACATCGCGAAGAACCCGGTGAGTGGCTTGAGCGATGAGCAGATGGCCGAAGTCGAAGCCTTCCTGGAAGGCTTGGACAACCATGACGACGTGCAGGACATGTTCGTCGGGTTGGCGGGTTGATTCTGATTTGATGTGAACCCGGTCCAAATGTGGGAGCGGGCTTGCTCGCGAATACGGTGTACCAGCCAAGCATGTATTGACTGACACACCGCATTCGCGAGCAAGCCCGCTCCCACATGGGTTTAGCGGAGTTTGGAAGACTGCAACAAGCTTGTGATTTCCTCGAACCCAGGCCGGGCCAACACATCCGGCTGGCAGCAGTTGTCCCGCAAGGCTTCCAGTGCCACGCGCTGTTGCTCGTTCAACCCCGCATCAATCCTTTCCAGCAATTCCCCCAGCAACACCCCGAACGCCCTGACTTCGATGCGCTGCAACGCGCGGGTTTCCTGGCTGTCGACCGTGGCGTGAAACGACGCTGCACCAAAGTCCCCAAGCAGACATTCACCGGCTTCATTCCACAGAATGTTGTGGCCGTACAGATCACCGTGGGTGATGCCTTGCGCGTGCAGGTGCGCCGCCACCGAAGCGATGCCCCGGGCCATGCGCAGCGCCACATCCGCGCTGAAACGGGTGGTGGGCTCGTAGATATCCCGGGTGCACGACGCCAGGCTCGGCAGGGCCGCGAGGTTGCGGTAGCTCGGTTCGATCAGTTGCATCACCAGCGCCGCCAGGCCTTCCGGGTGGTCGACGACACGGCCTTCTACCTTGATCAGGTTGGCATGCAGTCCGGCGGCGATGCAGGCGTGCATTTCGTGCAGGGGCGAGCCGTCACTGGTAATGCTGCCTTTATAGAGTTTGACCGCGACCGCCTTGACCGGCCCGCTTGACGGGGCCCAGTACGCTTTGCGGATGATTCCGGAAGCGCCTTCCCCCAGCACTTCGCTCAATTCCAGCTCGGACCAGGGAATGTTTGGCGTCGCGTCATGGCGGGCCTCTTCCACGGCCATCTCTACCGGATTACCGGCGTAGGCCAGCCAGGTCAGGCTCGGCAAACCCAGCAACCAGTCCGGCAGGCGGGTCATGCGGTTGGAAGCGATGCGGATCAATTCGAGGTTTTTGCACTGGGCGAGGCTTTGCGGCAACTGCTCCAGGTGGTTACCGGCCAGCATCAGTTTTTGCAGCAAAGGCCGTTCACCCAGTTCGTCCGGCAATTGGCTGATGTGGTTATCGGTGAGGATCAGCCAGCGCAGCAAGGGTGGCAGCGACGTCGCCGGGACACTGCTGATCTGGTTCGACTTGAAGCCGATCATGCTCAACTGCGCGCACTGGCCCAGGCATTGCGGCAGTTCGGTAAAGGCGTTTTCCGAACAGAACAGCACGCGCAAATGGGGCAGGCGGTGCAGGTCATCCGGCAGGCTGCTCAGGGCATTGCCGGTCAGGTTGAGGATTTCCAGGGAGTCGGCCAGGTCGAAGATTTCCCGAGGGAACTCGGTCAGCCCACAGCGCAGGTCCAGGCGTTTGATGCCGGCCAATTGGCCGGCCTTGAGTTGGGCAAGGGTATCCATGAACGGCGCGTCACTCGGCAATAGGGGCGTGAATGGCGCTCATGATAGCGGGTTGCGGCCCGATCTTCTGCAACTGCCCCAGGCGGCTGGCGGTGCGCGCCAAATCGATGGCCTGGCCGCTCAGGGATTGCTCCAGCGGCTGCTCGCCGATCAGCACCAATTGCTTGTCCTGGTCGTAGAGCACGTCCACCAGGTTGATGAACCGTTGCTGGGCGGCAATCGGACAGTCCGCCAGGTGCGGCAGGCCGTCGATGATCCAGCGTTCATAGTCGCGGCACAGCTGCAGGTAGTCCATGACGGCGGTCGGTTGTTCGCACAGGTCGCTGAAGGTGAAGGCAATGCTGCGGTCCTGGTGCCAGCGGGCAGTCAATTGCCGGGCTCCGACGGTCAGGCTGACCGGGGCCTGATCCACTGACGGCAGGCCCAGGGCTTGGCGTTGCGCGGCAGTCCCCGGCCACACGAACTGGCCAGCGCTGAACCGCTGATCGCCATGGGCCTGGGCCAGGCTGCGAAAATCCTGGGGGGCGCTGACTTCCATCACGTCCATGCGCGCGCTGATCAGCTCGATCACCGGCTTGAACCGCTGATGGTACAAGGGGTTCGGCAGCAACCCGGCGGGCGGATAATTGGAGGTTACCAGCACCCAGACTCCGCGCCGGAACAGGGCCTTGAACAGGCGGCTGATCAGCATCGCATCGCCGATATCGTGTACGTGAAACTCGTCGAAGCACAGCACGCGGCAGCCATCGAGCAACTCATCCAGGGTCACGGCCAAGGCATCGCGCTGCTGGCGATGGGCAAACATTCCCTGGTGCAGACGGGCGAAAAAGTCGTGGAAGTGCACGCGCTGTTTCTCGGCAATCGGCAACGCCTGGAAAAAGCCGTCCAGCAACCAGCTCTTGCCCCGGCCGACGGCGCCGTGCAGGTACAGGCTGCGGGTAGGGCGCCCGGCCAGCAGATGGTCGGTTTGCCGGGACATGGTCTCGATCACCTGTTGCTGGCTTGGACTGAGGGTATAGCCCTGTTGCCGGGCCTTGCCCTGGAAGAATGCGCTGATACCGGGGGCGGCGGTGGTCGCCGCGGTTTTACCCAGCAACCGTTTGAGCAGGGGCGGTAAAGCAGCCAATGTCAGTCACTCTGTGTTTCGGTGGTCGCTCACTTTAGAGCGCCGGTCGCGGTTTGACCAATAGAGAAGCACGGCGCGAGCTATCTGGAAAAGGCATGGGTCAATGGATCCAAAACACCGACCTGACTGGCGGATTCCCTTCAAGTGACTAACCTCATACACAGCAGTCACCCCTGTATAAGGATTTGGGGCAGTGAAGGGACACGCAGTCTTGGCAATCATGAGCGCGATGCTCTGCTACACGGTTTATGGTGCCCAGCTCCAGGTTGAGGTGCGTATCGACGTGCAGCGGGGGTGCCAGTTGGTCGGCACCACGCGTGAAGCAGGGATCGAGCAGCTCGGCGTACTGGATTTCGGCAGCGGCTCCCGGCTGGATGACCCGGCAGGCCCGTTGAGTGCAGCCTTGATCAGCCAGCGCCAGCCACGCCTGGAGTGCAACCCGGATACGCCGTATCAGATGCGTGTCGACGGCGGCCTGCATGGCGGCATCGGCGAAGTACGTTACCTGGGCGCTGCTGCCCCCTCGATCAAACCCATTCCCTATCGAATTTATGCCGATGCCGCACGCCGCATCCCCTTGGCCGTGGACGTACCGTTGAGCGGCCGTGTGCCCGATTCCGGCACGGTGGACTTGCCACTTTATGGACGCATCGAGCCGCTCAAGGAAATACCGGCCGTGGGGCGTTATTCCGACCTGCTCAAAGTGACGGTGACATGGTAAGCCGCGTCCTGGCCTGCATCGCGCTGGGCGGCCTGTTGCTCCTGGCCGAGGACGCCCAGGCGGCGGTCGCCGGGCAGATTCACGCACGGCTGGTGATCACTGCCAGTTGCCAGGTGAGCAAAGGCACCGACAGCGCGCCGGTGAGCCCGGATGGCGGCTCGGCCTTGCTGGATTTCGGCAGCCACGGACCCACCTGGGACAAGGGCCTGGGTGCCGGCATCAGTGATGGCGACAAGGCCGCGCTCGCGGTGTCCTGCAACCCGTCGGTGGTGAGCAGTTTCACCGTGACCATCGACGGCGGCGCCCATGGCGACGGCATCACCCGGCGCTTGAGCAATGGCCGGCAAACCATACCGTATCGGCTGTCGGCCGATCCTGCGGGCCGAAGCACCTACAGCATCGGCCAGCAACGCAATTTCGTCGTGACCAAGGGCGCACAGGTACCGATCCCGGTATTCGGCTCGGTGGTGGCGAATACCAGGGCCCTACCGGCCGGCATCTACACAGACACCCTGACGGTGACTCTGGATTGGTAATTCATGAGGATGGACATCATGCATGCACTTGTATCTAAAGCAGTTCTCCCATTGGTCGCACTGGCCTGGGTATCGGGTGCCCAGGCGGCCACGACGGTCACCGGGCAGATCAGCTCCACGCTGATCCTGACCAACAGTTGCCTGGTCAACGGCGTGGGCGGCACCACCGGTTTGAACTTCGGTACGATCAATTTCGGTACCACCAACAGCCAGTTCACCACGCAGTCCGGCCAGGTGCTGGGCGGCGGTGGAGGCGCGTTGTCGATCCAGTGTTCCTCGGGCACCTCGCCGGTGATCACCGTGGGTGCGGGCTCCCATGACGGCCAGTCCACGGGCGGCACCCGGGCGCTGTATGACGGCGTGGCCAATTATGTGCCGTATGACTTCTACACCGACACCGGGCATTCGACACTCCTGGCGATCAACGGAACCATCAACGTAGGTGCGAGCACGGGCGTTGCGCAAACCGTGAACATCTACGGCCAGGCCGTGGGCAAGGCAGGTCTGCCGGCGGGTACCTACACCGACACGGTGTCCGTGCAATTGACGTTCTAGTGCGATGAAGCGGGCCTGCTGGGCGACGCTGGCGGTCATCACGGGTTGGGGGATGCCGTTGTCGTTGCTGGCGGTGACCAGCCAGACGATCCAGGTCAGCGCGACGATTGCCGCAGGCTGCCTGGTGGTGGGCGGCGGCACGAACTACGGCAGCCTGGCGTTCGGCAGCTATTCGTCGTTGTCCACCAGCACGGTGTCGGTGGCGCTGAGCAGCGGGGTAACGCTGCAATGCACTCCGGGAGTCACCTTGAACATGAGCGTCAACGGCGGCTTGTACAACGCCAGTGGCCGGCACATGCAACTCAATAGCGGCAGTGCCCAAGTGGCGTACCAGCTGTTTCAGGACGCGGCCCTGAGCCAGAGCCTGGGGATCAGTCAAAGCGTCAGCGTGGCCTACAGCAACGCGAACAATATAACCCTGCCGATTTACGGCCGGGTGGTGTTACCGGGTAATCAGCCTGGGGGGACGTACAGCGACGTGCTGCAGGTGCAGCTGTCCTGGTAAGGCGATTGGCATGAGGAGTGGAATCTATGTTTGCAGCTTCCCGGCGGTATTGGGTTGCGGGTTTTATCGGTCTGGTGGCGTTGGGCGCCGGGCAGGTCCAGGCTGCCAGTTCGGTGCTGATCTGGCCCATTGACCCGGTGCTGGAGGCCGATCAACAGGCCAGCGCCTTGTGGTTGGAGAACCGCGGTACAGAGACTGCCAACCTGCAGATCCGGGTATTTGCCTGGAGCCAGGGCGGGTTTGACGAGCAGTACCAGAACCAGCGCGACGTGATCGGCAGCCCGCCGGTGGCGAAGATCGAACCGGGGCAGAAGCAATTGGTGCGCCTGACCCGGACCCGGGAAGTGCCGCCGGGCCAGGAGTTGGCCTATCGGATCATCATCGACGAAATCCCCGCCGCCACCCCTGAAACCCCCGCAGCCGATGGCAAGACGGCCGCAGCCATCCGCTTTCAGATGCGTTATTCGGTGCCGTTGTTCGCCTACGGCGCAGGCCTGTGGAGCAAGGAAGACGCGACGCGCCAGCGCGACCCCAAGGGCGCGGGCAAGCCTGACCTGAGCTGGAAAAAAGTCACCGTCGGCGGGCGCAACTATGTGGAGATGCGCAACCAGGGCGCGGTGCACGCGCGGCTCACCGATGTGGCGTTCAAACAGGGCGGGCAGACCCGGCCGCTGGTAGACGGCCTGCTCGGCTATGTACTGCCGGGCGCAACCATGCGCTGGCCGGTGCCACAAGGTGTCGCGGGCGATCAGCCGCTGCAGGTGCGAGTCAATGGCGCAGCGCAACTGGAGAACCTTGCGCCGGGACGGTAACGCAATGGAATAGGGCATGGAGCAGCCCTTGGTCTTAACGGATGGAGATGTCCATTGATGGACACAATGCCTTGGTGAGCCATGGTTGGGCTCGTAGTCGATGGCGATCGGTGTGGGTGGTGGGCGGCCTGGCGGGCCTGGTGCTTGCGCCGCTTGGCGTGGCCGCGCCGTTGCCGCCGCCGCCCAGCAACATGGAGGCTGTTGCCGATGCACAGTTGTTCCTCGAACTGGTGGTCAACCGGATGGACACTGGCCGGGTGGTGGCCGTGGATCAGCGCGCCGGCGGCCTGTTTGTGCCGGCGGCCACCTTGCGGGACGTGGGCATGAAGCTGCCGGCCGAGATCACCACCGAGGTCGCGCTGGACCACCTGCCGGGCCTGCACACCGATTACGACAGCCAGGGCCAGCGCCTCATGTTGACGGTACCGCCGGCGTGGTTGCCGGCGCAGTTCATCGGCAGTCGCAACAACTACCCGCGCGCCCAGGCACTCACCAGTTTTGGTGCGTTGCTCAACTATGACGCTTACCTGAACGACACCGATGACGCCGGCACATACCTGGGCATTTTCAACGAAGTGCGGCTGTTCGATACCTGGGGCACCTTGTCCAATACCGGCCAATACCGCACCACCTTTGGCGGCCAGGCCAGCGGCAGCACTTTGAACAATGGCTACCGGCGCTATGACACCACCTGGCGCTTTTCCGACGATGAGCGCCTGCTGACCTACGAGGCGGGCGACGTGATCAGCAGCGCATTGCCGTGGAGCAGTTCGGTACGCCTGGGCGGGGTGCAAGTGTCGCGGGATTTCGGCGTACGCCCGGACCTGGTGACTTACCCCTTGCCACAATTTGCCGGGGAGGCGGCGGTGCCGTCGTCGGTGGACCTGTTCATCAATGGCTACAAATCCAGCAGCGCAGATCTGCAGCCGGGCCCTTACACCTTGACCAACGTGCCGTTTATCAACGGCGCCGGCGAAGCGGTGGTGGTCACCACCGATGCCCTGGGCCGGCAGGTGTCGACCACCGTGCCGTTCTACGTCACCAGTACGTTGTTGCAAAAAGGCCTGTCGGATTTTTCCGTGGCGGCCGGTAATTTGCGCCGCGACTACACCATTCGGGATTTTGGCTACGGGCCGGGCGTGGCCAGCGGCACGTTTCGTTACGGGGTGTCGGACTACTTCACCCTGGAAAGCCATGCCGAAGCCTCAGGCGACCTGACCCTGGGCGGGCTCGGCGGCAACGTGCGGCTGGGCAACTTCGGGGTGCTCAATACCGCCCTCAGCCAAAGCCAGTTTGATGGCGAGACCGGCCAGCAATTGAGCTTCGGTTATCAATACAGCAACCAGCGCTACAGCCTGTCATACCAGCGAGTAGAACGCCGCGACCAGTACGCCGACCTGACCCTGGTCGACACGCCTTATGCGAGCCTCAGCAAGCGCAGCGAGCAGGTGACCCTGAGCCTGAACCTCAACGATTTCGGCAGCATCGGTGCCGGCTATTTCGATGTGCAGGCGGCCGATGACTCCCGCACCCGGCTGATGAACCTCACCTGGAGCAAACAGCTGTGGCGCAACACCAGTTTCTACCTGTCGGCCAACCGCGAGGTCGGTGACAGCAACTGGGCCATGCAGGCGCAGTTGGTCATCCCGTTCGACATCTATGGCAGCCTGGCCTTGAGCAACGAGCGCAGCCAGGCCGGCGAGAGTCGCCAGCGGGTCAACTACAGCCGGGCGGTGCCGTCCGAAGGCGGCGTGGGCTACAACCTGGGGTATGCCAGTGGCGACGGCCCCGCCTATCGCCAGGCCGACCTGACCTGGCGCATGCAGTCGGTGCAATTGCAGGCGGGCGTCTATGGCAGCAGCGACGCCGAGACCCGCTGGGCGGATGCCAGCGGTTCGTTGGTGTGGATGGACAAGCAAGTGTTCGCGGCTAATCGGGTGAATGACGCGTTTGTGGTGGTGAGCACCGATGGTTATGCCGGGGTGCCGGTGCTTTACGAAAACCAGCTAGTGGGTGAAACCGATCGCAACGGGCATCTGCTGGTGCCGTGGAGCAGCGCTTATTACCGCGGCAAATATGAAATCGACCCGCTGAACCTGCCGGTCACCGTGCAGACGCCGAATGTCGAGCAGCGGGTGGCGGTGCGTCGCGGCAGCGGCTATTTGCTGGAATTCCCGGTGCGCCGGGTGATCGCGGCCAGTATCACCCTGGTGGATGCCCAGCATCAGGAACTGCCCCTGGGCAGCCAGGTGCGTCACGAGCAAACCGGCGCGCGGGCGGTGGTGGGTTGGGACGGCCTGGTGTACCTGGAGAACCTGGCGGCCCACAACACCTTGCAAGTCACTGTGGGTGAGGGCCGTACCTGCCAGGCAACGTTCGATCTGGATATCAACGAAGCACAGGTGCCGCTGATCGGGCCACTGGTTTGCCAATGAGATAAGGAGTGTGGGTGTGCGGGGCAAGGAATGCATAGTGGGGCTGCTGGTGCTGGCGGGGCTGGGCTTTTCGACACAGGTGATGGCCGCGTGCTCGGTGCCGGGAACCACCTCGCCGGCCGGCTTTGGCTCGATCAGTTCGATGACGGTGCGCACCGCTCCCCAGACCAGTTCCACCACCAATGCCGGCTTGAATTGTGGGGCCACGCTGATCTCGTTGCTGGCAGCCAATGATCACTTCTATGCAACCATCACGTCGGCCACCAGCGGCATGGTCGGCCCCACTGGGGATATCATCAGCTATACGATCTACGGCAGTAACAGCACCAGTTATCCGATCACCCGTGGAACCCAATTCGATTTCGGTGCCACCGGCATCGCCCAAAGCCTGGGGCTGGTATCCGGGCCGGGCACGAAAACCGTGCCGCTTTATCTGAGTTCCATCATCGGCAGCAATGTGGCGGCCGGCCTTTATACTGAGACACTAAGCATTGCCTGGACCTGGAATTATTGCTCGGTCCTCGGTGTGGGTTCTCTCTGTGTCATACGGGACACCGGCAGTGGCACGGCTTCTCTGACCGTCAGCATGACCGTGGCTAACGACTGCACAATCTCTGCACCCAACATCGCCTTCGGCAGTGCGCCGGTAGTCAGTGGTTTTTCCAGCGTGAACGGGCAGGCCACCATTGCCTGCACCAAGGGCAGCGCCTACACCGTGGGCATCAGCGATGGCCAGAACCCGGTGAGTGTGGGTGGGCAGCGGCGGATGGTTTCTGGCAGCAATTTCCTGAATTACGACATTTTCAAAAGCGCCACCACCACCCGCTGGGGCAGCGTGAGCACCGCCCGGCGCGCCAGCTCAACGGCTGAGGTGAATCCCGGGAATGGCTTGGGTACCGGTAGCCAGGTGTTCAACTACAACGCCGCGATCTATACCAACCAGACAACACCGCCGGCCGGCACCTACGTCGATAACGTGGTGCTGGATGTGGCCTTCTAGAACCGCATCGTCTGCTTGAGCATCTGCGTGGTCGACGGGTCTTGCGGGCTGACCATCGCATAGTTGTAGCCCGCGCCCGACCAGTATTCGGCCTGCAGCCCGTCGGCACTGCGGCTGCCACGGGGCAGGAATTTGTTTTCCGGGCCTGGCGGACGGATATAGAAACTGATGCGTCGCCCTTGGGGGTCTTCATACAGCACCATGGCCGCCGCGCCTTGTTCGGTACTGAGCAGGCGCCCGCTGACCGCCTTGAACCCGGCCTGGCTCAGGTCCGGCAGGCGGTAGGCCTGGTTGAAGTAACGGTCGAGCCAGCCTTGCATGTCGCCACCGCTTTGCACGTGGTAGTCGGCGGGCAAGATGCCGTCCTGGGCAAACAGGCGGTAGGCCTGCATCGCGTCGCTCATGGGCGCCATGCTCTCGAGCAGCGTAGCCTGGCGGGCCTGCCAGCCGCCGAGGCCGCCGACACTGACGGCAATCAACAGCATGGCGGCGGTTGCGAGATGGCGGCGTGACTGGCGCTTGACCCGCTGGCGAATCAGGGCCGGGTCCAGCTCGGGGTTGGCGGGTTGTTGCAGTGCGCCGCTCAACGAGGCCCGCAGGTGCTGCGCGTCCTGTTGCCAGGCGTGCACCTGGGCGGCGACGTCCGGGTGGGCCGCCAGCCAGGTTTCGAGCTGGCGGCGGTCGGCGTCCAGGAGCTGGTGATCGACGTAGGCATGCAAATCGCGTTCGCTGGGAGGCAGGCTGATCATTTGAGTATCCGCAGGGCAGGGCTGGTGATTTCGCCGTCGCTGAGCTGGCGCAGGGCCTGGCGCGCGCGCGACAGGCGAGACATCACGGTGCCCACGGGCACCTCGAGGATGTCGGCGACTTCTTTGTAGCTCAAGCCTTCCACCGAGACCCACAGCAGCAGGGCGCGCTGTTCGGTGTTCAATTTGTCGAAGGCTTGCAGGGTCGATTGCGCGATGACGGTGCGCTCGACCGACGGCTGCGAATCATCGCGGCCGGTGAAAAATTCCAGCATGCGTGTGTACCGCCGGGAGCGCCGATGGGCGTCGAGGAACTGCCGGTAGAGGATCGAGAACAGCCAGGCGCGCAAGTCGCCTTCGAGGCGTTTGTCGGCCCAACTGATGATCGCGCGCTCAAGGCTCGCCTGCACCAGGTCGTCGGCGCTGCTGGTGTTACGCGTCAGGGACACGGCAAAACGCCGCAACCTGGGGATGAGTTCACGTAACTGTTCGTCGAGTTCGTGCATGGGATTCTGGCTAGTCACTACGCTGGGACTAGGAAGACGTCCGGCGTTGAAGGTTATTCCAGGCCAATAAAAATAAACAGCAGGCCAGGGAATAGAGTGCGCTGGCGTTCGTCCCAAGTGTTCCGACCTTATGTTTCACCCACTCAAGGCCTTGGGCCCTGGAGTTATTTCATGGTAGATCACTCATCACCGCCCCGTCCGCCGCTGAGCACCGCAAGCCTGATAATTCGGTTGGCCAGCATCGGCGTGGTGGTTGCCGTCGTGGCCGGGGCGTTTGCCTACGTTAACGGGAGCCTCGACCCACAGCGGTTGCGTCCCAAAACCCTGGTCAATGCCTTGGAAACCAACAACGGCTTGCACCCTGGCTACCGGCGTAACCATGCCAAGGGCGTGTGCGTGGCCGGTTATTTCGAGAGCAGCCCCGAAGCGCGCCAGTATTCCAGTGCCCAGGTATTCAGCGAGGCGCGTACCCCGGTTATCGGGCGTTTTGCGCTGCCCAGCGGCAACCCGTATGCGCCGGACAGCAGCGTGCCGATCCGCAGTTTTGCCTTGCAGTTCAACTTGGCCAACGGCCAGCAATGGCGCACCGGGATGAACAGCATGCCGGTGTTCCCGGTGGGCACGCCCGAGGCCTTCTTCGAGATGCTCAAGGCCGGCGCACCTGACCCGGCCACCGGCAAGCCGAACCCGGCAGGCATGCCGGCGTTCTTCGCGGCGCACCCCGAGACCGCGCCGTTCCTGGCCTGGGTCAAGACCGCCAAGCCGTCTGCCAGCTATGCCACTGAAACCTATAACGGCATCAACGCGTTTTACCTGGTAAACGCCAGCGGCCAACGCCAGGCCGTGCGCTGGGGCGTCGTACCGCAAAGCCAGGATGCTGCGGGGGCCACGGCGCCCGCCGGCAGCGACTTCCTCGAAAAAGACCTGGCCCAGCGCCTGGTGGCCGGGCCGTTGCGCTGGCAGTTGAACCTCACCCTGGCCAACCCGGGCGACCCGGTAGATGACGCCAGCAAGACCTGGACCGGTGAGCACAAGGTGCTGAATGCCGGGACCCTGGTGCTGGAAAGCAGCCAGCCGCAAATGGACGGTGATTGCCGTGACATCAACTTTGATCCACTGGTGCTGCCGAGCGGTATCGAAGCCTCGAATGACCCATTGCTGGCCGCCCGTTCGGCGGCGTACGCCAGTTCCTACCTGCGTCGCACCAGCGAAGTCAGCCAGCTGCACAGCGCCCCTCAGGAGTCGAAGCCATGAATGCCCAACCCCGGTTTTTCGCCCCGCTGGCGCGGCTGCTGCATTGGCTGATGGCGTTGATGATCATCGCCATGCTGTTTATCGGCGCGGGCATGGTAGCCTCGGTTTCCGAACGCCATGAGTGGCTGATCCACCTGCACAAGCCGCTGGGCATTGCGATCCTGGCGCTGGTGATCGTGCGCCTGGTGGTGCGTTTTTCCACGCGCCAGCCGCCGCTGCCTGCCGACTTGCCGCTGTGGCAAGTGCTGGCGGCCAAGGCCTCCCACGTGGTGCTGTATGCGTTGATGCTGGTGTTGCCGCTGCTGGGCTGGGCGATGATTTCAGCGGCCGGCGACCCGGTGATGCTCAGCAGTTCGGTACAGTTGCCGGCGCTGGTGGGGGCGAATGCGCCGTTGTTTGCCGTGTTGCGCAAGGCTCACGGTTACCTGGCGTATTTGCTGTTTCTGACGGTGTTGTTGCACCTGGCGGCGGCGCTGTTCCACGGTTTGATCCGGCGTGACGGTGTGTTGCAAAGCATGACCGGCAGCAAGGACTGAAGCCTTCCCCGGCGGCGGTTGCTGTGAGGCAGCCGTCGCCGGGATCGTGGATGTTTAGCGCAATACGCCGACGATATCCGCCACGCTGCTCAACACATCCTTGCCCAACTGCATCGAGCGTTTGCCCGACCAGCCAGTGTGCGGGTTGGGCGCGTCGTCGTTGTCCTTGAAGGGCATTTCCAGGGTCAGGGACAGGCAATCGAACTTCTCGCCGACGCTGTTGCACGCCAGGGTCATATTGGCTTCGCCCGGCAGGTCGCGGGTGTAGCCATGCGCGGTCTGAAAATCCCGGGTGAGGTTGCTCAGGTGGCTGCGGAAGTGTTTTTCCAACTGCTCGATACGTGGCGTGTAGCCCGGGTTGCCTTCACAACCGGCGGTGAACACATAGGGGATTTCCTCGTCGCCGTGGATATCCAGGAACAGGTCAACGCCGTACTTTTCCATTTGTTGCTGGACGAACAGTACTTCGGGGCTGATCTCCTGGCTCGCACTCTGCCAGGCGCGGTTGAGGTCCTGGCCCATGGCGTTGGTACGCAGATGCCCATGGAACGCGCCATCGGGGTTCATGTTCGGTACCAGGTACAGGTCGGCGGCGGCCAGGAGCTTTTTCAGCTCGGCGTCACCGTCCTGTTGCAGGCGCTCGATGATGCCTTCCATAAACCATTCGGCCATGTGCTCGCCGGGATGCTGCTGGGCGATGATCCAGACCTTGCGCTTGTTGGCCTCGCCCTTGCCACGGCGCAGCAGTTGGATATCACGGCCTTCGACACTTTTGCCGGTGGCCAGCAATTGCGTGCCGGCGCGGTTCAGCGCCTGGTCGATCAGCCAGTCGTGGCGTTCGCGGCTGTAGGGTTCGAAGTAAGCGAACCAGGCCTGTTTTTCACGGGTTTCGAGGGTGATGTGCAGCGTTTCGCCATCAAAGCGGGTGGGCACCCGGAACCAGTTGATATGGTCGTAGGACGCCACGGCGTTGTAGCCGCTCCAGGCGTGCTTGTAAGACGAGTGGCCGGCATTGCTCAGGCGGAAGGTGTGGGTGTGACCCACGTGCATGCCTTCGGCCTTGAAGTGGAACCACTGGAAGTGCTGGCTGCGCGTATCGGGCTTTATCGCCAGCAGCAACTGGTGAGCATCACTGGCGTCGAGCACCTGGATATTGCCACTGTCGAAGTCGGTGCTGATCTTGATGGAGGTCAAGGCCACGGTCATAGTCTGGTTGCCTGAATATGAGTGTTGTGGCGGGCATTTTACACCGGAGCGGGGCAAAGCCTGGATGCAATTTTTGCGGGTGAAGAGGGGGGCGTCGTCCATGACGCCGCCGCAGCTTAGAATCTATGAGATTGATTCTCAAGTGCTATTTTTGAAAGAACCGGCCTAGAGCGCTCGATCGACTTTCTTTTGGCGATGGTCTTTTGCTACCATGCGCGCCATCAAGCAACACACAGTCTTCATTAGCCTGAAGTCACGCCAGGGAAAAACTGGCAAAAAAAAGACCCGGCCAAAGAGCCGGGTCAAAAACCGTGATTAGCCTGATGAGGAGATATTCCAAGAGTCCGACCTAAGGTCTCTTGGTCTATCGACTGATCTCGCGATCAGCTGGGTCCAATAATAATCATTATCATTTGCAAGTCAAATGTTTTTATCCCTCGGATAGAAATATTTTTCCCGCGTGCCTGTTACAGACTGGCCGGCTGTTCGGCACCCCTCGCCGAAAGCCGCAGTGACCGCTCCACCATCACCTTCGCCATATCGATCAAATAGACCACTGAAAACGCCAGGTCCCGGCTATTGCCGTGGGCGCTGTTTGCCGATTCGTACGCAGTGGCCGCGGCGCTGCGCAGCAGGTCGGAGGCGTGGACCAGGGCCTCCTCGTCGCTGATGCCGGGCTTGACCTCGAACAACGTGTCGTCAACGGAGGGCGGTGCGGCATCCTCTTTCAGGTAATAGTCCAGCGCGCGTTGGGCGGCGCCACTGCTGCGCAGGAACAGCCGCTCGTCTTCATCGCAGGTGTCGGGCAGGGTATACGGGGTGTTCGTCATAAGGGCAGTGCTCTGTGTGGGTGTCGAAAGCCTGCAATCGATATTAGTACTAATCGTATTTATGGCGTTTTATTGATTACTACAAACTGTTTATTGTCGTGGTGAGTACACAACGTATTGTCAGGGCCCATGGATAAATGGATAGCGTTGGTCAAGGCCAACATGAAAGACCGCAAGGTCACGCAGGACCAACTGGCGTCGCGCCTGGGCATGTCTCAGGGCGGGGTCGGCCACTGGCTGAACAAGCGTCGGGTGCCGAGCCTTGCCGATATGAACCGGGTGATGCAGGAGCTGGGCCTGGATGGGCTCGAGGTCGCGCTGGTGGTTCGCGAAAAAGCGCTCGCGGCGGTTGCCGAGGAACTGCAGCCGGCGCCGCACTACAACCCGAATTACCGTTACCCGGTGAGCGAAGGGACGGGAGGCTACCCATTGCAGGAAGAACCTCGGCCGTACGGCGTTACTCGTTTTCAGATGAGCGACTATCACGCCCATGGCAAGGCGTTCTGGATGCGCGTGACTGGCGACGCCATGACCGCCCCCAGCGGCTTGAGTATCAATGAAGGCACGATGATTCTGGTGGACCCGGCCATCCAGCCCGAGCCCGGCAAACTGGTGGTGGCCCAATGGGCATTTGATTCCCAGGCGATCTTGCGCAAATGGGTCAGGCAGAGCGGCCAGCTTTACCTGGTGCCGCTCAACCCTACATACCCGAAGATGCTGTTCAGTGAAGAGTGCCGGATCATCGGCGTGGTGGCGCAGGCGGTCACGAGGTTTTAACTCGCGGCTTCCAGCTCCACCAGTGCGCTGCCTTCACCGACCATTTCGCCTTCCTGGCAGTACAGCGCCTTGACCACGCCGGCATGGGGCGCGCGAATGCTGTGTTCCATCTTCATGGCCTCCAGCACCACCAACTGCGTACCGGGTTCAACGGTTTGCCCGACTTCCACCAGCACTCGCACGATGCTGCCGTTCATCGGTGCGGTCAGGCCGCCCTGATGGGACTGGCTGGCGTCGACGGCGGCAATGGGGTCGAACAGGCTGACACTGTGAACCTCGCCGTCCCAGCGCAAAAACACACTGCCGCCCTCGCGTACCGCCAGATGGGAGCGGCGCACGCCGTGCTGGTCGATCAGCAATTGTTCGCCGTGCAACTGGGGCGGGTTGACGCCGGCTTGCAGCATTACCAGGCGATCCTGGCCGTTGCAGCTCAGGTGCAGGGAAACCTCGCCCGGCAAGCCTGCGCGAAAACCTCGGGTGTCGGCCCAGGGCGAACGGGTGTCAGTGCTCGGTTGGGTCTGCATGAACGCCTGGCCGGCGGCCTGCCAGAACTCATCGCTCAACTCCCCTGGCACAGGCAGCAGCTCATCCTGATAACGCGGGATAAACCCGGTATCGAGCTCGGCAGCGGCAAACGCCGGATGGCCGATAATGCGCCGCAAAAAGCCCAGGTTGGTCTTCAGTCCACCCACGGCAAATTCATCGAGCATGCCCAGCAGCCGCAGGCGCGCCTGTTCGCGGTCCTCGCCCCAGGCAATCAACTTGCCCAGCATCGGGTCGTAGAACGGTGACACGTTGTCGCCTTGTTCGACGCCGCTGTCTACCCGGCGCCCGGGCCCTGGCGTGGATTCGCGGTACAGCGCCAGGTGCCCGGTGGCCGGCAGAAAATCGTTGGCCGGGTCCTCGGCGTACAGGCGCACTTCAATCGCATGCCCCAGCAGTGGCACTTGCTCCTGAGTCATCGGCAGCGGCTCGCCCTGGGCCACGCGAATCTGCCAGGCCACCAGGTCCAGGCCGGTGATGGCCTCGGTCACCGGGTGTTCCACCTGCAGCCGGGTGTTCATCTCCATGAAGAAAAACTTGCCCCGGGCGTCCAGCAGAAACTCCACGGTGCCCGCGCCCACGTAGCCGATGGCCTGGGCCGCACGCACGGCCGCTTCGCCCATGGCCTTGCGCTGCTCGGCACTCAGGCCCGGCGCCGGGGCTTCTTCGACGACTTTTTGATGGCGGCGCTGGATCGAGCAATCGCGCTCATTGAGGTACAGGCAGTGACCGTGCTGGTCGGCGAACACCTGGATCTCCACGTGACGCGGCTTGAGCAAATACTTTTCCACCAGCATCTGCGCATTGCCAAAGGAGGACAGTGCTTCACGCTGTGCCGAGGCCAACGCTTCGGCCAGTTGGCTGACGTCCTCGACCACCTTCATGCCCTTGCCGCCGCCGCCTGCCGTTGCCTTGAGCAGCACCGGGTAACCGATACGCTCGGCTGCCTGGCGGAAAGTCTCCAGATCCTGTGCGTCGCCGTGGTAACCGGGCACCAGCGGCACGCCGGCGGTTTCCATCAACGCCTTGGCGGCCGATTTACTGCCCATGGCATCAATGGCCGAGGCGGGCGGGCCGAGGAAGATCAACCCGGCGGCTTCAATGGCGCGGGCAAACCCTGCGTTCTCCGAAAGAAACCCATAACCCGGGTGAATCGCCTGGGCGCCGCTGGCCTGGGCCGCGGCGATCAGTTTGTCGATTTGCAGGTAACTGTCGGCGGCCTTGCTGCCGCCCAGGTCCACACGAATATCAGCCTCGCGGGTGTGCCGCGCGTCACGGTCGGTGGCGCTGTGCACGGCCACGGTGGTCAGGCCCATGGCCTTGGCGGTGCGCATCACCCGACAGGCGATTTCGCCACGGTTGGCTACCAATACGGTAGTAAGCGTCTTCATGAACGCGGCTCCTGAGGCTGCCAGTTGGGCGCGCGTTTTTGCAGAAAGGCACGCAGGCCTTCCTGGCCTTCGGCGCTGACGCGGATCCGGGCGATGGAGTTCTCGCAGTAGCGACGCAACGCTGGCGTCAGGGCACCGTGGCCGACTTCCCGTAGCAGGTCCTTGCTGGCGCGCATGGCCGCGGGGCTGTTGAGCAGCAGATTGGTAATCCACAATTCGACATGTATGTCCAAATCATCGGCAGGATAACTTTCCGCCAGCAAGCCGATTTCCCGTGCCCGCTGACCGCCAAAGCGATCCGCTGTGAGGGCATAGCGACGGGCTGCCCGTTCGCCGATCGCCTGCACCACGAACGGGCTGATCACCGCCGGCGCCAGGCCAATGCGCACTTCCGACAGGCAGAACTGCGCATCGTCGGCGCCAATCGCCATGTCGCAGCAACTGATCAACCCCAGGGCACCACCGTAGGCCGCACCCTGGACTACCGCCAGCGTCGGGATCTTCAGCTTGGCGAGGTTGTACATCAGCTCCGCCAGTTCTCGGGCATCGTCCAGGTTGGTGTGGTAATCCAGTTCGGCCGACTGCTGCATCCAGGCCAGGTCGGCGCCGGCGCTGAAGTGTTTGCCGCGCCCGCGCAGTACCAGAAAGCGCAGGGCCGGATCGCCTTGCACCCGATCCAGGGCAATGATCAGTTCGCGGATCATTTCGGCATTGAACGCGTTGTTCTTGGCTTCACGACTGAGCCACAGCGTGGCAAAGCCACGGGGGTCGGTGATCAGTTCGAGGGTGTTGAAATCGCTCATGGGGTGCAGCTCCATTTACATGCGGAACACGCCGAAGCGGCTCGGCTCGATGGGGGCGTTCAGCGCGGCGGACAGGGCCAGGGCGAGCACGTCGCGGGTCTGCAGCGGGTCGATGACGCCGTCATCCCACAGCCGTGCGCTGGAGTAGTAGGGGTGGCCCTGGGTTTCGTACTGGTCGAGGATCGGCTGCTTGATTGCCGCTTCCTCATCGCTGCTGAAACCCTGGCCGGCGCGCTCGGCCTGCTCACGCTTGACCTGCACCAGCACGCCGGCGGCCTGTTCGGCGCCCATCACGCCGATGCGTGCGTTGGGCCACATCCACAAGAAGCGCGGGTCGTAGGCGCGTCCACACATGCCGTAGTTACCGGCGCCGAAGCTGCCGCCGATGATCACGGTGAACTTCGGCACCTTGGCACAGGCTACCGCTGTCACCAGTTTGGCGCCGTGCTTGGCGATGCCGCCGGCTTCGTATTTCTGGCCGACCATGAAGCCGGTGATGTTTTGCAGGAACAACAGCGGAATCCCGCGCTGGCAGGCCAGTTCGATAAAGTGCGCGCCTTTTTGCGCGGCCTCGGCGAAGAGGATGCCGTTGTTGGCCAGGATCGCAATCGGATAGCCGTGCAGGTGCGCAAAGCCGCACACCAGAGTGGTGCCAAACAACGCCTTGAATTCATCGAACACCGAGCCGTCCACCAATCGCGCGATCACCTCGCGTACATCGAACGGTTGCTTGGCGTCGGCCGGAATCACGCCGTACAGCTCTTCGCTGCTATAAAGCGGCGCCAGCGGCGTGCGTTGTTGCAATTGCCCCAGCTTGCGCCAGTTGAGGTTGGCCACACTGCGCCGAGCCAGGGCCAGCGCATGTTCGTCGCTGTCGGCATAGTGGTCGGCCACCCCGGAAATCTTGCAGTGCACATCGGCACCGCCCAGGTCTTCGGCGCTGACCACTTCTCCGGTCGCCGCCTTCACCAGCGGCGGGCCGGCGAGGAAGATGGTGGCTTGCTGGCGGACCATGATTGCTTCGTCCGCCATCGCCGGCACATAGGCACCACCGGCAGTGCAGGAGCCCATCACCACCGCGATCTGCGGGATGCCCTGGGCGCTCATGTTCGCCTGGTTGAAGAAGATTCGTCCGAAGTGCTCGCGGTCCGGGAACACTTCATCCTGACGCGGCAGGTTGGCGCCGCCGGAGTCCACCAGGTAGATGCACGGCAGGCGGTTCTGCTCGGCGATGGTCTGGGCGCGCAGGTGTTTCTTGACGGTCAGCGGGTAGTACGAGCCGCCTTTCACCGTGGCGTCGTTGGCGACGATCATGCATTCGACGCCTTCCACCCGGCCAATCCCGGCAATCACCCCGGCAGCGGGCACGTCTTCGCCGTACACCTGATAAGCCGCCAGCTGGCTGAGTTCAAGGAACGGCGAGCCAGGGTCGAGCAAGCGATTGATCCGCTCGCGGGGCAACAGCTTGCCCCGCGACGTATGCCGCTCCTGGGCCTTGGCGCCGCCGCCTTGCTGCACCTGGGCGAGCAGGGTATGCAGGGCGTCGACCTGTTGGAGCATCGCTACGCTGTTGGCGGCGAATTCCGCCGAGCGCGGGTTGAGCTGGGTGTGCAGGGTAGCCATGGTGCGCGCTCCGTTCAGCGGGTTTCGTTAAACAGTTCGCGACCGATCAACATGCGCCGGATTTCACTGGTGCCGGCACCGATTTCATACAGCTTGGCGTCACGCAATAGACGGCCAGCCGGGAATTCATTGATATAGCCATTGCCGCCGAGAATCTGGATCGCGTCGAGGGCCATCTGGGTAGCGCGTTCGGCGCTGTAGAGGATCACGCCGGCGGCGTCCTTGCGCGTGGTTTCGCCGCGCTCGCAGGCCTGGGCCACGGCGTACAGGTAGGCGCGGCTGGCGTTGAGCTGGGTGTACATGTCGGCGACCTTGCCCTGGATCAGCTGGAACTCGCCGATGCTCTGGCCGAACTGCTTGCGGTCATGGATGTAGGGCACGATCAGGTCCATGCAGGCCTGCATGATCCCGGTCGGGCCGCCGGACAGCACAACGCGTTCGTAATCGAGGCCGCTCATCAGCACTTTCACGCCGCCATTGAGTGCGCCGAGGATGTTTTCTTCCGGCACTTCGACGTCATCGAAAAACAACTCGCAGGTGTTGGAGCCGCGCATGCCGAGCTTGTCGAACTTGTTGCTGCGGCTGAAGCCCTTCGAGTCGCGCTCGACGATAAACGCGGTGATGCCGTGGGCACCCTTTTCCAGGTCGGTCTTGGCGTAGATCACGTAGGTATTGGCATCAGGGCCGTTGGTGATCCAGGTCTTGCTGCCGTTGAGCACATACACACTGCCGCGTTTATCGGCGCGCAGCTTCATGGAGACCACGTCGGAGCCGGCGTTCGGCTCGCTCATGGCAAGTGCGCCGATGTGTTCGCCGCTGATCAGCTTGGGCAGGTATTTGAGTTTTTGCTCATGGGTGCCGTTGCGGTTGATCTGGTTGACGCAGAGGTTGGAGTGCGCGCCGTAGGACAACGCCACCGAAGCCGAACCCCGGCTGATTTCTTCCATGGCCACCACGTGGGCCAGGTAGCCCAGGCCGGCGCCGCCGTATTCTTCCGGCACGGTGATGCCCAGCAGGCCCATATCGCCGAACTTGCGCCACATATCGGCGGGGAACAGGTTGTCGATATCGATCTGCGCAGCGCGCGGCGCCAGTTCTTTGGCAACGAAGGATTGCACCTGGTCGCGCAGCATGTCGATGGTTTCACCGAGGGCGAAGTTCAGGGAGGGGTAACTCATGGACGGGCACCTTCTAGCGTTGTTTTTGTATGGTCAATACGCCGGGGAGGGCGATCACCTTTACGTTAACGTAAACTTGCGTTGCGGGCCTGTCAATCGTAGTTTACGTTTACGTCAACCTACAAAAAAGACAACAGGGGTCGTTATGGATCAATCGAATCAGAGCTACAGCCGCGGCTGTCAGGACAAGGCCTTGCTGGCCATGACTATCGGCCAGGCCTTTGATCAAACGGTTTCGCGCTACTCCGACGGCGAAGCCTTGGTCGTGGGCCATCAACAGCGTCGCTTCACCTGGCGGCAACTGGCAGAGACGGTTGACTTGCATGCACGTGCGTTCCTGGCCTTGGGGATGCAGGCCGGCGACCGCTTGGGCATCTGGGCCCCCAACTGCGCCGAGTGGTGCATCAGCCAGGTCGCCAGCGCCAAAATCGGCGTGATTCTGGTCAATATCAACCCGGCGTATCGCAGCAGTGAATTGGAGTACGTACTCAAGCAATCCGGTTGCCAGTGGTTGGTGTGCGCCGGGTCGTTCAAGACCTCCGATTACCACGGCATGTTGCAGGAGCTTCAACCTGACCTGCGCGGCATCATCAGCCTTGATCCCAGCCCGCCCCCGGGGTTTACGCCCTGGTCGCAATTGGCGGCCCTCGGGGCAGGCGTCCCGCCCGAGCAATTGCAGATCCGCCAGGCCGGCCTGCACTTCGATCAACCCGTCAATATCCAGTACACCTCCGGCACCACCGGCTTCCCCAAGGGCGCCACCCTCAGTCACCACAACATCCTCAATAACGGCTACATGGTTGGCGAAAGCCTGGGCCTGACGGCGCAAGATCGCCTGGTGATCCCGGTGCCGCTGTATCACTGCTTTGGCATGGTGATGGGTAACCTGGGCTGCATCACCCATGGCACCACGATGATCTACCCGAGTGACGGTTTCGACCCATTGCTGACCCTGGCTGCCGTCGCCGAAGAACAGGCCACCGGGCTATACGGGGTGCCTACCATGTTTATCGCCATGCTTGATCACCCGCGCCGCGCCGAGTTCGACCTGTCGCGCCTGCGCACCGGGATCATGGCGGGCGCCACTTGTCCGATCGAGGTGATGCGCCGGGTTATCAGCGAGATGCACATGAGTGAGGTGCAGATTGCCTATGGCATGACGGAAACCAGCCCGGTGTCGTTGCAGACCGGGCCGGATGATGACCTTGAGCGGCGTGTTACGACGGTTGGCCGGACCCAGCCACAGCTGGAAAGCAAGATTATCGATGACGCCGGTAACACGGTTGCTCGGGGCCAGGTAGGGGAGCTGTGTACCCGGGGCTACAGCGTGATGCTCGGTTACTGGAATAATCCTGACAGCACTCGTGAGGCTATCGACGAGGCGGGCTGGATGCACACCGGCGACCTGGCGACCATGGATGAACATGGGTATGTGTGCATCGCCGGGCGTAACAAGGACATGATCATTCGCGGAGGTGAGAACGTGTACCCGCGGGAGTTGGAGGAGTTTTTCTTTACTCATCCGGCGGTGGCGGATGTGCAGGTGATCGGGATTCCGGATGAGCGTTACGGTGAGGCGATTGTGGCGTGGATCAAGTTTCATCCGGGGCATGTGGCTAATGAGCTTGAGCTGCAGACGTGGTGCAAGGGGCGGATTGCGCACTTCAAGATGCCCAAGCATTTCAAATTTGTGGATGAGTTTCCGATGACGGTGACGGGGAAGATCCAGAAGTTTCGGATGCGGGAAATTATGATTGAAGAGTTGAAGGGGGGGTGAGGGAGGGCGGGGTGTTTATCCGTTATTTAGGTAACGGCGGCTTATGGTTTCGCTCTTACAGCGAGTCACTTTGCAAAAGCGCAAAGTAACCAAAGCGCTCTGCCCCGCCTGTCGGCACCTCGCCTAGGCTCGGTGTTCCCTYACTCCGGCATTAC